>NZ_JBKJOQ010000113.1:0-71035 GCF_046595475.1 Rhizobacter sp.
GTTCGCGGTCTCTAGCCCGCCACCGGCTGCGGCCGAACGGTTCAGGCCGTACCCACCCGGACAGTACTTTCGGTAGAAGCCGTACGCCTTCTCGAAGAAGTTTGGTGCGCAGCTGAACGTAATGAACGCACATCGCTTGGCGGCGCAGTGCAAGTACTTCGAGAAGTCGGCATCACGTAGCTGGCTACGGCCAGTCCAACATGCGGCCTAACCCTTCAATCGAGAGGACAAACACCGGCAAGCCGGTGTTTGCCTCTCATCTCAAACGTTGAGCGGCTGGCCGCATGCGGTGCTTTCTTGTGCTTCGATCAACGCTGCCAGGTCAGAAGGTTGAGCCGCCCCTGCGCCGTATCTGTCGAACCATCGGTGTAGCTCGACGGGTCGGCTTCAGTGCCGGGCCAATGAAGGTGTGCTTCTCTGCAAAGCCCTTCTGCGCAACCACCGCCCTGCACTCACGTGGCTTGGTGCGGGTATCAGGGTCACGGGCAGCCGCTAGCACACGCGGTCACCGGCTTTGGCTCTCGCACGAGCCCTGTGGCTTTCGCACTCAGCGGCTGCTAGGCTGTGCACGCTCGGGCGCCGCAGCTTTTGCATGCAGAGCCGCCGCCCAACCCTTCAATCGAGAGGACGTCACCCGGCAAGCCGGGCGCCGCCTCTCATCTCCACGTTAGGCGGCTTGTCGAGGCCTCGGTGTTTCAAGCGCCGCATGGAACTACATGTTGAGCAGCTTGGCTTCGTTTCAGTCTCTGGCATCGGCGCCTGCTCGCTTGCGTCGTTCTGAAGTTCATCGGGCTAGGTTTCCTGCGCAAGCTCGTTCTTCTGCTTGCGCTGCTGGGTCAGTCAGTGGGGCCGCTGCCCGTTGCAGGCTCTGCCAGTCGTTGCTTGAGCCACGGGCAGCGGCTACATTGCGGCGTGTCACAGGCCTGTATAAACTGCAGATTGATGACTACCCACCAATCTAGGCGCCTCGTCGCCGTTGCAGGACTGGGGAAGTCCCTTCGCATTCCAATCGCTGAACCCGCAGGCCCAAAGCAACTGATGCCTGGAATCAGCTCACGTCGAACGTCAACCGAAAAAGGGGGTGACCTGTCGCAGAATGCCGAGCATGAATATGCCTCTACTCTGCTCGGCAATCTTGGTCATCCTCTACGGCGCTCTGAGCGTCAATGTTTCAAGGGTGAGGCTGTGGAGGAACGAGTCTCTCAGGGTCGCCGAAACGCAGCTGACACAAGCCGTTAGGGCACACGGGAATGCGGCTGAGTACATCCCGCTGCTGGTGGCGCTTTTGCTGTACCTGGACTTCACCGCTCCAAGCTTCTTTCTGAGCGTCGCCGCTGTCGTCGCCACAGCAAGCAGGGTTCTCCATGCCGTCGCCATGCTTCTTGTGCAGAGCGCCACACCCCGCAGCCGCCTTCGCTTTCTGGGCGCGATCGGCACTTACGCGTCTCTGTTTGCACTTGCCGGCGTACTTGTTTGGCGTGCGGTGTAAGGCGCCTCATCTTTATCACATGATGGCCGCCCTCTCTATCGGCAATGCATCGAAGCAGTTGGCCAAACTCTTGCTCATTCCCATCGTCTTGGCGGCCGCATACTTTTCAATCGCCTACGGTCTGCTGCTGCTGCCCGCCAACACGGCGCCACAAGCGGGCACGATCGCGGTGAACGCCTATGTGCACTCCAACGGCGTGCACACCGATTTCGTGTTCCCGCTGCGCGCTGAAGGTGTGGACTGGTCGCTGGCCTTTCCGGCAGAGCATCTGGCCCAAGCACCTGTCGGAGCAACCTATGTCGCAATCGGTTGGGGCGACCGCGAGTTCTACCTGAACACGCCGCGCTGGCGAGACCTCACGGCGATGCGTGCCCTGCAGGCTCTGTCGGGCAGCGGTCGCTCCTTGCTGCATGTGAGCTATTTGCGCCCGTCTGATTTGCAGGAAGGCACTTATGCCCTGCCCTTGTCGGCTAAGCAATACGCCTCGCTGGTGAAGCATGTCGACACGGCACTGGTGCGTGCCGGCACGGGGCAAGGCGTGAGCGTGCCCGGCCAGCACTATGGTGCGCATGACGCGTTTTACGAAGCGCGCGGCTCCTACGACGCGTTCACCACTTGCAATGTGTGGGTGGGGCGTGGCCTGCGGCAGGCTGGCGTGAAGGTCAGCGCCTGGACACCGCTTGCGTCCCAGGTGGTGTGGCATTTGCCACGCCCTTGAAAGGCCGTCAGCCTTTGTAGATGCCGCAGGCGATGGCGAGGTCGCCAGCCCGTTCAACGTAAGACGACTTGAGCTTGACCTCGTTGGTCACGGGGTGGGCCCACTTGTAGTCAACCCAGCCTTGGCTGCCCGATTTGGCCAGATTGGCCATGTCTTTGACGAAGAACTTGCCGTCGATGTCTTTGCTGGTCGGGCCTACCCCGAGCACACGCGGGTTGTTGCCATGGGCATAGAAAATCGCGTCATTGGAGCCTATGGCCATGAGGTAGAGGTCTCTATCAACGAACCGGCCCTTGCCGAGCTTGTTGATCTCGTCCACAAAGGCGGCCTTGCCATGCTCCTTGAAGAAGGCGAGGCCTTGCTTGACCAGGGCGGCCGCTTCATCGGCGTTGCCGTGTTCACGCGTGCCCAGGTTGAAGCCCGACACCGATTTGAGCAGCGTCACGGCCTGCTCGTTCAGGCCGGCGGCGGTCTGTGTTGCGTCTTTCACCAACCGCGCGTTCATCTTCACCGCGCCGTCGATCTCGACGATGGCCTGATTCACTGACTGGATGCCTGTGCTCTGCTCATGGCTGGCGCAGGCCATCTCTTTCATGATGCTGGCCACATGCTTCACTGAGGAGACGATCTCGGTCATGGTTTTGCCCGCGTCGTCGACCAGCTTGCTGCCTGCGTCAACCTTCTCGACCGAGTCGCTGATGAGCGACTTGATCTCCTTGGCGGCCGTGGCCGAGCGCTGCGCCAGGTTGCGCACTTCGGCGGCCACCACGGCGAAACCGCGCCCCTGCGCGCCAGCACGTGCGGCCTCTACGGCCGCGTTCAACGCGAGGATGTTGGTCTGAAAGGCAATGCCGTCGATCACGCCGATGATGTCGGAGATCTTGCGCGAGCTGTCCTTGATGGAGCCCATGGTGGTGACGACCTGGGTCACCACTTCGCCACCCTTCACCGCGTGGTCGGAGGCCTGCAGCACCAGCTTGTTGGCTTGCTCGGCGTTGTCGGCGTTCTGCTTGACGGTGATGGTGATCTGCTCCATCGACGCGGCGGTCTGCTGCAGCGTGTCGGTCTGGGCGGTGGTGCGGTCGGACAGCGACACGTTGTCGCGGCTGATCTGCGAAGAGGTGCTGGCCACGGTGGTGGTGCCGGCGCGCACGTCGCTCACGACCTTGAAGAACTGTTCTTTCATGCCGCCCAGCGCCAGCATCAGCTGGCCGAATTCGTCGCTGCGCTTGACCTCGTATTGCGAGGTCAGGTCACCGGCCGTGATCTTCTTCGCCACGTCGAGTGCCTGGCGCAGGGGCTGAACCACGCTGCGGGTGAGCCACCAGGCCGAGGCGGCGCCGATCAAGATGGCCGCGCTGCCGCACAGAATGATCCAGGTCTTGGCAGGCCCTTCGACATGGCTGGCCGCCACAGCCGTGTTGATGCCGAGAATGAGCAACATGGGCCCGAAGCCCATCAGCAGGCGAGAGCGCAGTGTCAAGTTATCGATGTTCATATCGACTCCTGAACGAATGGAGGTGGGTGACGAATAACACGAAATGCTGAGGCTCTTGGCGCCCCTGGGCACACAAGATATCGGCGTGCTGCCGTTGAACTTGAGGTAAGAGCGGCCCGCGCTCAGGCAAAGCGCCCGTGCAGATACCAGCGGTCTCCCTGGGTTTTCTCAGAGAGCGGGAAGCGCCCGCGGTACAGCCACACCAGCGCGCCCTCGGTCGTCTGGGCAATGAAGTAATCGCGCTCTGCCAGGGCGTGGTCCCACCAGCCCGTCTCGATGCGCTCGGGGCCCGCCAGCAGGTGCAGCGCGCACCCATCGAGCAAAGGGCGTGAGTGCAGCTCTTGCAAGGGTTGGGCTTGCGGCAGCAGCCACAGCGGGCGGGTGATGGCGGCGGGCGGCGTCGGCAGGTGTGCTTCGTTATAGGCATGCACACCTTGCTCGCCGGCGCGCAGCATGAGCGGGTCTGCCGGCTCCAAGGTCGTGGCCCGCTCAGGGCGATGGTCGGCCACCGGCAGAAGGCGCTGCACCTGCTCGCGGCCCAGCCGGGCCTGCAAGCGCTCGATCAGGCGCGTGAGGCCGTCGTGCTCGCTTTGCGGTGTGGGAAAGAGCTCGGCGTTGGGCGGTGGCTGGCGCGAGATGTCGTCTGACACCAGGCCCAGCTCCAAGGTGGGTGCAGGCAGTTGCAGCGCGGCCAGTCGCTCGCGCAAGAGCGCAAGCATGTGCGGTGCATCGCGTGAAGGCTCGGCCAGCGCGATCTCAAGCACCGTCATCGATTGCGCATGGCCCCAGCGCGGCTCGTGCTTCATTTGCAGGCTGAAGCGGCGCACAAAAGCATGCTGGGCCGACAGCCACGCCACCAGGCGCGCCAGCAGCACTTGCGCGCCATAGAGCAGCTGGTCGGTGCTGTCAGCGCGTGCAAACAGCTCGAGCTCACTGCCAAACACCGGCGGCAGGCTGATGGGCTCGCGCGGGTCGGGCCGCTCACCGAGCGCGCAGTCGAGTTCGTCGAGCAGCGCCTGGCCGAAGCGCCGCGCCAGGCCTGTGCGCGGCAGGCGGCGCACATCGCCCACGCAGCGCAAGCCCATGCCTTGCAAAGCCTCTTCGTGCTCGGCCCCAGCGGCCAGCAGGCCCACCGGCGCGGCCGCCAGCGCGCGCAGCAAGGCCGGGCGGTCGGCGCAATGCAGACCGTCATGCAAGCGCGACAGCAGCGCCGCCCCCTGCGCCGTAGGGGCGCTCACGCAATGCACCCGGTGGCCCAGCGGCGCCAGGGTGGCCCGCAGCATCTCGATCAGCCGCTCGCGCCCACCGAAGTAGCGCAGGCTGGCCTGCACTTCCAGCAGCACCCCCGCCGGCCCCGACAAGCTGACCGCCGACGTGAACGCCAGCGCCGCATGCGCCACGCTGGTCAGCTCGGCCAGGTCGCGCCGCTCATCGGCCTGGCCCAGCACAAGCCGGGGCGCCAGAGACAACGCCGTGGCCCGCTTCATGCCCGGCTGCACGCCCACGGCCCGCGCGCAGGCATTGGCGCTCACGATGCAGTGCGCATCCATCAGGGCGAGCCCCTGCCCACCTGGCCCTACGGGGTCGGGCGGCAAGGTCGCGGCAAAGGATTCCAGCGACAGCAGCGGCAGGTACAGCGCAACCCAGAGCATGCGTGGCCACGGCCGTCACGCCAGATTGATGAACGTGGCCGCGCGCAGCGAGTGCTGCAGCAGCTCGTCGCCCACCTGGGCCCGGCGCAGCGCTGCGCCCGAGAGCACCGGCGGCAAGGCAAGGTGCAAGGGCTCAAGCAAAGGCGGCCCGCGGCGCTTGAGCACGCGCAGCGCCAGTTGGTCGGCTCCGGCCGGGCGCAGGGACAGCCGCAGCGGTGCCGCGCTGGCGTGGGCTTGCGCCGCCACCTCGCGCAGCACGAAAGCCGGGCCATCGTGGGCATGCGCAGCGAGCTGCAGACGACGCAAACGTTCCGAACGCAGCCGCTGCGGCAGCCAGGCCACCACCGCCCCCACGCGGCCGCTTTTGAGTGCCTGCTCCAGCGCCCACAGGCGGTCGGCACCGGGGCGCAGCTGCAAGTGGGTGTGGATCACCAGCAGCTGGTTCACGTCTAGCCCCAGCTCACCCAGGGCTAGCGCCGAAATGGCAGCGGGCGGGTCAAACATCATCACCAGCCGGCCGGCGCGCTGGATGGCCGCGAGGCTGGCGGCCAGCAAGCGGATCTCGCCGATGCCGGGGTGCGGCAGCAGCAGCTCGGTGAGCACGCGGCGTGGCCAGCCACCACCGGGCAGCTGCGTGTCGAGCAGGCTGAAGCCACTGGGCAGGGTGTTGTCAGCGCTGCGGCCCAGCTGGTGGGCGCGCCAAAGGCTGGGGTGCAGGGTCTCGGGCACCAGCGGCGCGCGCGGCAGGCGAGCCACCGGCGCAGAGGCCGAAGGCGGGGCAAGGCTGAGCTGCACATCCATGAGAATACTGTATGCCCATACAGTTATTTATGCAAATACCAGAGATGCCTTGATGAAGGTCTCGCCCAGCTTCGGGCACTATCGAGCCGATGAATCTGGCAAAAGGAATCCTGATTAGCGACGAACCTCAGGCCGAACGGAACCAGCCGAACAGTATTGGGAGCTGAGGTTCGTCGCGAATCAGGAAAGGAATTGACATGAATGCGCCCTGCGATTGCGGTGCGCCTGCGCCCTATGCGGCGTGCTGCGGTCGTTACCACGCTGGCCCGCTGCACTTGCAAGCGCCCACGGCTGAGGCGCTGATGCGCTCGCGTTACAGCGCCTTTGTGCGCGACCTCACCGGCTACTTGCTCGCCACCTGGCACGCAAGTACGCGCCCTTCAGCGCTCGAGCCCAACCCCGAGGGCTTGCGCTGGTTGGGGCTGGAGGTGCGCGGCCACAGCCAGCAAGACGCCGACCACGCCACGGTGGAGTTCGTGGCCCGCAGCAAGCTCGGCGGGCGCGCGCAGCGGCTGCATGAAACCAGCCGCTTCGTGCGCGAAGCTGGCCAGTGGTTTTATGTAGACGGGAAGATGTGTTAGCCCGTACACCCGCGAAGCGAGGTGACCCTCAAGCAGCGCCCGCGGAACCGGCTTTGCCGGGCCGCCAGGCGGGCCTTGCAGGCCGCGCCGGTTGAGGACGCCCGGCTCCTCGCCAGGCACCTCTCGTCCTCAGGACGAGAGGTGTCCGGGCTCGGCCCCCTGGGGGCAGGAGCAACGCGACTGGGGGGCCTAAATCAAGCGAACTCTTGCCGCACACCAGCCGACATCAAGCGGCGGATGATCCAGCCCAGCAGGCCACATGCACCGAGCGTGACCACCACCGCCATCACGCGTGCCGCGGTCACGAAGCCGCCGAACACGCCCAGCGCTTGCGGCGGCAGAGCCACGTTGACCAGGGTGCTGCTCACCACCGACTGCATCATTTCTTGCTGCAGCCACAGGCCCAGCAGGTTGGCCACGATGGCCACCACAAGCAGTGCAATGAAGGTGCGGCGCGCCCAATCAAGGCGCATCAAGAGGCCGATGGCCGAGGCCAGCGTGGCCAGTGACATCACGACGCCGGTGCCCACGACCCAGGGCAGGTAGCCGATCAGCAAGCCCACCACACCCGAGACAGCCGGGGCCGGCAGCAACGAGGCGAGCATCGCGTTTTGCACCAGCGCCGAGAGGCTGGTCATCACACCGAGCAGGATGAACACCCAGGCCGTCGCGGTGACGAACAACGAGCGGGATCCGACGGTGATGGTGGTAGGCATGGCGCAGCTCCTGCACAGGGTGCTTGAATTGTCTGGAGCCTTGCGTGCGATGTCATTCCCTTGCACGGGGGAGCCCCCACGTTGAAGGGGGCGGTGTGTGCGTCATTTGCCACACCTTGCTTGCAAACGTTTCTCAGCCGAAGCGCACCGCGTAGATCGGCGGCAGGTGGCCGTTGACGCTGGCCCACGACTCACCAGCATCGTCGCTCGCCCACAGGTTGCCGGTGGTGCTGCCCATCAGCAGCGCGCTGCCACTGTCGTCTACCGCCAGGCCGTGGCGGTAAATGAGGTCGTAGCAATCTTGCTGCGGCAGGCCTTGCCGAAAAGTCTCGAAGCTGCGCCCGCCATCGCGCGTGCGGTTGACCACCAACGCGCCGTCGACCGGCACGCGCCTCTCGTCTTTCACGGCCGGCACGAACCAGGCGGTACCCGGCTCGCGCGGGTGCGCCGCCACCGCAAAGCCAAAGCTCGACAGTGGCGCTTTCAACTCCTGCCAGCTGGCCGAGCCATCGGTGGAATGGAAGATGCCGTTGTGATGCTGACACCACAGCACGGTCGGCACAGCCGCGCATTGGGCGATGAGGTGGGGGTCTTGCGCGTTCTGTTCGTAGGCTTGGTCGGGCGGCATGTACTCGGCCCGCATGCCCTTGGCCTGCAGCTCCCATTGCGTGGCACCGGCGCGGCTGCCCCACACGCCGCCGCAGCTCACGCCTGCCAGCACCTCGCCAGGGCGGGTGGGGTGGGGCAAGACGGAATGAATGCCCGGCACGTCGTAGCCCCCACCACCCCATTCCTCGCGCTCGGGGCGTGACCAGAGCGCATCGACCAGCTGCCACGAGTCGCCGCCGTCGATGCTCTTGAACAAGCCCCCCGGCAAAGTGCCGGCCCAGATCGCCCCGTCTATGGACTGCAGGGCCCAGATCTGCACCAGCTTCCACGGCGCGCCCTTCGCCTCGGCCGGCTGCGGCGGGTAAGCGGGTGTGGCCACTTCACGCCAAGTGACGCCGGCGTCATCCGACGCATGCACCTTCACGCCGAAATGCCCCAGGTTCAGCGCCGCCAGCATGCGGCCCTCTGTCGTGGGTGGTAGCAGCATCGAGACCGGCTCGGCCAGGAAGCTCACGCGAGCGATCTCCCAGCTTTTGCCCTTGCGGCCCAACTCGAACAAACCTTTGCGCGTCGCCACCCAGGCACGACTTGAACTCATGGTCAGCCTCCAGAGAGAGCCTGCAGCACGTGAACTTGGCTGTCAGGCTTGAGTGAATCATTCAGCACCACCCGGTCGCGGCTGCGCTGCCCATCGATGAACACCACCACGTTGGCGCGCAAATGGCCTTGCTCGTCGAGCACATAGCCTTGCAACCGCGGGTTGATGTCGAACGCAGCCTGCAAGGCTTCGCGCAGGCTGGCCACGGGCGCGTCGAACTCGGGGGTCTCGGTGAAGCGCTTGAGCTGCTGGGTGAAAACGATGCGTGCCACGGCGGCGATGATGCCTCTGCTGTGCACGAATGACCAGTGCCGGGCGGCGGCACAAAGACGCTGGGACAATGCCCGTCCTCCCGCTTACGCCCCGCCTATGTCCACTGGTGCCGTCTACGCCGCCCTTGCCTTTGCACTGTGGGGCATCTTCCCGCTCTACTTCCGCCAGATCGCCTCGGTGCCGCCGGGCGAAATTCTCATCCACCGCATCATCTGGTCGCTGGTGTTCGTGCTGGTCGTGCTCAGCGCGCGCCGCCAGTGGGCGTGGCTCAAGCCGGTGCTGCGCCAGCCTCGGGTGCTGGCCGCCTTCACCGCCAGCGCGGTGCTGCTGTCGGTCAACTGGCTCACCTACATCTGGGCCGTCAACAACGGCCATGTGATCGACGCCAGCCTGGGCTACTTCATCAACCCGCTGGTCAACGTGCTGCTGGGCTACACCGTGCTGCACGAGCGCCTGCGCCGCATGCAATGGGTGGCACTCGGCCTGGCCGCAGCCGGCGTGCTGTGGCTCACCATCCTGGCCGGCCACCTGCCGTGGATTGCCCTGGTGCTGGCCGTCAGCTTTGGCTGCTACGGCTTGCTGCGCAAGGTGGCCACGCTGGGTGCGCTGGAAGGGCTGACGCTCGAAACCCTGTTGCTCGCCCCCATCGCCGCGCTGGTGCTGGGCGTGTGGATGGCCAACGGCAGCAGCACCTTCCCCGCGCCCGACGCCAGCACCAACGCCTGGCTCGTGGCCGCCGGCCCCATCACCGCCATTCCCCTGCTGCTGTTTGCCGCCGGTGCCCGCCGCATCTCGCTCACCACCCTGGGCCTGTTGCAGTACATAGGCCCCACCATCCAGCTGGCGCTCGGGCTGTGGCTGTTCCACGAGCCCTTCTCGGCCAATCGGTTGATGGGGTTTGCGCTGATATGGCTGGCGCTGGCGGTCTACAGCGCCGAAGGTTGGTGGTCGTCGCGTACCGCGGCAGTTGCGGCGGCTTGACTCAGCTCCGCTTTTTGCAGGGCCCTGGCGCTCGCTGCGTCACCTACCATTGGGGGTTTTGAAAACTGATTGCACCTCCTTGTGAATACCGGCACCTCCGACGCATCTGGCCCCCTGAAAAAGGTGTTGGTCATCCAGTATTCGCAAACCGGCCAGTTGACGGCCCTGGCCCAGCAGCTCGTTCAGCCGCTGCGCGCCGACCCGCGCATCGCCGTGCACACCGAAACCCTGGTGCTGCAAAAGCCCTTCCCCTTCCCCTGGGGCTTCTTCCGCTTTCTCGACGCCTTCCCCGAGTCGGCCCACCTGGTGCCGCCTCCGCTCGCGCCGCTGTCACTCACCGGCGATGAAGACTTCGACTTGATCGTGCTGCCCTACCAGGTGTGGTTTCTCGCGCCTTCGCAGCCCATCACCGCCTTTCTCAAGCACCCGATCGGCCAGCGTGTGCTGCGCGGCAAGCCCGTGGTCACGGTCATCGCCTGCCGCAACATGTGGCTGTCGGCACAAGACAAGCTCAAAGCGATGCTGGCCGCCGCGGGCGCACGCTTGATCGACAACGTGGTGCTCACAGACCCGGGCCCCACGCTCGCCACCTTCATCACCACCCCGCGCTGGCTGCTGAGCGGCAACAAGGCCGGCTTCTGGGGCATGCCCGCAGCCGGCCTGAGCGATGCACAAATCAAAGGCTCGCGCCGCTTCGGTCTGGCCTTGCGCGACGGTTTGCTGAGCGGCAAAGAAAAGGGCAATGCCCCGCTGCTCGCCGGCCTGGGCGCCGCCGTGGTCGACCCGACGCTCTACTTCAGCGAACGCACCGGCACGCGCAGCTTCTTCGTCTGGGGCAAGCTGCTGCTCGCAGCAGGCAAGCCGGGCAGCTGGCAGCGTATTCCGCTGCTGGCGCTTTACGTGGCCTTCCTTATCGTGATGATCGTCACGCTAGTGCCCACCAGCCTCGCGCTGCAGGCGCTGTTGCGGCCGTTCATGGGAGCGTGGTTATCTAAAATCAAGACCCAATATGAGCAGCCCTCGGGCTCGTCCACAGAACGCAGCCACATCCATGAGGACTGAAGTTTTTCTCACGCGCACGGGTGCCTTTCTGCCCTTCGCGCCCGTTGGCAACGAAGAGATCGAAGACGTGCTCGGCCGCGTCGGCGGCAAGCCTTCACGCGCACGCCGCATCGTCTTGCGCAGCAACGGCATCCAGTCGCGCCACTACGCAATAGACCGAACCACCGGCGAGCCCGCCATGAGCAACGCGCAAATGACGGCTGCCGCCATACGCGCCATGGGCGACATCGGCCACGTCGACTGCCTCGTCACCGGCACCTCGCTGCCCGACCAGCTGATGCCCAACCACGGCGTGATGGTGCACGGCGAGCTCGGCTGGCCGCGCCTGGAAGTGGTGTCGTGTGCCGGCATCTGCCTGGCGGGCACCGCCGCGCTCAAGCACGCCTGGCTCTCGGTGCGCGCAGGCGAAGCGCAGCGCGCGGTGGCCACCGGCTCGGAGCTGGCCTCGCCCATCCTGCTGGCGCGCAACTTCGACCTCGAGGTCGAGCGCAAGGTGCAGGCGCTGGAAGAGCGCCCGGAGATCGCCTTCGAGAAAGACTTCCTGCGCTGGATGCTGTCTGACGGCGCGGGTGCGGTGTTGCTTGAGGCCCAAGCCCGCGGCCCGCTGTCGCTGCGCGTCGACTGGATCGAGCTCTCGTCTGCCGCCCACGAGTTGCCGGCCTGCATGTACGCCGGCGCCGACAAGAACGACGACGAATCGCTGCGCGGCTGGCTGCGTTTCTCCACGCATGACTGGCAGGCCAAGTCGGTCTTCGCGGTCAAGCAAGACGTGCGCCTGCTCAACGACAACATCGCTCGCGCCACCTTGCGCGAGCCGCTCGCCGACATCATGGAAAAACGCAAGCTGCGCGCCGACCAGATCGACTGGTTCCTGCCGCACCTGTCGTCCCAGTATTTCGTGCAGCCCATGCTCGACTCGTTGGTCGAAGTGGGCCTGCCCATCCCGCGCGAGCGCTGGTTCAGCAACCTCACGAGCAAGGGCAACACCGGCTCGGCCTCGCCGTACATCATGCTCGACGAGCTGTTCCGCTCAGGGCGCATCAAGCCGGGCCACAAGCTGCTGATGTTCGTGCCGGAAAGCGGCAGATTCTCCAGCGGCTTCGTCTACATGGAAGCCGTCTAGATGAATTTGGACGCCGTCCCACAGGAAGGTAACGCCACGCTGGGCGGCCACCGAAAAGCCATCTACGCCAAGGACGCCAACGGCCGCATGGTGATCGCACCCAGCGCCGGTTGGGAAGCCGAAGAGATCGTCACCACGCACGCGGTCGAGACGATCCATGCACAAGCCGAAGAAGCACGCGAACGCGTGATTGCCGGCCTCACGTCACCACTCGAGTTCTGGATGTACGAGCGCCGCATGGACGTGCCCCTGCTCTCGCAAACCAGCGGCTTCTGGCAGTGGCGCGTGAAGCGCCACCTGCGCCCCGAGGTATTCGCCACGCTGTCGGCCACGCAACTGCAGCGTTATGCCGACGCGCTCGGCCTGCCGCCCGACACCCTCAAGACACTGCCATGAGCTTCCAGCACCAGCACGCCGCGCATTGCGAGAGCGGCGTCATCTCCAATCTGCTGCGCCACCACGGCGTGCCCATGTCGGAAAGCCTGGCCTTCGGCCTGTCGGGCGGCCTCGCTTTTGCCTACCTGCCCTTCGTCAAGATCAACGGCCTGCCGCTGATCGCCTACCGCTCGCTGCCGCGCGCCATCATCAAGGGAATGATCGGGCCGCTGGCTGCGCGCTTTCGCTTCGAAACCTTCCGCACGCCGCTGGCGGGGCAACAGCGCCTCGACGCGCTGCTGGCCAGCGGCCAGATCGTGGGCATGCAGACCTCGGTCTACTGGCTGCCCTACTTCCCGCCCGACATGCGCTTTCACTTCAACGCGCACAACCTGCTGGTGTACGGCAAAGAGGGTGACGACTACCTCATCAGCGACCCGGTGTTCGAAGCGCCGGTGCGCTGCGCCAGCGCCGACCTGTCGCGCGCCCGCTTCGCCAAGGGTGCGCTCGCGCCCAAGGGCCTGCTGTACTACCCGGAGTCGATAGGGC
Source organism: Rhizobacter sp. (assembly GCF_046595475.1). Taxonomy (GTDB): domain Bacteria; phylum Pseudomonadota; class Gammaproteobacteria; order Burkholderiales; family Burkholderiaceae_C; genus Rhizobacter. The sequence goes on from NZ_JBKJOQ010000113.1 coordinate 13,026, forward strand.
GCAAGAACGTCACGGCCGAAGCGGTGCGCAAGGCCATCCGCAAGAACTGCCGCGCCATGCTGCCCCCCGTGCCCATTGCCGGCGTGCGCGGCATGCGCCTGCTGGCCAACAAGGTGCAGAAGCTGCCCGCGGGCGACAAGCACAGCGCCGACTTCATCGGCCACATCGTGCGCATGCAAGAAGAAATAGGCACCGGTGGGGCGGGCTTTCGCTTCATCTACGCCGCTTTTCTACAGGAAGCTGCGCAGCTCGCACAGCTGCCCGTGCTGAGCGAATTCTCTGAGCGCCTGACCACCATCGGCGATGGCTGGCGGGCACTGGCACTGAAGGCCGCACGCATGGTCAAGGGCCGCGAGCCGGTAGACCCGCCCGCCATCGCCACCAAGCTGCGCGAGCAGGCAGACCAGGAAGAAGCCTTCTTTCGCGACCTCAAGGCCGCTGTCGCCTGATGCTTGAGATCGAGCAGCTGGGGCACCGTTACCGGGGCGCTGCCAGCGCTGCGCTCGAGGGGGTTTCGCTGCAGGCCAAACGCGGTGAAGTGCTGGGCTTGCTGGGCCCCAACGGCGCGGGCAAGACCACGCTGATCTCACACATCGCCGGCCTGCTCGCCTTGCAGCGGGGGCAGATTCTGGTCGACGGCGAGCCGCTCGCCGCGTCGCGCGCCAAGGCGCCCACGCGCATTGCCGTGGCACCGCAGGAGTACGCCTTCTATCCCATGCTCAGCGTGGCCGAAAACCTCGCCTGCTTTGCCGGCGCGGCGCGCCTGCGTGGTGCCAAGCGCGACCAGCGCATCACCGCCAGCCTCGCCTTCGCGCAGCTAGAGCGCTTTGCCAGCACGCGCGCCGAGCAGCTCTCGGGTGGCCTGAAGCGCCGGCTCAACTTGGCGATTGCGTTGCTGCCCGAGCCCGAGCTGATGCTGTTCGACGAGCCCACCGTGGGCGTAGACCCGCAATCGCGCGCTTTTATGCTCGACGCCATCAAGACGCTGGCAACGCAAGGTGCCGCGGTGATCTACACCTCGCACTACATGGAAGAGATCGAGGCCATCGCCGACCGCGTGGTGATACTTGACCACGGCCGCGTGCTGCGCGCCGGCACGCTGCACGAGCTGCTGGCACAAGACACCGCGGTGCTCACGCTGGCGGCCGACGGCATCGCGCCAGATGCACTGACGGCGCTGCTGGCGCACTACGGCACGGTTGAATCCCTGGGCGACCGCCTGCGCCTGCAGCTGAACACCACACCTGCGACCGTGCTGGCCGCGCTCGACGCCGCCGGTGCCCACGTGCGCCACGCCGAGTTTGGCCGCGGCAACCTCGAGCAGCTCTTCATGTCGCTCACCCAACGCTCGCTGCGAGACGACTGATGCTCACCGCCCTCATCCGCAAAGAAGTGCTGGCCCTGCTGCGCGACCCGCACGGCCTGGCGGCGCTCTTCGTGATGCCGGTGCTGTTCATCATCATCATGTCGCTCGCGCTGAAGGACTACTACAGCCCGCCGCAGCGCAGCCTGAGCTACGCGGTCGACGCACGCGACCAAGGCCCGTTGGCAACATCGCTGCTGCGTTCGTGGGAACGCAAGCACGGCGCACCCGGCGCGCTGCCCGCCGACTGGCAGCAACAGCTGCGTGCAGGTCAACTCAAATACGTGCTGGTGCTGCAACCGGGCCTGTCAGAAGAATTGGCCCTGCCTTCGCTGCCCACCACCGCGCGCATCCAGCTGCTGGCCGAGCCCGGCCTCGACGGCAACCTGTACAACTCGCTCACGGCCGAGCTGGCCGGCACTGCCGGTGAGCTGAAGGCCCGCACGGCGCTTGCCAACACCGACGCACCGCCCCCGCCACCGAGCGCGTCGATGCAGACGCTGGTGCAGGCCGAGCGCTACGGCGGCAGCGGCCCGCGGCCCAGCGCCGTGCAGCAGAACGTGCCGGCGTGGCTGGTGTTCGGCATGTTCTTCGTGATCGCTTCGCTGTGCGGCCTGGTGGTGAATGAGCGCAGCAGCGGCACGCTCGCGCGCCTGCACAGCCTGGGGGTGCCACGCAGCGTGCAGCTCGCCTCCAAAGCCCTGCCCTATCTCGGCGTCAACGCCGTACAGGCTGCGCTGATGCTGGCCGTGGGCGTGTGGCTGATGCCGCTGCTGGGTGGCGACGCGCTCGCGCTCGCCGGCATCCACTGGGGTGCATTGCTCGTTGCGCTCACCGCCATCGCACTGGCCGCCGTGGGCATGGCGCTCGCACTGGCCTGCGCCGTGCGCACCCATGCGCAAGCCGCCGCCATCGGGCCCATTGCCAACGTGCTGATGGCCGCCATCGGCGGCATCATGGTGCCCAAATTTGTAATGCCTGCAGCCATGCAGCGGCTGGCCGAGTGGTCGCCCATGAACTGGGGGCTGGAAGCCTTGCTCAACGTGCTGCTGCGCGGGGGCGATGTCGCCAGCACCCTGCCCCAGGTGTTGCGCCTGGGCGGTTTTGCCGCGCTGATGTTTGCCATTGCCGTGCTGCTGTTTCAACGCCCCGCCCGATGAGCCCTGAAGACCTGATTGCCGAGCTGAAGACCCTGGTGCTCGACGCCGCCGAGAAGCCCATGCCCGAAGGTGGCCTGACCGACGACGAAGCCCTGTTTGGCCCCGACACCCGCCTGGCGCTCGATTCGCTGGATGCGCTGCAGGTGTCGATGGCGATCCAGGCGCGCTACGGCGTGCGCATGCCCGACAGCAAAGACACCCGGCGCGCGCTCACGTCCATCGCCCACCTTGCGCAGCATCTTGCGCAACACCCGGCACTGCACCGTAAGGCATGAACGAGGCCTACCTCACCGGTCGCGGGCTCGCATCGGTTTTGGGGCCCGACCTCGCGACGGGGCTGACGACGTTGGCGCACGGGGGCATGGCGCCTTCACGCTTCGCTCTGGCCGATGGCTCGTCATGGCCGTTTCTCGGCATCGCAGAAGAAGACCCCGACTGGTCGGCGCGCGCGCGCCGCATCGTCGAGCGTGTCGCCGCTGAGAGCGGTGCCTTGGCCGGCCCGCGCGAAGGCCCGCTCTTCGTGGCCTCGTCATCGCTCGACATCGGCTTGCTGGCAACCGACATCAGCGCCTACCGCGAGTACCCGAGCTTCGCCGAGACCGTGGCGGGCTGGCTGGCTTGGCGAGGCCCGGTGTTCACTGTGTCCACCGCCTGCACCTCGGCGCTCAACGCCCTGCTCAGCGCGCGCACGCTCATCCGCCACGGTCTTACCGACCACGCCTTGGTACTGGGCCTGGAGCTGCGCAACAGCGTGACCGTGGGCGGCTTCGGTGGCATGCAGCTCTTGAGCCCCACGCGCGCCCTACCCTTTGGCGAAGCGCGCAATGGGCTGGTGCTGGGCGAGGCGGTGGCAGCACTCTATTTGTCGTCAACACCCGGCCGCTGGCGAGTCGCCGGTGGTGCCAATGTCGTCGACGGCCGCGACCCCGCCGGACCGGTGCCGAGTGCAGTGGTCGCGATGTGCCAGCAAGCTCTCGCCGACAGCGGCTTGCGGCCACACGACATTGCACTCATCAAGCCACAGGCTGCGGGGAGTGTGGCCAGCGACAGCACTGAAGCCCATGCGCTGCAGCAGGTGTTCGCGCCCGTGCCTGCGCTGGTCTCGCTGAAGACCGCCATCGGTCACACGCTGGGTGCCTCAGGTGCTGCCGAGTTGGCGCTGCTCATGACATGCCTTGAATCGGGTGTGTGGCCGGCACTCGACTACGCACAAGACGCTGCACTGAATGCCGCGCTTGCTGCACAACCACCGGCGAAGGCACGCCACGTGCTCGCCAGCATCCTCGGTTTTGGTGGCGGCCATGCCGCGGTGGTGCTTGAGGATCTCGCGTCATGACGCACTGGCAAACCGTGGCGCATGTCGCGATCGACCCACTGCCGGCTGACTGGCGCGACCACCTCGCCAAACGCCTGGGCACACGCCCACGCCGCATCGGCCCCTGGGCCGAACTCGCGCTCTACGGCGCGCGCCTGTGCCTGGATGCCGCACAAGAAGAAACCCTGCCCGCCGGCGCCCAGCTGCGCATTGCCAGCCTCAGCGGCCCGCGCAGCGCCACGCACGCCATCGTCGAGCAAGCCCGCACCAGTGTGCCCCTGCCCTTCACTTTCATGCAAAGCCAACCCAGCCAGATGCTGGCCGCGGTGAGCCAACACCTGGGCTGGCAAGGCGACGCACGTTTCACGCTGTGCCGCGATCGGCAAGCCGTGCTGCAACTTGCACAACTGGAAAGCCATGCCCAAGGCGTGTTGATCGGTTGGGTGGAAGAAGACCTGCGCACCGAATGGCGGCGCCTGCGGCCCTCGCCCTGAAAGCCTTGGTATAGCGCGCTCTCCCAGGGGGAGACGAGACGCGCGTGCGTCAAAAGACATGTTGCACTGCGGCATGCGGTTTGCCCTATGAGGCCATCATGAGTGCTGATGCGCCTTCGCGCCTGTTTCCGGGCGCCCCACCTTCCATCCACACCTTCGTCGCGGCGGTGCTTGAGCCTGCCGTTACGCTGCTGTGCCTGTTCGGGGTGTCGCTGTGGCAAGGCGAGCCCATCGAGAGGCCGCAGCTGGTCTTGAGCATGCTGGTCGTGATGCTCACCTTTCCCGGCGTCGACCGCTTCAAGCAAAGCCGTCTCAGCGCCGCGCTGAACGTGGTGAGCGACTGGATGGCGGTGCTCGCCATCCTGATGCTGTGCGCCTACGCCACCGACAGCTTCGGCTTCTTCTCGCAGCCCGTGCTGCTGTGGTGGGCCGTGATCACGCCGCTGGCGCAATGGGGCTCGGCCCTTTTGGTGTGCCATTGGCTGCAGCGCATCACCCAGAGGCCCGAGTTTCGCCGCCGCAGCATCGTGGTGGGTGCGGGTGACAACGGTGTACGCGTGGCGCATGCCTTGGCCGACCAGCAAGACTGCGCCCACGAGCTCATCGGCTTCTTCGAAGACCGCGGCGCCGACCGCGTGCACGCCGACGCCGCCGGCAAGGTGCTGGGCCGGGTGGACGACGTGGCCGAGCACGTGAAGCGATACGGCGTCCACCACGTGTACATCACCCTGCCGCTCACCGCCCAGCCGCGCATCATGGAGCTGCTGGCCCAGCTGCAAGACACCACCTCGTCGGTGCACTACGCACCCGATGTGTTCGGCATCAACATCATTCAAGGCCAGCTGCAAGACCTAAGGGGCGTGCCGGTGGTGAGCCTGCTCGAATCGCCCATCACCGGCACCAACCACCTCGTGAAGCGCGGCACCGACATCGTGCTGGCGCTCGCCATACTGGCGCTCATTTTCCCGGTGCTGCTGCTGGTGGCCCTCGGCGTGAAGCGCAGCTCGCCGGGGCCTGTGATCTTCAAGCAGCGGCGCACCGGGCTCGATGGCAAAGAGATCCTGGTCTACAAGTTTCGCTCGATGACCACTCAAGACAACGGCGGCGTGGTGCAGCAGGCCACGCGCGGTGACCTGCGCATCACGCCCTTCGGCGCCTTCATCCGCAAGACCTCGCTCGACGAGTTGCCCCAGCTCTTCAACGTGCTCGAAGGCAGCATGAGCCTGGTGGGCCCGCGCCCGCACGCAGTGGCTCACAACGAGCAGTACCGCAAGATCGTCCAGGCCTACATGCTGCGCCACAAGGTGCGCCCCGGCATCACCGGCTGGGCACAGGTCAACGGCTACCGCGGCGAGACCGACACCGTCGACAAGATGGCCGCGCGCGTGCACTACGACCTTGAGTACCTGCGCAACTGGTCTCTCTTGCTCGATTTGAAAATCATCATGCGCACCGTGCGCGTCCTTTTGTTCGACCGCAATGCCTATTGACCACTCAGGGTCAACGCGCATGCGCGCGGGAACGCCGATTGCCCCACCAACTTCGAATTGCTTGCTCACCATCAACCGGAGTACCGCCCATGAACAAAAAAATGCTTGCTGGCCTGGCCCTGGCCACGCTCTCACTGGGAGCCACCAGCGCCAACGCAGCTTTTCTCAGCTGCGACGACCCGCTGACCAGCGCCATCGGCGGTCGCTTCTGCTTTGAGAAGTTCGACAACTTGAGCCCCGGCGCCTACAACGTCAGCTTTGAATACCAAGCTGAAAAGTTTGCCGGTAATCACGACAAAAACCTCAACGTCGGCTTCTTGTTCGACAGCGCGGGCGGCAGCTTCAGCCGCGGGGTTTTTGGAGATTCGACCGCCACGCCAGGCTGGAATACCTATTCCTTCGTGACGCAAGCCGCAGGCGATGCCGGCCTCTTGTTTGCGCTGCGTGGCGTGCCGGGCCAGAACTTCGGCATGGGCTTGCAAAACATCCAGGTCGCCGCCGTGCCAGAGCCCGCCACCTACGCCATGCTGCTGGCCGGCCTCGGCGCGATTCTGTTTGTGAGCCGACGCCGCCGGCTTTGACCTGTGGCAGTTGCCCCGACCCTCAACAACTGACTTCGGGCACTGTTAGAGCGCAGGCGGCGCAGGCGGCGCAGCGGTCCCTGAGCCGACCGTGATTCAAGGCGCCACCTCCCGCCGCTGCATCAACCAATGCACCAAGGTCGCGATGGCGGTGTAGCAAACCAGCCCCAAGCCCAGGGCCAGCGCCAACCCCAGCCAATGCCAGGCATCAAGCCCGGCGCGAGGCGACACCCACAGCGCAAGCCAAGTGGCCACCGTGCCCAGCAATGCCGGCACTACCGTGCGCGCGAGGGCGCCCCACGCAAACCCAAGCTGCCGCTTGATGGCCACCTGCATCGCCACGCAGCCCGCCACACTGCCCAGCGCAAAGCCCGCTGCCACGCCGACCATGCCCCACCAGGTCGACAAGGCAATCGCCAGCACCAGCGAGGCCATCAGCTGCAACGATGAAAGCGTGAGCGCACGGCTGCTGCGCCGCGTGGTGTACGAGAGGCTTTGCCCCAGCATGAACGCGGCCTGGCTCACGCAAGCCACCGACAGCCAGCCGAAGAGCGGCGCACTGGCACGCCACCTCTCGCCGAAAACCACCACCACCATCGGCTCGGCCACCATGGTGACGATGGCATAGATGGGGGCCAGCAGCAGCAGCGTCCAGCTCAGCATGCGGGTGTAGCTGGCCCCGAGCGCCACTGGGTCGTGCTGGCGCTGCACGAAGAGCGCCACACCCACCCGGCTGAGCGATGCGGCCACCACCAGGTAGGCCGCCGAGAGCACGCGCTTGGCCAGGTTGTACAAGCCCGTGGCAGACGGCCCGAACAGCACGCTGACCAGCGCCGCATCGCCGTTGTTGTTGGTGTAGCTGACCAGTGCACTCAGGCCGATACGCCGCGCTTCGGGTGCGTGCTCGCGAATCAGCTGGTTCGACCACAGCCACTGCGGCCGCCACGTGCGCCACTCGGCCAGCACCGCAATGGCAAGGCCCACGGCCCCTGTCACCAGCTGCTGCGCCACCAGCGCCATGGCACCTGCACCGCGCCAGGCGAGAACCAGCGCCACCACGCCCCCGGCCGTCACGGCGCACAGCGAGCGTATGGCCAGCAGACGAAAGTTGCCTTCACGCAGCAGCCGCGCCTCGTGCGCGCGTGCCAGCCCGAAAAGCAGCACCGACAGGCTCATGCCCAGCAGCACCGGCACCAACCCCTCCGACTTGAAGAAGCTCGCCAGCGGCCAGGCCAGCAAGGCCATCAGGCAGGCCATGGCGCCCGACACCACCGTGCACACGGTAAACAGCCAGTTGAAAAGATGAGCGTCGGCGCCAGGGGCGCGCACCACCGGCATGGCCAGCGCGTCTAGCAGCGACACCCGCACAAACAGCACCATCAAGTGGGCGATGGCGAGCAAGCCAAACTCGTGCGGCGTGAGCCAGCGCGCCAGCACCGCGAAGATCATGAACGACAGCGCCTGCTGGATCACGTTGTCGCCGATCGACCACATCGACTTCGCCGCCCAGCCGCTGGCTGCGCGGCGCGCCAATTGCTTGCGCAGCCTCTGCACGGCAGAGTTCATTCAAGCCCGCCCGCTGCTGCAGATGCGGAAGAAGCGCACGGCATCGATGGTGTAGCGCTTCCACAGCCGGCCGGGCTCCTGGCACAGGCGAAACAGCCACTCCAGGCGCAGCCTGCGCATCCAGATGGGCGCACGCGGCGCACGCTGCGCCAGAAAGTCAAACAAGGCCCCCACGCCCACATAGAGCGCAGGCGGCATGTCTTTCGCGTGGTCGAGTATCCAGCGCTCTTGCAGCGGGTTGCCCAAGGCCACCAACACCACGTCGGGCTGCGCGGCGCGTATGCGCGCGCACACCACCTTGTCATCGATGTCGTACCCCGAGCACACGCCCACAACCTCTTGGCCGAAGCGTCGCTCAATGGCGCGCGAGGCGTCGCGCACCACCTCGGGCCGCGCGCCAAACAAGAAGACGCGCAACGGCAACGGGCTGCCGCGCAGCAGGCGCGGGATGAAATCGGTGCCGTTCAGGTTCTCCTGGAAACGCTGGCCGTGCATCATGCGCGCGGCCAGGTCCATGCCTACGCCATCGTTGACGAGCGTGATGCCCGGCTCATTGAAGCGCGCCGCAAAGTCTTGGCAGGTCACCACGAAGTTGGTGTTGGCAAAGAAGAGCTCGGTGTGGCGGCCGAGCGCCAGGCGCCGATAGATCTGGCCCATGAGCGCCTGCGAGCCGAACGACTTCACGCTGAACGGGCCTATCTTCAAAGTCTGGGACAAGGTCGTCATGGGAGCCTCACGCGTTGTGGGATGAATGCCGAGCGGACCTGGCCTGCGCCGCTGTGTCGATCCCGGTGCGCCAGCCGCGCACGCGGGCGAGCAGGCTGCGCCACTTGAAGCGGGCCTGCGCGGTGCGGCCACGGCCAAGCGCCAAGGCAAAGCCAGCCAGCGTGCGCGCGCACACCAGCGGAAAGTACCAACCGGGGAAGCCCGAGCGCCGGATGACGCGGCCGAAGCCAGCTTCGTAGCGCGTTTGCCGCTCGATGGCCGCCGGGCCGAAGTCGGCGGTCTTCACCGGGTGGCGCAGCACCAGGTCACGGTCGTACTTGATCTCACCGCCGGCCTGCATGCCCCGCAGCAAGAAATCGGTCTCTTCACCGGCCCCCCAGGGCGTGCCGGCGCCCACGCCCAGGGCTTCGTCGAAGCCGCCAATGCGCTCGACCAGCGGGCGACGCAGGAAGATGCTGAACGAGATGGCCCCGCGCCACACGTTGTATCGGTTGAGCGGCTGAGAGCGGGCCAACCACCGCCCCTCAGAGCGCCCGGCCCCGTCAACGAAGCGGCCCGTCAGGCCGTCTAGTGAGGGACGCGCCTGCAATATGGCGTTCACATGCGACAGCAGGCCGTCGGGGTACCAGCAGTCGTCATCGGGGAAGGCAATCACGTCGCCGGTGGCGTAGCGCAACCCCACGTTGCGTGCGCGCGAGAGCCCGGGTGCGCTGCGGTAGCGCAGCACGCGAAAGTGCTGGCGGTACTCGTCGATCAAAGGAGCCAGCCGCTCGTCGGGGTTCTGGTCGACGATGAGCAGCTCGAAGTCGGTGTGGTCCTGGCGGCGCAGCGAGGCGAGAAAGGCTCCCACCTCTTCGGTGCGGCCGAGCGTGCCCATGATGAGAGAAAACTTCATGCGCGAACCCTCGCGGCCTCGAAGCTCACGAACGGCAGGTGGCTCAGCCACGAGTCGTACACGGCGCCTATCTTTCCGTACGAGTTTTCGAGGTAGGTGACGTCACAACCCATCAGCGCACCGGCCACGCCGGCGTGCAGGCGGTTGGTGCGCACGCTGCTCACCTTGGAGAAAAAATGAAGAAAGTCGCGCGACACCAGGTCAGACTCTTCTCGAAAGCGCAGCTTGGAGCCGTAGAGGTGCGACATGTCCCAGCGCGGGTCGCCGGGCTGGGCCAGCGTGGCTTCCATGTCGACACGCATCATGTTGATGTGCCCGCCCAGTGGTGGCGTGCGGCGGCTCAGCGCCCAGCGCCAGCGCAGGTAGGGAAGCAACCTGTCCATGTGCGCAAAGCGCGCCCAAATGCGTGGCCCGCTGTAGGTTTCGCACTTGGCAAACAAGCGCGCCACATCGACATACAAGGCCATGTCGGGTGCATACACCAGGCGCGCGCGGCAGCCGCTGGCCTGCACGCGCAGCATCGAGGCCGTGTCGCGGCACACGAGCGTGTAGCGCTCATCGAGCCGCGCCAGCAAGGCCTCGTGCCCACGGATGGTCTGTGGCATCACCAGCGCCGAGGCCACGTCGACCGCCAGGCAACGCTCGAGAAAAGCCGCACAGCTGCCGTACTCGGGCACCAGGTTGCCACCGCCGCCATAGATGGCGGCGTCGCCGCACTTCAGGCCGCGCACGGTGCCGTACTCGGGGTGCAGCTCGATGTCATCGAAAAACTGCCAGGTGCCCGCCGCGATCAGCGCATCGCCCGCATTGCCTTCGTTGGGCACGTACTTCAGGCGCCCGTTGCGGCGCGTGACCATGCTGCGCAGGGTGTCGCACAGGCCATCCCAGGCGCTGAAATCATCGATCAGCGAGGGCAGGCTTGCGGCTGAGGGCTTGCTCATGGTGGGGGCCTCCGGTCAGTGGCGAAGTCGTTGTTGAACACAGGAGTGGGCCGTGGCCCTTCGGTGTGCCGCCCGAAGCGACGCTGGGTACGCTGCACCAGCGCAGCCAGAAAGCGCTTGCTGGCCGCGCAGGCGGGGTGCTCGACCAGCACGCTGAACGCTGCCGTCACCACCAGCACGCCCAGCACGCCGGCTGCGGCGCCGGCGGGGCTGCGCGGCAAACCTGCTTGGCCCAGCAGGTAAAGCACGGGCACGTGCAGCAGGTAAAGCGAGAAGCTCCAGTCGCCCAACCACTGCAGCGGGCGGGCCGCGAGTGCGCTGTCGATGGCGGTGCGGTCGTGCGAGTAGGCATACACGGCGAGCCCGCACACCAGCGCGGGCGCAAGGTCGTTCCAGTAGTCGGCGTGCAGGTTGATGGCACCCAGCATGAAGAGCACCAGGCTCACCAGCAAGCCGGCTTGCAGCACGGTGAGCGCCGCGGTGCTCACCGGCAAGGCGCGCAAGCGCGTGTGCAACCCACCGAGCAAGCTGCCCATCAGAAAGTAATGCAGCTTGGAGCCAACGAAGGTGCCGGGCACGGCGTCGCGCCAGCAGATGGCCACCACGGCCAGCACCAGCACCGCGATCAAAGCACCCGCGCCGCGCGGCGTGCGCTGCACGGCCCACCACAGCACCACGAAGAGCGCATAAAACTGCACCTCGGGCGGAATGCTCCACAACACGCTCACGTTGCCCGAGAACAGCAGGTGGCGCAGCAAGTTGTGGCTGTCGATGGCGTACGGAAACCCGGGGTCGACCAGCGTGTAGACCGCAAACGACAGCAGCACCACGATGAGGTAAGGCGGCGCAATGCGCGAGAGGCGCGCCACCGCATAGCCCCACACGTTGCGCGCGCTGGCAGGCTTGCTGAGGTAGAGCAGGCCCATCAAGAAGCCACTCAGCGTGAAAAAGATCATCACGCCGAGATGCCCCTCACGCTCGGGGCCGAAGCGCACACCGGCGTAATCGTGCAGGTGCGAGAAGACGACGAGCAAAGCGGCCAGCCCACGCACCGCATTCAGCGCCTTGATCTGGCCCTGCGCAGGCGTGGATGACATGGTGGACGAAGCAGCGGCCATGCGGCTCACCATTCCTCTCGCAACACCGCCAGCTGCGCGCGCGGCAGCCCATCAATCGGGTGCACGCTGAAGGCATAGCCTGGGCCCCACCAGGCGCCTGCAGCCCAGTAGGTCCAGCCCACCCAGGGCGCCTCGCGCGCGGCTTCGAGCTGGGCCTTCAGGGTGTCGAGGCAGGCCGGCACAGGCGCCACGCCAAACTCACCGAGGAACACGCGCTGGCGGTGGGCCACCGCCCAGTCGGCCACGCGCTTCATGATGGCGCTGATGCGCTGCGGCTCCATGCAGTCGCCCTTGGTGCCCGAGTGGTTGCGATCGGCGTACTGGTGCACCTCGATCACGCTGCGGCCCAGCGGGTCGGCCAGGCCGGCAAAGGCATCGGCGTTGGACAGCCCGTCTTGGCGCACCGCCCAGTCGTGCGCCCCGCTCCAGCCGGCGCCCGACACCAGCAGCAAATGCTGGGAGCCCGCCGCGCGCAGCGCAGTCACCACCTCTTGTGCGGCGCGCGCCCAGTCGGCCCGTGTGGTGGCCTTGGCCGGCTCGTTCATCAGCCCGAAGGCCACGTCATCGGGTGCCGGAAAGGCCTCGCGCATGCGCAGCCAGAAATCGCTCAGCGCCGACAGCGGCATGTCGGCCGACCCCAGCTTCTGCTGCGCATAGGTGCCGAAGTTGTGGGCATCGAGAATCACGCACATGCCCAGCTCGTGCCCGCTGGCCACCACCTGGGCGAGCTCGGCCACCTCACCAGCATCTAGCGGACCGCCCGGCGTGCGCTGCACGCGCTCCCAGCGAAAGGGCAGGCGTATGGTGTTGGCGCCTTGCTCGGCGAAGTAGCGCAGGTCGCCCGCCGATGGGTAGGTGTAGTCCTTGTGCAACTTGCCCGGCAGGCGCAAGGGGTTGAACTCGGCACCCGCCATGTTCACGCCACGCAGAGGCTTGTCGCCCAGGCAGGTCGCGGTTGACGGATGCGCCGCCCGCGCTGCATGGGCAGCCACCCCCATGAGGAGCAGCAGCAAGCAGGCGAGCGCGCGCTTCAAGCCGCCACTCCTTTTTCATGCATGGCGCGCTCGTACTCCTCGACGTACGCGCCCACAACCCGGCGCCAGCTGTAGCGCTGCACCACCGCTTGCGCCTGCGCGCGCACGGCAGCATGGCGATGCTGAAGCTGGTGGTGGCGCTCGGCGAGCGCCGTTGCGGCGTCGTCTGCATCTTCGGCCACGATCAGCGGCACGCCGCTCTCGGCTTCGAGCCGCTCGAAGGGCGGTATGGCGCTCAGCACCGGCACCAGCCCGGCGCTCATGGCCTCAATGGCCGCCAGGCCAAAGCCCTCGTGGCGCGACAGGCACACCGAATAACTTGCCTGCGCCATGGCGTCTCGTATGGCGGCGTTGCTGGGGTTGGGCAGCAGGGTCACAGCCCCGCCCACGCCTTTGTCTTGTGCCAGCTGCGCGAGCGCGTGCTGGTCGAGGTCGTACTCGCGGCCCGCCACGATCAGCCGCCAACTCGGGTCGATGCGGCGCAGCGCCACCAGCAGGTCCAGCGTGCGCCCCAGGCCCTTGTGCGCCGTCCAGCGGCCCACGTAGATCAGCGTGGGTTGCAGCACGGGCGACGAGGCGCCGGCAAACTTGTCGATGTCAACCCCGTTTTCGATCACGCGCACGCGCTCGTCGGGCACCACCTGGCGAAACATCTCGCCGTCGTTGGCGCTGCTGGCCAAGATGCGGCGGTAGCCGCGCGCAGTGCAGCGCGTCACCGAGTGGAAAAACATCTTCTTCGCGCGCTGCGCAAAGCTGGTGTGAAAGAAGCCGCCGTGCGTGCAAGCCACCATGGGCTTGCGGTGCCACCAGCGCATGAGCGAGAGGTAGTCGAAAGCGAAATCGATGCCGTGCACATGCACCACGTCGGCCGCGCCCAGGTGGCGAAGCACCGCCGGGAACAGCGGGTAGCGCTCGGAGCCCGAGTACGCCAGCCGGTGCACCGGCACGCCGTTGAGCACCTCGTCGTGCGGCAGCGTGTCGGGCTGGCGGAACACGCGGTCCAGCGTGACGATGCTCGGCCGGTGGCCATGCAGCTCTTGCTGCATGCGCGCAATGTTGGAGACCACGTCTTCCATGCCGCCACGCGAAGGCAAATACTGCCTCACCACGTGCACGACTCTCAATCCACTCATGTGTTTTCTCCTTTGGGTGTTGTGGGTTCGCGCATCGACAGGGCGCCGAAGATGAACCACAGCACACCGGCCGTCTTCAGCGCAAACAGCGAAGTGCCACTCACGCACAAGATCAGGGTCACGTAGGCCGACAAGAAGGTGCGAAAGCGCCGCGCGGCCTCGTTGGGCAGTGGCAGCATGAAGACGCAAAGCCACATCAGCGCCACGCCCAGCAAGCCGAAGCGGCTGATGACGTAGGCGTAGCCCATGTCGCCGAAATTGGTAGAGAAGTCGCGCAGGCCCAGCAGGTTCAGCTCGTCGAAGGTGAGCAGGTAGCGCCCGCTCACCGTCATGCGGCCTGTCAGGTTGTCACCGGTGCCGGGCGCGTAGTTGGCAAGCGTCAGCAAGACGCCCGCACCCAGCAGCGGGAAGAGGATGGCCAACACATGCGCGCGGCCGTGCAGCGCGAGCCGCAGCACCACCAGCAGCCCGAGCATGTAGAGCCCGAAGCGCGAATCGGCCAGCGTGATGAGCACCATCGCCGCCAGCACCAACCACACGCTGATGCGCCACTCGCGCCAGGGCTTGGTCAGCCCGTAGGCCATCAGGATCACCGCGAAGTTGCCCAGCGACACCGGCTCGAGAAACACCGACGACACCCGCTGCGCACCCAGCAACTGCGGCAACAGCGTGCGGCCTATGCCCTCGGGGCGCATGCCGTTCAGCGTGACGCTCTGCCCCGCCACCTGCGCCGAGCTGGCTTGTATGCCGCCCAGGTCAACGTAGTAGCTGAAGGTGTTGAAGAAGCGGTTGTAGAGCGAAGGCAGCGCCGCCTCGATGAGGCCGATGGCCACGATGACGGCCGTCACGATCAGGAGCGGTCGGTCTAGCGAGCGGGCGCCGCTGCCGAAGCTGCGACCCGCCCACACGAACACCAGCGGGATGAGCAGATCACGCGCGGCCTTGGGGTCGAAGTAGCCACCGCGCAGCAAAGCCAGCAAGCCCGAGATGCCGAGCGCGACGAACACCGCGATCAGCGAGCGCAGCGACAGCCGGTGCAGCAGAAGCGGCACGCAGGCAGCGTAGATCAGCAGCTCGGCCAGTGCCACCTTGCCCACCGACACGCCCAGGCCCTGCGAGTGCAGCAGACACAGAAGCCAGTGGTGGGCGGTGACGGCCAGCAGCAAGAAGGTGGCGTAGCCCGTGGAGTCAAGCGACGACGCGGCGGGCTTGGCACGCGGCTCTTCATAGGACCCCGGTTGGGTCGGTGCGAAGGCGAGTGTGCTGGCGGCCATGGGAGTTGCGAGTGGCTCAGGTGCCGAAGTAGCGCGCGCGCACGTCGCCAGGCAGTGCACGGGCCAAGTCTTGCAGGAAGCGGTCTTGCGCGGCGTAAGCGCCAGACGCCGGCATGCCGAGGGTCGACACGCGCACCAGCATGCCGTCGGCCACGTAGCCCGCCAGGCCCAGGCGCATCTGCGTCCACTTGCGGTTGATGCCGGGCAGCGTGGCCTGGTCGGCCAGCGTGACCCAGTAGCTGATGGGCTCCACGCGTTGGCCCAGGGTGCCCACCAAGCGCTGCACCGACACCGCGCCAGCGCCGAGCGCCACACGCTCCACGCCGTTGCCGCGCACTTGAAAGCCTTGCGCGCCGTAGCAAAACTCGGGGCGGTGCACGGCTGTGGCCTCGGAGCTCTGGTCGCGCCCGTAGGCAATGGTGAGCATCACGCGCTCGCCTCTGGCGTTGACGTAGGAGCGAGCCAGGGTCTGGTCGTACACCGAATCAAGCCGCGCTTGCAACGTGGGGTCGGGCAGCAGCGGCACCGTGGTTTCGTCAAGCTGCCAGCCGGCAAAGGCCAGAGGCACTTGCCGGGCCAGCTGAATCTCTGGCAGCTCTTCGGCGAGCTGCTGCCTGGGCTTGAGCAGGTCGGCCAAGTAGGCGGCAAGCAGCATCGCCACCACGAGCCACGCGGCACGCGCGTAGGCCGGCATGCGCCGGCGCGTCAGCCTGGCAGGGGGCGTCGCCACGCTTACCACTCGCGTCATGCGGGCCTCCTGCGCCGCAGTGGGCGGCGGATCAGCGCTTCAGCCGCCATCATCATCAGCACCGCCACCACGAACAGCACGATGCCCGAAAAGCTGTGCGCGAAACCCTGCCCTGCGGCGTCGCCCAGGTGGTAGGTGATGAGCACCAGCGCCATCACACGTATGACATTGGCGGCGAACGAGATCGGCAAAATCACCAGCGCCAGCAGCATGTCGCGCACGGCGGCACTGCGTGGGCGCAGGCTCATCCACAAGAAGCCCAGCGCTTCAAGCGTGAACATGGAGTTGAGGCCCGCGCAGGCATCGGCCACCAACAGCTGGTACTGGCCGATGATCAGCATCACGCCGGTGCGCGCGACGGGGTAGCCGGCTTGGTGCAGCAGCCACTCGGCGCTGGTCGACACGGCCAGCTTCAGCGGCATGGTGAGCGTCTGCACCAAGATGCCCGGCAGTGGCACGGCAAACAGCAAGAAGGCCAGCGGCACGGCCATCACGCGCACGCCCGCCACGCCTTTGAAGCACAAGGCCAGCGCCGCCAGCACGCCGATCTGCGTGCCGGCTTCCAGGCCTGGCACGTTCTGCGAGTGGCCGAGCACATAGCCTGCAAGCGACAGCGCCAGCAGCACCCCGCCCCACACCGGCGCGCCCGCATCGGGCAAGGCGGTAAAGCGCGACCTGCGCTGCACCGCAAGCCACACGCACAAGGCCACGATCAGCGGGCCATGGCCCTGCTCATCGCTTGCCCACACGGTGTGGAAGAGGTTCCAGTAGGTGGGCAGGTACAGCACGGCCAGCCCCAGCGCCAGCAGCGCGGGCACGACCCACTGCGACGGCAGCTCGGGAGCGGCAGCACGCACCGGCGCCATGGTGCGGTTCAGGGGCTGCAGCGACCGCACCATCTCAATACTCGTTGATCACCAGGCCGGCCAGTTGTGCCGAGCCCTGGTTGACGGCGGCCACCAGCTTTTGCAGCGCGCCCATGCGGCTCTGGTGCCGCCGCGCCACCACCAGAGCGGCGCCGCAGCGCGACGCGATCACGCCGGCATCAGACCCGCGCTGTGCGGCCGGCGTGTCGACAATGACGTTGTCGAACTTGCGCAGCAGCTCGCCCAGCAGGCGGCCGAAGGCGGGGCGCTCCACCAGCTCAAGCGGGTTGGGCGGTGTAACGCCCACGGGCAGCACAAACAAGGTCTTGAGGTCGGGCACCTGGTGGATCACGTTGGGCTGCTGCTTGCCGTTGAGCACGCCCGACAGGCCCGATGAGCCGGGAATGGAAAACACCTGGTGCAGGCGCGGGGCGCGCAGGTCGGCGTCGATCAGCAAGGTGCTGCCACCAAGCTGGGCCAGCGTGATGGCCAGGTTGGCGGCGAAAAAGGTCTTGCCGTCACCACGCTCGGGGCTCACCACTGCAAGCGCGCGGTTCACGCCAGCGCCCACCACCTGGCGCATGGTGAGCTGGCTGCGCAGCGCCCGAAACGCCTCGGCCTGCTCGCCAAAAGGCTGCACCGCGGCCACCAGCTCGCCGCTCAGGTCACGCCGATGGTGCGGCGCATAGGGATAGTGAAACTGCTGCGACAGCGCAAACAGCACGTCGTCTTCGGTGACCAACCGCAGGGCAATGGCCGCCTCGCCGAAGCGCAGGCCCTTCTTGCGCTGGTAGTCGAGCACGGACTGCACATCGCCGGCGGCCAGCCGCTCGGTCTCGGTGAGGATGCTGCCGATCGGCCGGTCGCGCACGGCGGGCTCTACTTCTTCGCCCCACTCGGGCGGCATCACCGACTGCATATCGGGCTCGAAGCTCGGTTCGTCGTGTCGGTCGCGTCTCATGGCCGTGCTCCCAGGCTGTTGGCTTCGGGTGTGTTGATGCCGGGCAGGCGCGACATGACTTGCTGCGGCAGCACGAAGCGCTGCTTGCCCAGCAATGGCTTGCGTATGGGCCTGGGCAGGTGGCCCAGCACCGGGATGCCCAGCATCTGGGCCACGTCTTGCACACCGCGCAGGCGGCGGTCGCGCAGCTCGCGCAGCAGCGCAAAGGCCACCGCAAACATGGCGCCCACGAACACCCCGAGCAGCGAGTTCAGTGTGAGGTTAGGCGACGAGTGGCGCGTGGGCTCTGTGGCGGCGGCAAGCAAGGTGGTGTTGGTCTGCTTGGTCTGGCTCTCCAGGCTGCTCTGCGTGAGGCGCGCGGCCACGGCGTCGTAGGCGCGCTGTGCGCTGTCTACATCGCGCTGCAGCACCATGGCCTCATCGCGCTGCTGCTTGATCTGCATCACGCGGGCGCGCTGCGACGAGAGCGAGCCGCGCAGCTCAGTCTCGCGCGCTTGCACGATGGTGTTGTTGATGCCGATGCTGCTGCGCACCCGACGGCTCTCAGCCTCCAGGCGGGCGCGCAGCTCGTCGATGTTGGCGCGCATCTCGATCACCTGTGGGTGCGCGTCGCCCTGGCGCGAGCTGAGCTCCTGCAGCTTGGCTTCCTGGCGCGAAAGGTCGGCGCGCAGGCCCGCGACCACCGGGTTGTTGATCACATCACCGAGCTGGCTCGACGACTTGCGGGCCTGCTCGTCGCGGCTCGAAGCTTCGGCGCTCATGGCCTGCTGCGCCACCATCTGCGACGACAGCTCGGCCAGGCGCGTGTTCTCCACGTCGTAGCGCTCATCGCTGGCGGTGATGCCGTGCTCTTTTTGGTAGGCCGAAAGCTTGGACTGGGCTTTCTCCAGCGCCTCGCGCAGCTCCTTGGAGCGGCTGTCGAAGAAGCTGCTGTATTGCTTGGCGGGGTCTACGCGCAGGTCGAGCGTGGTGTCGAGGTAGGCCTGCACGAAAGCGTTGGCCAGCGCCGCGCTGAACTTGGGGTCGGGCGAGGTGAAGCTCACGTTGACCACGCTGCTTTCGCGCGAGGGCTTCACGTCGAGCTTGGCCTGCAGCGCCTCGATCAGCCAGCCCTCGAAGGGGCCGACGCCATCGGTCTGAGCCCGCCACTGTGCCCGCAGCTGCGGGCTCTCGACCAGCTTGAGGTCGCGCACCACGCGCTGTGCCACACGCGGGCTCTGGATGATGTCGGCCTGCGTGGCGACGTAGCCCAGGGGCATGCCGTTGGGGGAGCCGAGAGCGGCAATGGGGTCGCTCGACTTCATGTCGATGAGCACGGCCGCCGTGGCGGTGTACTTGCGCGGCAGCAGCATGCTCACGGCCACCACGGTGGCAACGATCAGCACGAAGACCAACACGGCCCCGAGCCAGCGCGCTCTGAGGATGCCCAGGAGTTGAGAGAGGTTCATGGCGGGGCTTTCGGCAGCTAGGTTCGACGGCTCAAAACAAGCTTTCACGCACGTAGATCACGTCGCCGGCGCGCAAGACGTCGTCCATGTGCGGCGAGACCACTTCGAGCTTGCCGTCGGGGCCGCGGCGGTGAATCTTCATGCCGCGCTCGGTGCCGCGCTGGGTGAGGCCGCCGCCGCTGGCCACGGCCTGCATCAGCGTCATGTCGGGCATCAGCGGGATGGGGCCTGGCCGCTGCACCTCGCCGTAGATGTAGACAGTGGGCAGGCGGTCCACATACAAGGTGTCGCCGTTCAGCACGATCGGGTCTTGTTTCTCTGCGTCACCGGTAAAGAGCTGGGTGATGTCTACCTTGTGCCGATAGGGCTTGCCAGCGCGCACGCCGCTCAAGGTGACAACCTCGCTGCCGCCCGGGGCCACGCCGCCGGCAAGGGCCAGCAGCTGGCTCAGGCGCATGCCGTTCACCTCGATCGGGTAGCGGCCAGGCCGGCCGGCCAGACCAAGCACCGAGGCCTGGTTGCCGCGCACCTGCACCAGCAGCACGGCCACCTGCGGTTGCTTGATGAAGTTGCCGTTCTTCAGGCCCTCGGAGATGGCGGCCTCGACTTGCCCAACCGACAGGCCGCCCACCACCACCTGGCCCAGCAGTGGGTACGAAATAACGCCGCTCTCGGACACGCGAGCATCGATTGAGAGGTCAGTGTTCTGGTAGACGCTGATGCGCAGCACATCGCCCGCGCCCACCACGTAGTCACGCCGCGTGGTGGGGGCCGCGCCGGCTTGCGGCGTCTCAGCCTCTGCCACCGGCGGGCCAGGCAGCGAAACAGGCGCCGCGAGCACAGGCCGCGAGGCCACCGGCTGGGTGATCGCGCCTTGGGCGCAGGCGGTGGCGGTGAGGGCCACCAGCAGGTAGAGGCAGATTGAGCTGAAAGAGGTGCGCATCATGTTGTCGTCGTGGTTACTTGAGGCCGGCCATGCCCTGGCGCAGCGAAACCGCGCTGAGGCCTGAAGCGGCGGCGGGCGCAGGAGTGACGCTTGCGAGCGACGCAGCCGGTGCCGCGAAGCGGCCGCGGTATTCGATGCGCGCTGCACTGCGCAGCAACTTGATCTGCTGCTGCACCCGCTCGCGCTTGCGCTCGCCGGTGAGGTAGCCCTCGATCGAGGCACGGGCCTCATCGAAGGTCAAGCTGGCGGGCTCGGCTGCCAACACGGTCAGCACGTGCGCGTCTTTTGTCCCGCCTATGAGATGCGATTGGCCCGCATGCAAGGCCGCCATCGCATCGACCGACTGCAAAGGCAAGGCCTCGGCGCCGACGGTGGACCGCCGCGCCCCGAAGCGCAGCCCTGCCTGGCGCAGCACCGCGGCCACCTGGGCAGCGTTGTGCATGCTGGACAGCTGCGCGCGAACCGCTCTTTGCTGGGCGGGTTTGGCCTCGAAGGCGGTATCGACCAGCGTGTAGACACGGCGCTTGGCAAACAGCGCGGGCGTGCTGTCGTAGTACTCCTGCACTTCGCCCGCTGTGGGCAGCGGCACGCTGGCGGCGAGCCGCTCGGTGTAGGCACGTGCCAGCAGCTCACGTCGAGCGGCTTCGAGCGCCTGCACCACGGCGGGGTCTCGGTCTAGGTGCTGGTCGGTCGCGGCTTGCACGACGAGTTCCTGGTCGACCAGGGCTTCGAGCGTCTTGCGGCTGGCGTCTTCAAGTTGATCGGGCGTGAGACCGGTCTGGCGCTGCAGCAAGTAGTTGACCTGGTGAACCGAGATCTCTTCCTTGTTGATCTTGGCGGCAATTTGCGTGGCAGCGCCCGGCTTCACGCGGTCGCAGGCGCAGAGTGCAAGCGTCATCAACGCCAGCAAGGGCAACACCCGCACCGGCCGGGCCCAGGCTGCGACAGTGCAACGTGGTGTGTGCCGATGGAATGGTGGCGGTGATGTTCCCAAGTGGAGCCCCTTGTTTGCCTAGGTCTGCACGCAGCGAATGACACGGCTTTCACCCCGTGCCGAACGCCCCGATACGACCCAAGGGCAAACGCGGTGCCTGAGCACGATCTTTTACAAACAAGGGGCATGTGCTGCACCGCAATAAGGTGCCAGGCACGCGCGTTGCCATTAATACCGACAGCTGCGGGCCTTACCCGTAAGAGTTGCCGCGCTCGCCGGCCAGGCCCTCAATGGAGGCCGGTGCGCTCAGGAATGGGTAGGCCGGGTTCTCGAACCGGCACGTGCCCCCCGGGCATCGGCGGCTCTATGACCTGCGGTGGCACCACATCAGGCCCCAGTGGAAGCGGCCCTGGCGGGGCCGGAACGAAGTCGGGCACGGGCGGCGGTGGCGGCACGCCGCCTGCGTCGCAGTGCTGCAGGGCGTGCTGCCTCATTGGCTTGGGCCCGAGGCCTGCGGCATAGGCGGTGGCGTGGTCATGCTGCCACCCGTGCCCATGCCCGCGCCAGGCGTGGCCTTGGGGATGGGAGGGCGCGGGTCACAGCCTGCAAGCGATGCCATCAGCCCCAGCGAGATGGCAATGCAGGCCGCGGCAGGGCGAGGGGTGAGGTGGGTCATGTGCTTGGCTCCTCTGGTGTGAGTGCGAGGTCGCGGCCACGCAGCAGCGCGTGGTCTACCACCCACTGCGGCAAATCACGTTCCCAGACCCACGGGCGCCCAGGCCGCGGCCACGGGCACGCTCTCAGCCACCCGCGAGGCCACCAACTCGTCCAGCCGCGACAGCACGAAGGCGAGGTCGAGCGGCTTGGGCCAGATCTCGCAAAAGCTCGTGTCCATCATCGAAAAGCCGGACTCCGCGGTAACCGCCACCGCAGGGATGTCACCCCACCCTTCGCGCTGGCGAAGCTGCTCCAGCAGCGCGGCGCCGTGGCAGTCGGGCAGCCGCAGGTCGAGCAGCAGCAACGAGGGTGCAAGCCGCTCGGCAATGCGATGCGCTTCACGGCCATCGCCCGCCACCACCAGCTCCAGATGTGGCCGCCGGTTGAACAACGCGCGCATCAGCTGCACGTTGGTCGGGTGGTCTTCGACGTAGAGCACTTCCTGTGGCGCGAGGCCATCGATTTCGCGTTTCATGGGGTCCTACTCGTGAGAGTTATTCCCGATCCCATGGCGAACGGCGTGCCCACATGAGGTCTCTGCAATAGATGCTCACAAAAAAGCGGCCGCACCTTGACGATGCAGCCGCTGGCAGCGCTCATGCGCTGCGCGTGGTGTGGCTTAAGCGCTGAGCGCCCTCAGCCCTTGCCCACGCTGAGCTGGTTGTCAACCGACACCACGCCCTCTACTCGCGAGGCCAGCGTAGTGGCGCGCGCACGCGAGGAATCGCTAGGCGCAGTGCCGCGCAACACCACCTTGCCCGAGTCGGTGTCTACGTTGATCCGCAGAGCGCTCAACTCAGAGTCGCGCGCCAACTCGGCGTTGACGGCCGTGGTGATCGACGCGTCTTTCATCTTGACGCTGGCCGAGTCGACAGCACGGTTCATGGTGTCTTTGGCGTCACGCGATTCCTGCTTCATGTCGCTTCTGATCTCAGCGGCCTTCTGGTCGGCCTTGGCGACAGCAGAGTCGACCTTTTCGCCGGCGGTACGGCCGTCGTCATTACGCTGGCAGGCGCCAAGCGACAGGGCGGCGGCGATAGCAGCCAAAGCGAGGGTCGTCGGGTTGAGTAGCTTCATCATGGTTTTGACTCCTTCAGTAAATCAGAGCACGCAGGCTCAATGGGTGAAGAAACGATCTTGGTCTTCATAGCGGCGTTCCCAGTCGGTGATCTGGGTTTCGGCGCCGTCTTTGGCGATGCCATAGCGCTCTTGCACCTTGCCGGCCAGCTCTTCGCGGCGGCCCGCGATCACGTCGAGGTCGTCGTCGGTGAGCTTGCCCCACTGCGCCTTGACCTTGCCCTTGATCTGCTTCCAGTTGCCTTCAATGCGATTCCAGTCCATGTGTCTCTCCTTCTCGTTGGGCAGCGCATCGGTGAAGGGCGATCCCGCACTCGGTTCAATGCATGCCTTGAATGAGACTTTAGAAAGCGAACGGGGCGCAAACCATCGGTCAGCGCCCCGCAGGACTGTAGGAATAGTCTGCCCTTCCACGCAGGGGCAAAGGCCCTGCACCACGTTCAGGGGCAAAGGCCCTGCACCACGTTCAGGGGGCAAAGGCCCTGCGTCAGTGTCAGTTGATGGCGATCACCTGCGACGCCGCATTGATCACCGCGGCAATACGCCCTATGTCTCGCAGCTGCTGCGTGGTCAAGCCTTCCTTCTTCAGCAGCGCGTAATGCGAGCCCACACAGAAGTGGCACTTGCCGACGATGGAAGCCGACAACGCATAGGCCTCGAACTTCTTTTTGTCCACACCACCGCTGGTGGCATACGCATTCATGCGCAGCTCGGCGCGCACGGTCTTCAGCTCTTCGTCATTGGCCATCTCGACGAAGGGGTACCACGCGTTGTTCATGCCCATCAGCGCTGCGGCCGTGAGGGCCGCGTTGGCCTCGGCTTCAGGTGTGTTGGCCTTGAGGATGTCGACCAACGGCTTGCTCTTGGCAGCGAAGGCTGCGGCCAGCGCCACGCCCAAGGCGTCTTCGGGCGCCAGGCTTGAGCGCGCGATCACGCCGTCAATGTTGAGGCGTATGTCTTTGGCGTAATCAGGAATGAGTTCTTTAATCGAATTCAGGAATTCCATTGACTTCTCCTATTGATTGAGTCCAAGAAAACCCGCCGTGGCGGGTTTTCGCAGCGCATTGCTTTTTACAGCGTGTTGCCGCCCACACCGCGGTTGCAAGGGCACAGCTCGTCGGTTTGCAGGCCGTCGAGCAAACGCAGCACTTCTTCAGGGTTGCGGCCCACGTTGAGGTTGTTCACGCTCACGTGCTGGATGGTGTTGTCGGGGTCGACGATGAAGGTGGCGCGCAGTGCCACGCCTTCAGCCTTGTCGCGCACACCGAGCTGGTCGACCAGCGAGCCGGTCACGTCAGCAAAGCTGTAGTGGCCGAGCTTGCTCAGGTCTTTGTGCTCACGGCGCCAGCCGAGTTTGGCGAACTCGTTGTCGGTGGAGCCACCCAGCAGCACCGCATCGCGCTCTTCGAATTGCTTGGCCAGCTTGTCGAAGCCGACGATCTCGGTGGGGCACACGAAGGTGAAATCCTTCGGGTAGAAATAGATGATCTTCCACTTGCCTGGGAAGCTCTTTTCGGTGACGGTCTCGAAGGCCGAGACGCCGTTTTCTTCGTGGTTGTTGAAGCCCGGCTTCACGCCTACGACGCTGAATGCTTCGACCTTGTCGCCTACGGTTTTCATGTTGGGTATTCCTGCTTGGTTGAGATAAGAAACGGCAAGAGAAGCTATCAAAACTCCTCGGACCATGCAGTGTACCTATTTGAGAATCATTCGCAATTTGGCCTGCCTAAGACCCCCATAGGCAAAAGCAAAGGTCGCTCAACGCAAGTCGCCGGCCAGGCTGGCCAGCGTTTCAGTGCCGATGACCACATGCGCTGGGTAGTGCGTGTGGTCACAGCCGAGCTTCACCAGCGCGCCCGCACGCACCGCTTCACGCGCGGGCTTGGGAAATTCGAAGCGCAGAAAGTGCACCGCTGAGGTTTTCTCGTCGGTCTCGCGGTCGAGGTCTTCGTCGGCAACGGCGTAGACGCGTGGGTAGCCTTCGACCTCGACAAACATGCGGTCTTCCACCCCGATCAGGCGCGCCAGCTCGCGCTTGCGCTCGTGCACGTCGGGGTACTCGATCAGCATGGTGGCCTTCCAGTTGCTGCCGTCGGGCACGAGTGGCGCATAGGCGGCGATCTCATCGGCGATGCCTTCTTCTTCGAAGATCTTTTCGATGTGCAGCATTTCCTGGATCTGCCGGCGGATGGTGGTCTCGTCTTCAAACTGCACGTTGATGTGCTCGCCCAAGCTCACGCTGCGCAGCTTGCGGTGGGCGATGAACTCGGGGCCACGGGCCTTGCGCACCTTGGCGTAGGCCTCAAGGGTCATCAAGCTGTCTCGGGTGATGAGGGTCATGGTCTGTGTTTCTCCTTCCAAGCAAGCTCCGTGCGCCCTGAGCCCCGCACGGGATGTATATCAAAGCCCGTACGCAATGCGCACCAGGCTCAGCGGATGCGCGAGTTTTGCAGCCGGCGCGCCTTGCTGCGCCATGCCCTGCGCAATGTGGTGCCCAGCCAGCTGGCAATCAGAGCTGATGTAGTCGGGCTCGTCTTTCGCCATCGCCTTGAACACCGGTTTGCCGATCTTCATGGCCACCGGGTGTGTGCGCGTCTTCACGCCATAGGTGCCGGCATGGCCCGAGCAGCGTTCTACCGTGTTGAGCTGCACGCTCACAGCCTGGCCTATGAGCTTGAGCATCTCTTCGGTCTTCTTGCCGATCTTCTGCACGCGGCCGTGGCAGGGGATGTGGTAACTCACCTTGCCCAGGCCTTGCTTGAAGTCTGTCTTGAGCAAGCCATCTTTGTGGCGCGCCACAAGGTACTCGAAAGGGTCGTACATGGCCTCTTGCACCGCGGCCACGTCAGCATCGCCCGGGAACATGAGCGGCAACTCTTGCTTGAACATCAGCGTGCAGCTCGGGATGGCGCTCACGATGGCCCAGCCTTCTTTCGCATAGCGCGCGAGCACGGGAATATTGGCTTCCTTGTGCTTGGCCACAGCATCAAGATCACCCAGCTCCAGCTTGGGCATGCCGCAGCAGCTTTCCTTCTCCACGATTTCGTAGGGAATGGCGTTGTGCTCCAGCACCTTGATCAAGTCGTGGCCTATGCCGGGCTCGTTGTAGTTGACATAGCAGGTGGAATAGATCGCCACCTTGCCCGGCGTGCGCTCGCCGTTCTTCACCTCGCTGGCGCTGCCCGTTTTGTTTGCACTCCAGCGAAAGCGCTTGCTCGCAAGATCAGGCAACCACGCGTCAGGGTGCACACCGAGTGCCTTGTCGAGTACCTTGCGCATGGGCTTGGTCTTGTTCAGTGCATTGGCCACCTGCACCACGACCGGGATGCCGGCGAACTGGCCATGCACATCGGTCGACGCCAGCAGCTGCTCACCCGCGCCCACCTCGCCCTTTTTAAACTTGATGGCCTTGGCGCGCAGCATGGTGTGCGGGAAGTCCAGGTTCCACGGGTGCGGTGGCACGTAGGGGCACTTGGTCATGTAGCAAAGGTCGCACAGGTAGCACTGGTCAACCACCTTCCAGTAGTCGGCCTTGGCCACGCCGTCGACCTCTTGTGTGCTGCTCTCGTCGACCAGATCAAAAAGAGTGGGGAACGACTGGCACAAGCTCACGCAGCGGCGGCAGCCGTGGCAGATGTCGAAGATGCGCTCCATTTCGTGAAGGCATTTGTCTTCGTCGTAGAAGTCGGGGATCTTCCAGGCGATCGGGTGGCGCGTGGGCGCTTCGAGGTTGCCCTCTCGAGTCGTCATGTCAACTCCTGGTTGCGTGGCGCTCGCGGCCCGCGTGGCTCGCAAAGAAATCGGCCCCGCAGAACACGGGGCCGAGAGAGAACTGAGCCGCTCAGTCCACCAGCGCGTCTAGCGCCTTCTGATACCGGTTGGCATGCGAGCGCTCGGCCTTGGCCAGCGTCTCGAACCAGTCGGCAATCTCGTCGAAACCTTCGGTGCGCGCTTGCTTGGCCATGCCCGGGTACATGTCGGTGTACTCGTGCGTCTCGCCAGCCACGGCGGCCTGCAGGTTCAGGCGGCTGGAGCCTATGGGCAGGCCGGTGGCCGGGTCGCCCACGGTTTCAAGAAACTCCAAGTGACCGTGCGCATGGCCGGTCTCGCCTTCGGCCGTGGAGCGAAACAGCGCTGCCACATCGTTCTGGCCTTCGATGTCGGCCTTGTTTGCGAAATACAGATACCGGCGATTGGCCTGGGATTCGCCCGCAAAGGCGTCCTTCAGGTTCTGCTCGGTCTTCGATCCTTTCAAGCCCATGTCGCTCTCCTCGGGTTGCGTGGATGTGATGGCTGGGGGAACCAGCCAACGCCACCGACCGTACCCCAGTGCGGCGGGTGGCGCCAATACAAAGAATCAATTCGACTCCATAGCGCTCCGCTATTTTTCAGGGTTAACGAGGGGCAGGTCGAGCAAGCTGAGCGCGATCTTGTGCAGCCGGCCGTCGGGGTCGGCGAGGTCGTGCAGCACGGTGAAGTGGTTGGCGTTGGCTATGGCCTCGCACACCGGCACGGCCTCAGCGCCCCAGGCCTGCAGGATCAGCTGGTTCTGGCGCAGAAACTCTTCGCTCTCTTGCGCGCCCACGGCCGCATGCAGCTTGTACAGCGGCGCGCGGAAGTAGGCGGGGCTGAGCTTGTCGACGGCCTCCGGCGTGAGCCGCAGGTCGCGCTGCAGGAAGGGCGTGTGCAGGATGGGCTCAAGGTCGAACACACCCG
Source organism: Rhizobacter sp. (assembly GCF_046595475.1). Classification (GTDB taxonomy): domain Bacteria; phylum Pseudomonadota; class Gammaproteobacteria; order Burkholderiales; family Burkholderiaceae_C; genus Rhizobacter. Next base: position 40,529 of record NZ_JBKJOQ010000113.1, read on the forward strand.
AGATGGCGAGCGCCGAGTGCACCACGCGCGCCGGCAGGTCAGAGGCCACGTCCTGCCAATCGCAGCACAGCATCATCGCGGCCAGGTGGCCGCCGGCCGAGTGGCCTGCCACCACGATGCGCCCCGGGCGGCCGCCGTAGCGCGCGGCGTTGCGGTACGTCCAGGCGAGGGCGCGCGCCAGTTGCAGCGTGATCGTCTCTATGCTCACCGGCTGCGCGCCGGTGCCCGGGCACAGGGCGTAGTTGGGCATGACCACCATCGCGCCCGCGACCACCAGGCTCGCGGCAAGGAAAGACACGTCGCGCTTGTCCGAGCTGCGCCACCAACCGCCATGGATGAACACGAACACCGGCGAGCCACCTTGCGCGGCCGGAAAGACATCGAGCGTTTCGTTTGGGCCCTCGCCATAGGGCACATCGAGCACAGTCGTCATGCCTTCACGCACCCGCGCCGAGGCAAGCGCCCAGCGCTCGAAGAGCTCGGTGTGCTCAGGCACACGGGCACGGTTGTTGTATTGAAGATCGAGCCAGGCAGGGTCGTGAGCGCTCATCGGGGGCCTTGCGCAGTGAAGTGGGCGAGGCTGCTTTCTACCCTGCCCAGCGCTTGCGCACCAGGGGTATATCGCGGCCCCATCCTTTGCTAGACTGACCCGCGTTGGCGGGGTAGCTCAGCTGGGAGACCGTCGCGTTCGCAATGCGAAGGTCGGGAGTTCGATCCTCCTCCTCTCCACCAATGCAAAGCCCATCGAGGTCCTCGATGGGCTTTCTTCTTGCGGCATCTCGACACACAGCAGGCCAGACTCGCTCCATACCTATCGCACCTATGCCACTGACCCTGCCCCAACTCGAACGCCACCTGTTCAAAGCCGCCGACATCTTGCGCGGCAAGATGGACGCCTCCGAATTCAAGGAATACATCTTCGGGATGCTGTTCCTCAAGCGCTGCTCCGACGTGTTCGACCAGCGCCGAGAAGAAGTGATTCAACTGGAGATCGGCGCAGGCAAGACACAAGCCCAAGCCAAGCTGTCTGCCGAGAACGCGCGCTGGTACAAGATAGACGGCTCCTTCTGGGTGCCCCCGCAATCGCGCTACACCTTCTTGCTGAACGACGCGCACCAGAACGTGGGCGACTTTCTCAACAAGGCGCTCACCGGCATCGAAACCGCCAACACCAAGCTGTACGACGTGCTGGAGCACATCGACTTCACGCGCAAGGTGGGCCAGAGCAAGATCCCCGACATCAAGCTGCGCCAGCTCATCACGCACTTTGGCGTGCACCGCCTGCGCGATGCAGACTTTGAGTTCCCCGACCTGCTCGGTGCCGCCTATGAATACCTGATCGGGGAGTTTGCCGACTCGGCCGGCAAGAAAGGCGGCGAGTTCTACACCCCGCGCTCGGTGGTGCGCATGATGGTGCGGCTGATCAAGCCCGAGCTCAAGCATGACATCTACGACCCCTGCTGCGGCTCGGGCGGCATGCTGATCGCCGCCAAGGAATACATCGACGAGCACGGCGAAGACGGCCGCAAAGCCAACCTCTTCGGGCAAGAGTTCAACGGCACCGTGTGGTCGATCGCCAAGATGAACATGCTGCTGCACGGCATCAGCAGCGCCGACCTCCAGAACGACGACACCCTGGCCGAGCCGCAGCACATTGAAGGCGGCGAGCTGAGGCGCTTCGACCGGGTGCTGACCAACCCGCCCTTCTCCATCAACTGGGGCACCACCGACAAGCAGGCCGACGGCAAAACACCGGCCTGGCAGCCCAAGCTAGCCGACGTGCGCTTCCCCTACGGCCAGGTGCCTCTGGGCGCCAAGAAGGCCGACCTGATGTTCTTGCAGCACATGCTGGCCGTCACCCGAGACGGCGGCATGGTCGCAACAGTCATGCCGCACGGCGTGCTGTTTCGTGGCGGTGAAGAGCGCGCCATACGCGCCGGCATCATTCAAGACGACTTGCTCGAAGCCGTGATCGGCGTGGCGCCCAACCTGTTTTACGGCACCGGCATCCCGGCCTGCATCTTGGTGCTGCGCCAGCGGGTGCAAAAAGGCGCCAAGCGTGTGAGCGGCAAGCCCGCCAAACGCCAGGGTAAGGTGCTGTTCATCAACGCCGATCGCGAGTTCTTCGAGGGCCGCGCGCAAAACCACCTGCTGCCCGAGCACATGGAAAAGATCTCGACCACCTTCGACGAGTTTCGCGCCATCAACAGCTTCTCGGCCATCGTGGACAACGCCACGCTCAAGGCCAACGACTACAACCTCAACATCCGCCGCTACGCTGACAACGCGCCCCCGCCCGAGCCTCACGATGTGCGCGCGCATCTGGTCGGAGGCATCCCCAAGGCCGAGGTGCAGGCCCAGGCCGCACTGTTCAACGCTCACGGCCTGAACCCGATGGATCTGCTGGTTGAAAAAGACGCCAAGTACTTCGATTTCGGGCCGGCCCTCAACACACGGCAGGCCCTCAAGCCCGCCATCGAAACCAACCCTGGCCTGCTCGCCAAAGAAGCCTCTATTCGCAACGCCTTCGAGGCGTGGTGGGCAGCGCACAGCGCTCGCATCACTGCGCTGGCCGGGCAAATGCAGGCGGGCCAAGACGGCGCCACCGGCTTGGTGGCGCTGCGCACCGATCTGCTGGCCAGCTTCAGCCAGAGCCTGGAGGCCATTGGCCTGCTCGACCCCTTTCAGGTGCGTGGCATCGTGGCCGGCTTCTGGTACCAGACCAAGTACGAGTTCCTGACCCTCATGGCGCGCGGCGCCAAGGGCGTGGCCGACGCCTGGCGCACCAGCATCGTCACCGCACTCGAAGACAAAGCCAGCAAAGAGAGCCCACTGGAGCACAAGCTGGTCAAGTTTTTGATGAGCGACTTTGTCGAAGCCATCACCGAGCTAGAAGCCAAGAAGGCCGAGCTAGACAGCCAGATCAAGGCGGCTGACCCGAAGTCAAGCCCTGAAGAAGGAGACGCTGCGGGCGAAGAAGCCGACGAAGAAAACACCGTTGACGAAGCCCAGCTCAAAGCCTGGAAGACGGAGCTCACCGCCACCAAGAAGCAGCTCAAGGCCCGGCACGACAGCTTCAAGCAACACATCAACGCCGCCGTCGAAGGGCTCACGCCCGAGAGCGCTGCCGAGCTGCTGCTGACGATTCTGCACAACGACATGAGCGCCATCGTCGAGCGCTACATGGCCGCGCAGCGCAAGCAGGTGGTGGCCGCGTTCGAGAACTGGTGGAGCAAGTACCGGGTGACCTTGACCGAGATCGAGGTCAAGCGGGATGCGGCGGCGCTGGCGCTGCGGGGGTTCTTGAAGGGGTTGCGGTATGTCTGATGCCACCGCGCCCCGTTCAATTGGCCCAAACATCAAGGTCTTGTCAGGATTTGCGTTTTCATCGACTGGCTTCAATCAGCTTGAAGGAATGCCGCTGATCCGAATTCGAGATCTGGCAGGCGCAACGACCGAGGTGCGCTTCAGAGGCTCGTTTGACCCCGCATATCTGATCAACACCGGGGACATCCTGATCGGGATGGACGGCGACTTTGAGGTGCATCGTTGGAGCGGTAGCGACGCACTATTGAATCAGCGTGTTTGCAAGATCGAAGCTGCAACGCATGAAGTTGATTCTGGGTTCCTGTATTGGTACCTGAAGCCGCAGGTCGCTGCGATTCACCGACGCACACCACAAACCACGGTGCGCCATCTCTCAACAAAAGATCTGTACGTCATTCCGATGCCGTCTATCGGTGCGAAAGAGCAAGCATCGGTCGGGCGAATCCTCGACACCCTCGACACCGCCATCCACGAAACCGAGGCGGTCATCGCCAAGCTCAAGGCCGTCAAGCAGGGCCTGCTGCACGACCTGCTGACGCGCGGCATCGACACCCACGGCGAACTGCGCCCGCCCCAGGCCGAGGCGCCGCATCTCTACAAGCAGTCGCCGCTGGGGTGGATTCCGAAGGAGTGGGAGGACACGAACCTTGGCGCCGTAACCAAATGGGCGAGCGGAGGCACCCCGAGCAGAGCGGTTCCAAGCAATTGGGTGGGGCCTGTTCCGCTGTTGACGCCAAAAGACATGAAGGTTTTTGAGATCAGCGATACGTCTGAGTACATGAGTGTGAAGGCAGCCCAAACCGGATCTCGGGAGATGCCCGCAGGAACGGTCTTTATCGTGGTGCGAGGCATGATCCTGGCCCACTCGTTTCCCGTTGTTCTCTGCAGCCAGCCTATGGCATTCAATCAAGATATCAAGGCAGTGACAGGAGGCCCATTGCTAAGCGGTCGGTTCTTAGCGCATTGGTTCGTCGCGAATTCAAACCGCTTCCTACGCAAGGTAACTGAAGCCACCCACGGGACGAAGAAGCTAGATATGGGCGCCTTGGTCGGTATGCCGATCGGTGTGCCTTCGCTTACGGAGCAACACGCGATCATTGAGCGGCAGGCAGCGATAGATCATCGGTCCGAGGACGAATCCTTCTATCTCGCGCAGTTGAGAGCGTTGAAATCCGGCCTCATAGACGACCTCCTCACCGGCCGCGTCCGCGTCACCCCCTTGCTGGAATCTGCCGCCGCATGACCACTCAGCGCCCAGCCTCCCTCACCCCCGCCCCCAGCGGTTACGCCGATTGGCTGGCCGAGCTGAAGGCGCGCATCCACAGCACCCAGCAGAGCGCCACGCTGGCGCTGAACCGCGAGCTGGTGCTGCTGTACTGGCAGATCGGGCGAGACATCTTGGAGCGCCAAGGCCGCGAAGGCTGGGGCACCAAGGTGGTAGACCGGCTGGCACATGACCTGCGGGTGGCCTTCCCGGCGATGAAGGGCTTCTCGCCGCGCAACCTGAAATACATGCGGGCTTTTGCCCTGGCCTGGCCGGAAGCTGAATTTGTGCAGCAGGCTGCTGCACGATTGCCCTGGTTCCACCTGTGCACCTTGATCGACAAGCTCAAGACCCGCGAGGCCCGTGATTGGTACCTGGCCCGCGCAGCCGAACACAACTGGTCGCGCAATGTGCTCGAGATGCAGATCGAATCGAATCTGCAAGGCCGCACCGGGCAGGCGGTGACCAACTTTGAGCAGCAACTGCCGCAACCCAACTCGGATCTGGCGCGAGAGTCGCTGAAAGACCCCTATCGTTTTGATTTTCTCGGCTTGGCAGATGACGCTCAAGAGCGCGCGGTCGAAGACGCGCTGGTGCAGCACGTGACGCAGTTCTTGCTAGAGCTGGGCGCTGGCTTCGCCTTTGTGGGCCGCCAGGTGCTGCTCGACGTGGGCGGCGACGAGTTCTTCATTGATCTGCTGTTCTATCACCTGAAGCTGCGCTGCTATGTGGTGATCGAGCTCAAAGGCGGCAAGTTCAAACCCGAGCACCTGGGGCAGCTGGGCTTCTACCTGACTGCTGTAGACAAGCAGCTGAAAAACGAACACGACGGCCCCACCATCGGCCTGCTGCTGTGCAAGAGCAAGAACAAGGTGGTGGCCGAATACGCGCTGGGCGACAAAACCCAGCCCATGGGCATTGCCGAATACAAGCTGCTCGAATCGCTGCCGGCCAAGCTGCAAACCAGCCTGCCCAGCATCGCGCAGATCGAGCAAGAGCTGGCAAACGGGGCGGGCGCCTCTGAAGAGGGAGAAGGCTGATGGGTTGGGAGCTGGATGACGTTGAACGGCCCTTCGTCACCCAGCTGCAAGCGCTGGGCTGGCACTACCTAGACGGCAGCACGGCAGGCGGCCTAGACACCCCCGCCGCCACCGGCCGCACGGGCTTTGCCGAAGTCATACAAGAAGGTGTGCTGCGCGAGCGCCTGAGCGCGCTCAACCCCGGCCCCAACGGCCAGGCCTGGCTAGACGATGCCCGCCTGTCTGAGGCCGTGGCCGCCATCACGCGGCTGGGCACGCACAAGCTGATGGAGGCCAATGAGAAAGCCACGGCCCTCTTGGTGCGCGGCCTCACCGTTGATGGCCTGCCGGGCTGGGATGGCGGGCGCGGCCAGACGCTGCGCTACATCGACTGGGAGACACCGGCCAACAACCGCTACACCGTGGTGAGCCAGTACCGGGTGGATTGCCCGCCGGGCTTCAACTCGGGCAAGGCTTTCATCGTGCCCGACCTGGTGCTGCTGGTGAACGGCCTGCCGCTGGTGGTGGTGGAGTGCAAAAGCCCCTCGGTGCCCGAGCCGCTGGCCGCGGCTGTAGACCAACTGCGCCGCTACAGCAACCAGCGCAAGGCCGCCTTTGAGGTGGCCGACAACGAAGGCAACGAGGCCCTGTTTGCCACCAACCAACTGCTGGTGGCCACCAGCTTCGATGAAGCGCGGGTGGGCTGTGTGGGGGCGGCCTTTGAGCACTACGCGCAGTGGAAAACGCTGGCCGGCCCAGAGGGCACGGGCAGCGAGATCGAGGTGGCGCAGGCGCTGGGCAAGGCCACGCTCTCGGAACAAGAGCGCCTGATTGCGGGGCTGCTCACGCCGGCGCATTTGCTCGACGTGGTGAAGAACTTCATGCTCTTCATGCAAACGGGCGGCCAGACCATCAAAACGGTGTGCCGCTACCAGCAGTACCGGGCGGTGAACGCGGCCATCCGGCGCTTGAAGACAGGCCACACGCGCTTGCAGCATGGCGAGCACGACCAGCGCGGCGGCATCATCTGGCACACCCAGGGCTCGGGCAAGAGCCTGACGATGGTGTTTCTGGTGCGCAAAATGCGCGCTGATGCCCAGCTGCGGCGCTTCAAGGTGATCGTCGTCACCGACCGCAAAGACCTGCAACGCCAGCTCTCCGTGACCGCCACGCTCACCGGCGAGGTGGTGGAGGTAGCAGACAGCACGCTGGGCGTGAAAGCCTTGGCGCGGCGCAAGGGGCCGGGGCTGATCTTCGCCACCATCCAGAAATACCGTGATGCCGATACCGCGGGCGATGCCCCGCTGACGGCCGATGACCTGCCTGCATCGGCTCCGGCGGGGGTTGAAGAGCCTAAGGCCGCTTACAAGGCGGCCGATGAAAAGTTTGAGGTGCTGAACGAAGACGACAGCATCTTGGTGCTCGTAGACGAGGCGCACCGCAGCCACACCAAAGACTCGCACGCCGCGCTGATGGCGGGCATGCCCAATGCGGCCAAGATCGGCTTCACGGGCACGCCGATCCTCATGGGCGACAAGAAGCGCACGCATGAGATCTTTGGCGAGTTCATTGACCGCTACACCATCCGGCAATCAGAGGCCGATGGCGCCACGGTGCCGGTGCTGTACGAGGGACGCACGGCCCACGGGGCCATCAAAGACGGTGCCAGCCTCGACGCGCTGTTTGAAGACCTGTTCCGCCAGCACTCGCCCGAAGAGCTGGAGGCGATCAAGCAAAAGTACGCCACCAAGGGCCACATTTTTGATGCGCCCGCGCTGATAGCCGACAAGGCGCGCGACATGCTGCGCCACTACGTCACGCACATCTTGCCCAATGGCTACAAGGCGCAGGTGGTGGCCTACAGCCGTTTGGCGGCCATACGCTACTTCGACGCGCTGCGAGTGGCCCGTGATGAGTTGCTGACCGAGGCGCAAGCCCTGCCTGCACAAGACAAGGCGCTGGACGACGAGGCCCTGTGCCAGCGGCACCCACAGGTGCAGGCAGTGGTGCAAGCCTGGCGCTACCGCGAGCTGCTGGCGCGCCTTGAGTTCGCGCCCATCATCTCGGGCAGCAACAACGACGACCCGGCCTGGAAACCTTGGACCGACAGCGCGGCGCAAGAGCAGCTGATCAAGCGCTTCAAGAAGCCCTTGTTTCATGCGAAGCCCGAGAAGGCCGACCCGCTGGCGTTTCTGGTCGTGAAATCAATGCTGCTGACCGGCTTCGATGCACCCATCGAAGGTGTGATGTACCTCGACCGGCCGATCCGCGAGGCCGAACTGCTGCAGGCCATTGCGCGGGTCAACCGCACCGGCTTCGGCAAGCGGTGCGGCATCGTGGTCGATTACTACGGCGTGGCGCATCACTTGCAAGAAGCACTCGCGGCCTACGCCGACGAAGACGTGCAAGGCGCGCTGGCCAGCCTGAAGGATGAAGTGCCGGTGCTGCGCGACCGGCACCTGCGCGTGGTGGATTTGTTCCGCCGGCAGGGCATTGAATCGCTGGACGACACGGAAGCCTGTGTCGGGCTGCTCGCCAGCGAGAAGCTGCGTGCCGAATTTGCCGTGAAGTTGAAGGCCTTCTTGGCCTCGCTGGACACCGTGCTGCCACGCGCCGAGGGGCTGCCCTACTCTGCCGACGCGAAGCGCCTGGCCTACCTCTACGCCCGGGCACGCAACCGCTACAAAGACACGCCGGTGCTGGGCAAGGATGTGGGCGCCAAGGTGCGCAAGCTGATCGACGACCACGTGATCTCGCTGGGCATCGACCCCAAGGTGGCGCCGATCCAGCTGACCGACACCGAGTTTGAAACCCATCTCGCCCGCAGCGTGAACGACCGGGCCAAGGCTTCGGAGATGGAGCACGCCATACGCTCCCACATCCGCCAGCACACGGATGAAGACCCTGTTCTGTACCGCAAGCTCTCGGAGCGGCTGCGCGAGATCCTCCAGTCGCTGGGCGAGCAGTGGGGCGAGATCTGCAAGCAGCTGCGTGGCTTGGCCGGCGAGATGCTGGCAGGCCAGGCGGCCGATGAGGCTTTGCCCGATGACCTGCCTGAACACTGCGCGCCGTTTCTACGCACCGTGCTCGATGTGGTGAGCGCCGGGCAAACGCCAACGCCTGCCGAGTTGCTGCGCCTGAAAGACGTGACGCTAGAGCTGGTGGCCTTGCTGGTGCAAGAGCTGCAAAGCAACCGCAGCATCTGGAGCCCCCACAAGCGCGCGGCACAAGATGAACTCAACGGGCAGTTGTTTGACCACCTGATGCGCCTGCGCCCGCCGCTGGTAGATGCCGACACGGCCGGCGCGCTGGCCGACAAACTGATCGAGCAGGCGCGCGCCAGCCACGACAAGCTGGTGCAGGTGTGACAGCCATGCTGGCGGTAGACGAGCTGCAGTTGAGCGTGCGCCGCAGCCCGCGGCGCCGCACGATGCAGATCACGGTGGAGCGCTCGGGCGAGCTGGTGTTGTCGGTGCCGCCCGAGGCGGGCGAAGCGCAGCTGCGGGCCTTCGTGCAAGCGAAGCGCTTCTGGATCTACACCAAGCTGGCCGAGAAAGACAGGCTGCAGCGCAAGGTGCTGCGCAAGGAGTTTGTGGGTGGCGAGGGTTTTCTGTACCTGGGGCGCAGCCACCGGCTGAAGTTGGTGGATGAGCAAGATGCGCCGCTCAAGCTCGCGAATGGCCGCTTTGCCTTGCGCCACGACGGCGTGGCCGCAGCACGCGAGCATTTCATCCGCTGGTACAGCGAGCGGGCGCGTGTGTGGTTCTCTGGCCGCGTGGCCGAGTACGAATCGCGCATGGAGGTGCGGCCTGCTGGCGTGAAAGTACAAGACCTGGGCTACCGCTGGGGGTCTTGTGGCAAGGGCGACTGGCTGTACTTCCACTGGAAGGCGGTACTGCTGCCCGCGCGCATTGCCGAGTACGTGGTGGTGCACGAGATGGCCCACTTGCACGAGCCGCACCACACCCCGGCGTTTTGGCTGCGGGTGGAGCGCGCCATGCCTGACTTTGCGCAACGCAAGGCGTGGCTGGCCGAGCACGGCATGGATGTCGAAGGGATCTGAGAGCAATGGCTGACTACTTTTCAAGTGACCACTTCAAGCTGCTCAATAAGTGGAAGGGTCAGAAGCGCGATGAATCCAACCCGGAACAGAACCGCGCGTACGACGATCTGAAGAAGGCTTACGAGGCAACTGAGGCGTGGGCGGGCGAAGTCAAGGCGAGGCTGTTCCCGACCGGCACGGTGAAGATTCGCAAGCGACCGACAAGCCAAGCCAACGCGTTTTTGCCCTACAACTGGGCACGTATCTACCCATCGGCCGAATCGCCCGAAGAACTGGCCTACACGGTGGGCATCGACGCCGAGGCGGGCTTCGTCGTCAAGATCGACACGGTGCAGGCTGACCCGGCGCTGCGGGCCAGGTACGAGGCAGTGCGCGGGGGCGCCAACAACCAGTCGCCCATCGTTGCCATCCTTCCAACGGCCGAGGGGTTGACCAAGTCATTCGCCGAGTTGGTGGCGTGGAGCGTGGAGGCCATTCGCCACTTCACGCTGCGCTACGACGACGTGGTGGCGCAGCTCAAGCTGGGCAAGATCTTGAGCGACGAAGACCTGCTCAGGCATTTCGATGGCAAGCCTGCGTTCAAGACGTTCAGGGCCGCGTGGTCGCCGCAAGACAACGCGGTGTTCTGCCGCCTGGCGCGGGCCGTTCACGCCGCCGGGCTCGATTGGTGGCACATGGGCAAAAGTATTCAGGTTCGCTTTGGGCGCAAGAACCCCGGCAGCGAGCGAGCGGTGGGTGTGCTCGGTGTCATCCGCGGCACGCGCACGCGCAAGATCACCTGGGCTCGTGCCGTGGGCGCTGTGCCCCAGTTGAATCGGGAGCCACTGACGAACGATCTGGTAGCGCAAATTGAATCGGCACTGGCCGCAGAGCGGGATTCCCTGGACGACTGGCTGACGCTCGACACCCCGCGATCGGGTTTGTGGCCGGATGAGTTGCGGGATGACCCGGTTGAACCCGGAGACGATGCCGACGACGACAACGAGGAACCCATGGATTCAGATTCGGTGAAGCAACCAATCAATCGCATTTATTACGGACCACCCGGCACAGGGAAGACCTACGAGTTGTCGAAGCTGCTCAAGCGCGAGTACGAGCAAGCGATGACCTCGGTCTCTGACGCGGAATGGCGCGAACAGCTGATCGCCACCCGCATTGCCAACCTGACTTGGTGGGAAGGTGCCGCCGCCGCGCTTCATGACCTGGGCGGAAGGGCCAAGGTCACACAGCTCTACGAGCATCCGTTCATCCAGGCGATCTCTGCGACAAAGGGACGCACACAGAACGTGAAGCAAACACTTTGGGGGACTTTGCAGCATCACGCCGTGGAGGACTCAAGCACCGTCAACATCAAGCTTCGGCTGGCACCGGCTGTGTTCGACAAAACGGCCGATTCGGTTTGGCACTTCGCTGGTGACTGGAAAGAATCCTGCGCAGACTTGATCGACACAGCGGCAGCGTATCGAGCGGGCGCTCCCGCTTCAGGAACCGTGAGCCGCTACAGCTTTGTCACCTTCCACCAGTCGTATGGCTACGAGGAGCTTGTTGAAGGTCTGCGCCCTGTCCTCGGAGGTGACACCGAATCCGGTGACATCCAGTACGAGATCCGCTCGGGTGTGTTCAAGGATCTGTGCCGCAGGGCGCGCCTGGCGCCGGATCAGCGCTTTGCGATGGTGATCGACGAGATCAACCGCGGCAACATCAGCAAGATCTTCGGCGAGCTGATCACCTTGATCGAGGCCGACAAGCGCGAAGGGGCAGAGAACGCGGTGTCTGTGATGCTGCCGTATTCGGGCGAGCCTTTTTCGGTGCCGGCCAACATCGACATCATCGGCACCATGAACACCGCAGACCGGTCTCTGGCGCTGCTCGATACCGCGCTGCGCCGGCGTTTCGAGTTTGTGCCGGTGATGCCCGATGCGCGCAACGAAGCGGGCGCCCCGCTCTCCGGCCTGCGCATCACGCTGGGCGAACAGGTGGTGGACATCCCCCGCTTGCTGAGTGCCATCAACCAGCGTGTGGAAGCGCTCTACGACCGTGACCATTGCATCGGCCACGCCTACTTCACCGCCTTGGCAAAGGTGCCCGACGGTGACGAGCGCATGGTGGCGCTGCAACAGGTATTCAGCACCCGCATCCTGCCCTTGCTGGAGGAATACTTTTTCGAGGACTGGCAGAAGATCCGTCTCGTGCTGGCGGACAACCAGAAGCCTGAAGCAGCGCAGTTCGTCGTCGAAAGCCAGGATCACGAGAATGATCTGGCGCGCCTGTTCGGCAGCGGCCACGGTCTGGACACCTATGCCACCCAGCGCCGCTACGCTGTTCAAGAGGCGGCGTTCTCCAACCCGGATGCCTACATCGGCATCTACCAAACGCTGCCAGCCTGATCGGCAGCGCGGCCCATGAGCGGCATCACGGTCTACGAGTTCGACGCGCTGGCGGCAGCGGGGTCGGGTTTCGTGAGCGCAGAGGGCTTGCACGCCATCCCTGAGCACGTTTGTGCGTGGCTGGAGACTCAGTGCCTAAGGGCGAGCGAGCAAGGTGATGCCGCGTGGCTGCGCCTCGCCCAGCGCCGTGGGCGCCGTGTGGTGCAAGTCACCAGCTATGTAGGCGTGATCCGTGCGCCAGACGGATACCAGATCGAGGTGCTGCCCAAGATCGGCAAACGACAAAGCGGCGGTGCGGTCGAGGCGCGAGAGCTTCTGATCGAGATGCTTTGCTGCCTTCAGGGCTTTCGACACGTTCAGACCGAAAGCGCCAAGCTTTCAGCGGCGCGCATGCCTTTGCTGGAGGTGTTTGTTGCGGAGTTCTTGCGCACCGTTGAGCACATCGTCAAACGCGGGCTGCGCAGCGACTACACCCAAAAGCAAGACAACCTGTTTGCCCTGCGAGGCAAGCTTCTGGTGGCGCCTCACCTGCGGCAAAACCTCTTTCGGGCAGACCGATTTTTCACCGAGCACGACGAGTTTTCGATTGATCGACCGGAGAACCGCTTGCTTCGTGCCGCGCTGCGGCGCGTCTTGATCTTGTCAGCCTCACAGGCCAATCAGCAACTGGCGCGCGAGCTGAACTTCGTGTTCGCCGACGTCCCTGTTTCCAGACAAGCCCGGATCGACTTCCAGCGCGTGAGGCTGGACCGAGGCATGGGCCACTACGGCGATGTCTTGGCGTGGGCGAAGTTGATCCTGAGCGATGAATCACCCCTGACGGGCATGGGCAGCCACGCCGCACCGTCGCTGCTGTTCCCCATGGAGGCGGTGTTCGAGGCATTCGTCGCCAAACATCTGGCCAAACAACTGGCACAGCCGCTGATGCTGAAGACCCAGGCCCGCAGCCATCACCTGGTTCGCCACCGCGAACAGAATTGGTTTCGCTTGAAGCCAGATCTGCTAGTTCGAGATGCCGAGCGAGATGTTCTGGTGCTTGACACCAAATGGAAGCTGCTGGATGGGCTCAAATCGAATGGCACAGACAAGTACGGTCTATCGCAAGACGATTTTTACCAGCTGCAAGCCTACGGACAAGGCTACCTGGACGGCAAGGGGGACGTGATTTTGATCTACCCGAAGACAGCCGCATTCAATGAGCCCCTCTCGGTATTCGAGTTTCCAAAGTCGGACGGCCTACGTTTGTGGGCCTTGCCGTTTTGCCTGCAATCGCGGTCGCTTTCAGTGCCAGCCGAATCGCCCCTGGCGGAGAAGTTCACGCGCACTGAAGCGCCCAAACCGCCGCCGCCTACCGCCGCCAAAACTGCGGTGTGAACAGCACCAAAATCGACAACAACTCAAGCCGCCCCAGCAGCATCGCCGCCGTGCAGACCCAGGTCTGAAAGTCGCTCAAACCCTGGAAGTTGCCAGCCGGGCCTACACCGCCGAGCCCTGGGCCGATGTTGTTCAGGCAAGCCAAGAGCGCGGTGAATGCCGTCACCGGGTCTAGCCCGCTGAACAGCAGCAGCATGGTGAGCCCCACCAGCGCAGCGCCGTACATCATCATGAAGGCGATGACGCTCTGCATGACGCGCGGTGGCACGACCGCGCCAGACATCACGACCGGGTTGACCACGCTCGGGTGCAAGATGCGCACCATCTCGCGCCGCGACTGCTTCAGCAGCAAAAGCATTCTGACCATCTTGATGCCGCCCCCGGTAGAGCCCGCACAGGTGGCAAAGCAGCCCACCAGCAACATGACCCACGGTGCAAACACCGGCCACTGCGCATAGTCGGTGGTGGCAAAGCCTGTCGTGGTGGCGAGTGACACCACGTGGAAGGCCGCCTTGCGCAACGCGGTGGGGAAGTATGGGTACACGCCGTTGACCTGCAGGTAGACGGCCACGACCAGCACCGTGGCCAAGACGGTCAGCACATAGCCACGCAGCTCGATGTTCTTCCACAGCACCGCCGTCGAACGACGGCGCAGGGCCACGAAGTAGATCGCCCAGCTGGCCCCGGCCACCATCATGAAGACGATTGCGATCGCCTCGATCAAGGGCGAATCCCAGTGCGCGAAGTTGGCGTCGTAGGGCGAGAAGCCGCCCGCGCTGAGCGTGGTGCACATGTGCATGAAGGCGTCGTCCCAGCTCATGCCCGCAGCGCGGTAAGCCAGAAAGCACAGCAGCGCCGCGCCGAAATACACGCCCCACAACCCGCGCGCCGTGTCGGCAATGCGCGGCGTCAGCTTGGTGTCTTTCATCGGCCCGGCAGATTCGGCGTTGAACAGCTGCGTGCCGCCCACGCCCAGCAGCGGCAACACGGCCACGGCCAGCACGATGATGCCCAGCCCCCATGAAAGACATGAAGCAGCGCCATACGTTGATCGACACCGGCAGCGCGTCAAGCCCGCTCAGCACGGTGGCGCCTGTGGTGGTGAAGCCCGACATGGCCTCGAAGTAGGCATCGGTGAACGACAGGTCGGGAATGGCCAGCCACAGCGGCAACGAGCCTATGCCGGGCAGCATCACCCAGGTCAACGCCACCAGCAGAAAGCCGTCGCGCAGCTGCAATTCATGGCGAAAACGCCGCATCGCGAGGCTCATGACCAGCCCCAGCACCACACTGAATGCAATGGCCTCCGCAAAGGCCGTCTGCGCCGAGTCGTGGTGCCAGGCCGCGAAGGCCAGCGGCACGCCCATCAGCAAGGAAAACAGCACCACCAGGCGCCCGACGAGCGCAATGACCGCCAACTGGCCGTTCATTCGAAGAAGCTCACACTGACTTGAAACAGCTTTTCCACCTGCCGCACCATGCGCTTGCGTGGCACGAACACGATCACGTGGTCGTTGGCGTGGATCACGGTGTCGTGGTGCGGAATGATCACGTCCTTGCGCACCTTGTCGGCAACCTCACCGACCACATCGCGCACGATGGCACCGATCTGCACACCCGCGGGCAGCGGCAGCTCTTCGATGCGCCGGCCGACCACACGCGAGCTTCGTCTGTCGCCGCGCGCCACGGCCTCCAGCACCTCGGCCACGCCACGGCGAAGGCTGTGAACAGCGGCCACGTCGCCGCGGCGCACGTGCGCGAGCAGCTCACCAATCACGGCCTGCGAAGGCGAAATGGCGATGTCAATCTGGGTGCCCTGCCCTTGCACCAGGTCAGCATAGGCGCGCCGGTTGATGAGTGCCAGCACGCGCCGGGCGCCCATGCGCTTGGCCAACAGGCAAGCCATGATGTTGTCTTCGTCGTCGCTGGTCAGGGCGAGGAAGAGGTCGGTCTCGCGAACGTTCTCGTCTTCGAGCAGCTCTTCGTTGGTGGTGTCGCCGTGCAATATCAAGGTGTGGCTCGGCAATTGCGTTGACAGGTACTCGCAGCGCGCCGTGTCGGCCTCGATGATCTTGACTTCGCACTCCTGTGCGATGCGGCGCGCCAGGCGCAACCCAACCCGACCGCCGCCGGCAATCATCACCCGCCGCACGGGCGCGTCGCGCTTGCTGAGGGCGTCTAGAACCTGTCGGATGTGCTCGTTGGCGGCCAGCACGAACACTTCGTCACCGGCTTCGATGCGGGTGCTGCCTTCGCAGACCACCGCGCTGTCGGTGCCCATCAAGGTGTTGCGGTAGATGGCGACGATGCGAATCGGCAAGCCGGGCACGAGTTGCGGCAGGTCAGAGATCGAGTTGCCCACCAGCGCACCGCCCCCCACCGCGCGCAGCGCGATCAGGCTCACCCGCTGCTGCGAGAACTCCAGCACCTGCAGGGCCTCGGGATAGACGATGAGCTTGCGGATATAGGTGGTCAGGCTCTCTTCGGGGCAGATGACTTCGTCGACTGCAAAACCCTGACGCGTCATCAAGGCGCCGCCGTTGGCGAACTCGGGGCTGCGCACACGCGCAATGCGCGTCTGGATGTTGAACATCTCGTACGCGATCTTGAAGGCCACCAGGTTGGTTTCGTCCAGCGCGGCGCAGGCGATGAGCATGTCGGCATCGTCTGCGCCGGCTTCTTTGAGCACCGAGGGCTCGATGCCGTTGCCAACCACGCCGCGCAGGTCCAGGCGGTCTTGCAGCGCTGCCAGGCGGCGCGGGTCGGTGTCGATCACGGTGATGTCGTTCTTCTCGGAGGCGAGGTTTTCAGCCACGCTTTCTCCAACGCGTCCTGCACCAAGAATGATGATGTTCATGTGGGGGAGCTTTCCTGGTGGGGCTCGTTCAGGTGAGTGCGGGCTGGCACGCCCAGACCCGCGCCGGTGATTTGAACATCAAGCCCCTGTGACGATTTTTCCGATAGCGCCGAGGTATCGCGAGCAAGGTTCTGCCATCTTCGATCGGGTGATGGCGCTGCCTAGAGTCGCGCCGGGATCCACACGCTGTGGGTTCCTCATACCCAGTTCAAATCGGAGACAAACATGCGCACTTCCCTATACGCCCTTGCGGTGACGGCCGTCGCCGCTGCGGCCATCGCCGCCTGCGGAGGCCAAAGCGATTCCACCTCAGAGCCCCAAGGTGCTACCGAGCACGCCCAGGGCCTCGTCAACATCAGCAGCGGCACGGTGGTGCGCAACGCCATCATCGTGGACACCCGCACCGGCTGGCTCACAGGAGGCATGGCGGTGGTCATTGACCAGGGCAAGATCAAGCAGATCTTGTTCAGCGGGCTGGTCACGACCAGCGGCAGCGCCAAGGTGGTCGACGGCAACGGCAAGTACCTGGTGCCGGGCTACCTGGACATGCACACCCACAGCGTGCCCGCGGCCTTCGGTGCCTCACCGCATTGGCCGCTGATGCTGGCCAACGGCATCACCGGCATCCGCGACATGGCCGGCGCACCCCCGCTGCTCGCAGCGGCCCAGCAGTTCAACGCTGCGCGTGCGGCCGGCGCACTCGACGCACCCGAGGTGCTGCAGATGCCCGGCTCACCGGTGGTCGGTGCCTTCAGCGCGGCCGACGGCGTGGCCGCCGTGCAGCAGACCAAGGCCATGGGTGGTGCGTTCGTGAAGGTGATCAATGCCTTCCCTGCCGCCGAGTACGCCATCCTGGCCGAAGCCAAGACCCAGGGCTTGAACGTGGCCGGCCACCTGTCGGTGGGCGTGAGCGCCGTCGACACCGTCAACGCCGGCTGGTACTCGCTCGAACACCTGGGCGCCGGCCTGGGCATACAGCTCGATTGCTCGACCAATCAGGCGGCCATACGCAACGCGCTGTTGACGGGCCAGGGCACCCGGCCGCCCTTCCCGCCCACTTACACCGTGTCGCCCTTCCTCTACAGCGCGCTCGACGCGCCCTTCTATCAAAGCTCGGCCGACACCTACAGTGACGCTACCTGCCAGAACGTGGCCAAGACCATCGCGCAGAAGGGCACCTGGCAAGTGCCGACGATGATCCGCCTGCACACCATGCTGCAAAGCGACAGCGCCAGCTTCAGCAACGACCCCAACCTGAAGTACGTCGACCCGACCACGCGCGGCCTGTGGGCGCAGCTGGGCCAGGAGTTTGCGGTCATGCAGCCGGCCAGCGCAGCCACCACTTTCCGCAATCTCTACCCCGAGTACGTGAAGGTGCTCAAGCTGCTGCGCAAGTACGGTGGCGCCCAGAGCGTGCTGACCGGCACCGACACCGGTGGTATCTGGGTGATCCCCGGCTTCGCCTTGCACCAAGAGTTCCGTGAGCTGGCCAGCGCCGGCTTCACGCCGCTCGAAGTGCTGCAGGCCACCACGCTCAACGGCGCACGCCACCTCAACCGTGAAAGCACGATGGGCACAGTCGAGGCCAACAAGAACGCCGACCTGGTGTTACTCGAAGCCAACCCGCTGCTCAACGTGGCCAACCTGTCGAAGATCGCCGGCGTGTTCAACAGCGGCAAGTACTTCTCCAAGGCCGACCTCGAAGCCATGAAAGCTGCCGTGGCCGCCGCCAATGCCGCAGCACCCCTGCGCGACGTGAGCACGGTGCTCGACACCAGCCACACGCACTGAGCGTGCTCAGCGTTCACCGGGCTCTGACAGACATGTCGGCGCCCGGTGTTTTTTACAGGCACATGGCGTTCAACGAAGCTCAGGTGCTGAGCAGCGGCTCCAGCTCGCCCGACACATAGTCGGCGAGAAAGCGCTTGGACATGCGCACGCCCTCCGTGCACAGCGCCTGCTCGCAGCCCAGCGCCTGCAGCCACATGTGGACGGCGCCGTCGATGTAGCGCTCGGGGTCGGTCACGCCGCGGTGCAGCGAGGTGATGCATGAATCGAGCAGGCCGCGCAGGATGTCGAGCGCCACCTCGTTGTCGATGATGTGGTACTCGCCGGTTTCCAGGCCTTCGGCCAGGTCTTGCCGCACGATGGAGCCCAGCAGGTCGTCGTGCGCCCAGGCGCGCGTGCGCAGCACGAAGCCGGCCCAGGTGCGGTCGAGCAGCGCGCGCGTGAGCACCACGCGCAGCACGACCGAGGTGCTCTTCCACTTTTCGTGAAAGACGTTGCGAAAGCGCTCGCCTTCGAGCAGTGACAAACGCGTGAGGTCTTGCCCCAGGTCGGCCAGCACCGCTTCGATGGAGTCGAAGTATTTGTAGAAGGTGCCACGCGAGACCCGCGCCTTCTCGACGATGTCTTCGACCGTCGGCAGGCTGCGCAGGTTGGAGGCGCAGACCGCGAGCGCCGCGCTCAGCAGGCGCGCGCGCGTGGCGGTGCGCTTCTTGTCGGCGTTGGCCGACCGGTGGTCTTGCTCGGCAACGTGTCTGATCGCTGGCATGTCGGAACCTCGGCCGCGAAGGCCAGCTCCGAGACTACATCCGAAGGCAGGCCCATGCAGCCCCTGCTTGTACCGACTCGCACACCCTTGCGCGCGGGTGATGCCCAAAACCGCACACGCCGAACACACGTTCCTGTAGTGCGTATCAGCTTCAGGGCTGCCCATGCTCGCTGGCGCACTGCAGTGCAAAGCCGAGCTGCTGCATCTGCAACGCGCGGCCCACGTGGTGCAGGTCGATGCAATGGCCGGTGCCACGCAGCATGGCGGCGTCAACCCGCGGTGACTTGGCGAGCGCGCGCGCAAAGCCGTCCACCTCGGACTGGCTCATGACCCACAGCTTGTCAACCTCGGCCTGGCGGTAGTGCACCGGCACCGCAATGCGCGCGAGGATGCCCGGCGCGTGTTGCTCCCAGGTGCTGACGATGTCGACCAGCTCGGCCTTAGGGGCGGGCGCATTGGCGATGTCACTCGCGCGCACCATGCGCGGGTCGAAGCTGCCGTCGGGGCCGAACATCACCATGTCTTTCACCGGCGGCGGCAGGTCGACCGTGGGCGTGTCGGGCAACGACTCCCACATCGGCTTGTGCTCGGGCGGGGTGTGCAGGCACACACCCGACAGCGCCAGCCCGATCAACGGCAGCTCACCCGGCTCGCTCGCCGCCGTGGCAGCGATCGTCGCGGCGATGGCGCCACCGATCGAGTGGCCGATGAGCACCATGCCACTCGTGCCCGCGCCGTAGCGCTGCCAGGCGTCACTCAGCGCCCGCCGGAGGAAGCGCGCCTGGCCCGCGATGGTGGCCTCGGAAGCGGGCAGCGGCGGGCTGTCGACATAGCCCGGCCGGTCGGGTGCGATCAGCGGGATGCCGTTGGCCGCGGCGAGGTCGAACAGCGACGCGCCCGGCACGTCGAAATAGGCCGAGGTGTAGCTGCCGCCGTGGATGGCCACCACCAGCGGTGTGTTCGCCGGCAAGACGCCAGCGGGCAACCGGTGGCGGCCCGACAAACCGGCAAACAAGGAAGAGGTGCGCTGCGTGGTGCTCACGAGAGGTGTCCTTTCAAGAGGCTTCAAGAAAATCAGAAGAGCGGTGTTGGCGCGTGCAGTGCGGCAGCAGCCTTGCGCTGGCGCACAGGCTGGCCTGGCAAAAGAAAATGCGCCAGCGCGGGCAGCAGCACCAGCGCCGCGACCATGTTGCCGACGAACATGAAGGCCAGCAGAATGCCCATGTCGGCCTGGAACTTGATGGGCGAGAAAGCCCAGGTGGCCACACCCACTGCCAGCGTCACGCCGGTGAGCATCACCACCTTGCCGGTGAAGAGCAGCGAGCGGTAGTAGGCGACTGACAGGCTGTGGCCCGCACGCAGATGTGACAAGGTCACGGTGAGGATGTAAAGCGCGTAGTCCACGCCTATGCCCACGCCCAGCGCAATCACCGGCAGCGTGGCCACTTTCACGCCCATGCCCAGGGCCACCATCAGCGCCTCGGCCAGCACCGAGATCAGCATCAGCGGCAGCACCGCCACCAGCACCGCGCGCCAGGAGCGAAAGGTGATGAAGCACAGCAGCGTCACCGCGCCGTACACCCACAGCAGCATCTTGCGGCTGGCGTCTTTGATGACGATGTTGGTCGCGGCCTCGATGCCGGCATTGCCCGCGGCAAGCTGGAAGCTGACCTTGTCGTTGCTGTTGTCGCGCGCAAAGGCGGCAGCCGCTTCGGTCACGCGCGTCAGCGTGTCGGCCTTGTGATCGGCCAGGTAGGCGTAGACGGTGTACATCGTGCAGCCCTCGTCGATCAGGTCGCGCGGGGCCCGGGCGCTCATGTTGCCCAGCAGCGAGTCGCTGGGCACCAACTCGTACCACTTGAGGCTGCCTTCGTTGAAGGCCGACATCATGCGGCGGTTGAACAGAGCCATCGACGAGGTGAACTCCACCCCTGGCAACTGGGCCAGCTGCCATTCCAGTGCGTCGATGCGTCGCAGGCTGTCGTAGGCGCCGCACTCGCCCGGCGGGGCTTGAATCATCACCACGAAGAGGTCGCTGCTGGCACCGTAGTTCCGGGCCAGGAACTGGTTGTCACGGTTGTAGCGCGAGTCGGCCCGCAGCTCGGGGGCACCTGGGTCAAGGTCACCCACCTGCAGGCGCTGGCTCACCGCGAAACCCAGCACAGCCAACACCACCGCTGCGATGACTGCGCCCGTCGCCCACTTGCGCTCGGTGAAGAGGTTCAGCATCGCCCACAGGGCGGGCTTGTCTTGGCGGCTCTCTTCGGCATGCTGGGCCGAAAGGCTGCGCTGGGCCGCCTTCGGATTCACGCCGACGAAGCTCAGCAGCACCGGCAGAAGGATCAGGTTGGTGAAGATCAGGATCGCCACGCCGATGCTGGCAGAGATGGCGAGCTCACGGATCACGGCGATCGGGATGAACAGCAGCACGCCGAAGCCCACCGCATCGCACAAGAGGGCGGTGAGGCCAGCGACGAAGAGGCGGCGGAAGGTGTAGCGTGCGGCGACCACGCGGTGGGTGCCGCGGCCTATGTCTTGCATGATGCCGTTCATCTTCTGCGCACCATGGCTCATGCCGATGGCGAACACCAGGAAAGGCACGAGGATGGAATACGGGTCAAGCCCAAGGTGCAGCAGGGGCAGGAGGCCCAACTGCCACAGCACCGCCACCAGCGAGCACGCCACCACCAGCGCGGTGCTGCGCGCGCAGCGCGTGTACCAGAAGACGATGGCGATCGCGATCAGCACCGCCGCCGCGAAGAAGGCCATGATCTGTTGCAGGCCTTCGACGAGGTCACCCACCACCTTGGCAAAGCCGGTGATGTGAATCTTGACGCCTTGGGCCTCGTACTTGGCACGCAGCGATTCCAGGCGGCTGGAGAACCGGGGCAAGTCCAGCTGCTCGCCGGTCTGGGGGTCGGCCTCGAGCAAGGGCACGAAGATGATGCTGCTCTTCTGGTTGGGTGCGACGAGTTGGCCCACTTCACCGGAGCGCTCGACGTTGAGCTGCAGCTGGGCCAGCCCCTGTGCCGAGTAATTGAAGGCGTCGGGCATCACCGGGCCGCCGTCCAGCCCGTTTTCGGTGACGGCCACCCAGCGGGTGTTGGGCGTCCAGATCGACTTCATGAACTGGCGGTACACGCCAGGCACCAGAAACACCTCATCGCTCAGCTGCTGCAGGGTCTTGAGGTAGGCCGGGTCGTAGATGTTGCCGTGCGGGTTCTCGACGGCGATGCGAACCGCAGACCCCAGGCCGTTGAGCCGGCCCTTGTTGGCCAGGTAGTTGGCGATGTAAGGATGGCCCTTGGGAATCATCTTCTCGAAGCTGGCGTTGAGGTGCAGCTTGGAGAGCTGGGTGGCGAGCAACACCGTCACCAGCGCGCAGATCACGAGCACGGCCACGCGGTGGTTGAAGAACAGGCGCTCGATGAAGGAGCCGCTTCGGGTGTCGAACTGGGCCAGGTCGCGAACCACCGGTTGGTCAACCAAGCTATCGATGACAGGGGCGCTCATGGTTTGGGTGGAGTGGAGGCTGCGGGAGCGGCCGCAGGGGCTGCGGGCAAGACGCTGGCACCGCGCACACCCACCATCACCAGCGCACCCGAGGCGCTTTGAGTGAGGCCAGCAAGCGGCGGCATCGGCGGGGCGGTGACGGCCTTGAGGCGCCTGGCCACCGGGTCGTATTCGAGGAGCTGGCCGATCTGCGTGCTCAGCAGCAAGCGGCCGTCTCGGGTGCGGGTCGCTCCAGAGAAGGAGCCGGGGGTGTCGGTGGCGAGCTTGTCGAAGCTTGATCCCTGATCGGTGGAGACGAAGGCGGCGCCACGCAGGCTGCCGAGCACGATGTGGCCGTTCTGGGCGATGCCCACGGTGAACAGGCTGGTGGTGTAGGGGCTGGCCACGGCGGTGTAATTCACGCCGTCGGCCGCGCGCAGAACAACGCCTTGTTCACCCGCGATGTAGACGGCCTGGCCGTTGCGGGCAATCGAGTACAGGTGGGCGCCTTTGGGGTTGGGCAGCTGGCCCATGCAGGCGGCCCAGCTGGCGCCGCCGTCCTGGGTGGCCGCGCACAAGCCGTAGCCGCCCACCGCCAAGCCGTGCTTGTCGTCGGCGAAGCTCACGTCCAGGAAAGGCTTGTCAGCACCGTCCTTGACCAGAAGCTCGGCGTCGGCCAGGGCCGCGCTGGCGGGGCTGGCCGACGCCTTGACCTGCGCCAGGGCCCGCTGGGCGAACTGCTTGCCCTCTAGCTGTTGTACCCAGGTCTCGCCGCCATCAGCGGTGGCGAGGATCACCCCGCGGTGGCCCACCGCCCAGCCCTTTTTGGCATTGGCAAAGTTCACCGCCGTCAGCGTCACGCTGACGGGGATGGAGACCTGCCGCCACGACTTGCCCTGGTCGTCGGACAACACGACCACGCCACGCTCGCCGACCGCGACCAGCCGCTCCCCGGCGCTTGCCACGCCCAACAAAAACGATTGCGCCGGCCGCGCCACCTGGGTGGCAGGCCGACTCAGCGTGTCGGCAACCTCGGCGGCCTGCGCCAAAGCGCCAGCCGTAAGGCCCGCGACCCCAAGCATGCGAAGCGTAGCGTTCATCAAGCCACGCCCCAGAGTCCGGCTTTGCCGGCCCGTTGGGTGGGCCTTGCATGCCGCGCCGGGCGGGGACGCCCGGCCCCTCGTCAGGCGCATCTCGTCCTCAGGACACGATGTGTCCGGGCTCGGCCCCTCGGGGGCAGGAGTGAAACGACCGGGGGGCACTATCTAACGCTTTCTGCCGCCATCGCCTCGGGGGTGAACATCGAGTCAGGCACCTGCTTGCGGTCGAGGACGGTGCGCTGGTCCTTACCGTCCGAGGTGGCCACCCAGAACAGCGTGCCGGCCAGCAGGTCGTACGAGTGGAAGCCGTACGAGAAGAGCGACGGCGGGCCGTTGGGGATGATGCCCATGATGTTCTCGCCGGCTTTCCACAGCTGACCCTGTGCGTCATAACGCTCCGACAGGACGGCGTGCCAGCTGTCTTCGTCCAGGTACAGGCGCACCTTCGGCGCTTGGTGGCGTTGGCCCGCGCGAACGTTGCCCTCCACCACCCACACGCGGTGGAGCTCCCAACGCGACCACTCGGGGTTCAGCACCTTGCCGATCACCGCGTCGGCGTCGGTCGGGGCTTGCAGGTGCTTGTTCTGGTTGTAGGGGATGTAGAGCTCCTTCTTGCCCACCAGCTTCCAGTCATAGCGCGAGATCGAGCCGTAGAACAGGTAGGTTTCGTCCATCGCCGCGAAGCCCGAAGTGCCCGGGTTCGGCGTGTCGCAGCAGGTATTGGGCAGCTGGCGCGTGCGGCGTTGGCCGGCAAAGTACACCCAGCCGCGCGACTTGTCGGCGTCGGCATGGGAGCGGAACACCAGGCTTTCGCCCACACGCGAGGCCGGGCCGATGAAGCGGAAGTTCACCAACGAGGTGTCGCCGGTCCACTTCTCGGCGCTGCCCCCTTCGTCGTAGAAGGGACGGGCTTCATAGATGATTTCCTTGCCGAGCAGCACCTTGCGGCCATCGGCCGTGATGACGTTGTTCGAGTTCGTCAAGCGGCCGGCGTTGCCCATCCAGGCCAGCAGGTGGTTCCACACCGCTTCGCTGCCGGTCTTGGGGATGGGGAAGGGGACGCCCCCGAAAGCGCCCTCGGGCTTGTCGTTCTTGATCGTGGCGCGAGTGGCGTTCTTGTAGATGTTGTCGTACACCCACTGCGGCGCGGCCGAGCTGCGCCGTGTCGGGTAGACGACGATCTTGTAGTGCTCCGGGTACTTGACCAGCAGGGCCTTGACGCCTTCACTCAGCTTGTCGTCGTACTGATCCTTGTTCTGCGGTGTGATGGTGAACAGGGGCTTGTCGGCCGCGAACGGGTCTGGCACACGGCCGCCCGTGACGTAACCGGGGATAGCTTGTGTGTAGCCACCGGTCCAGGCGGGGATGCTGCCTTCCTTGTTGCCGGCGCGCTCGGCGCCGAAGGGCGTGAGATCGGTCTTGAGCCTGGCGGCTTCTTCGGCCGAGACGCCGGCAAGCACGGCCACCGGTTGCAACAGAAAGAGAGCGCCGAGTGACAACGCGGCGGCGGCTTTGAACGGAATTTTCACGAGACGGCTCCTGGAGAGATGAGTCATGTCAGAAAGTGGTCTGCACGGTGAGCGACACGAAGTCGCGGTCGTGCAGGCTTTGCTTGAAGGTGAAGTGGCCGGTGGAGTCGAGCGTGGTGCCCTCTTCGCCGATGTAGTGCGTGTAGTTGAGGCCCAGCTTCCAGGTGTTGAGGTAGTTGCCGTTGAGGCCCAGGCTCAGGTCGCCACCCTTGTGCACGCCGCCGTTGAAGAACGACACCGCCTGTGACTTGCCCTTGGCGTTGTAGCCAAGCCCGAACGGCACTTCGAGGTCCATGCCGGAGAAGACCTGGCGGTAAGTCGGGACGACCTGCATGCGCAGGCCCCAGGCATCGCGCTCGGAGTTGATGGCCATCGCATAGCCGTTGCTCACGCTCAGGCGGCGGTTCCAGGCCACTTCGCCGAGCAGCGTGGCCTCGTTGAAGAGCGGGTTGGACGGCATGGCCCAGATCGCCGACAGGTTGGCGTGCGCGGTCTTGCCGATGGGGTACATCGGGTTGTCTTGCGAGGGCGCCATGCCGCTGAAGTTGATGACGCCATCGTTCACCAGCGAAGCGTTGTGCCGCACCGAGACCTCGGTGGCGAGATTCACATCGCCGAAGGTGCGGCTCGCGCTCACACCGAAGGCACGCACGCCTTCGTGGTACGCGATGCCGTAGGTGCCGAGCGGGAAGTTGAGGTACAGCTGCGGCGTCTTCTCGTGGAAGCGGATGGCGTAAACACCGAAGTCGGTACCCCCGTCGGGCAGGCGGAAGCGCAGTTGCAGGCCGTACTGGCCCGAGTTACTGGCCTCCAGGTCGTCGCTGCGCGTGAGCACTGGGCCGCCGAGCAGGAAGCGCTCGCCGCCCGCGTCGAACAGATCCTGGGTGGAGAAGTAGCTGCCGACCGCCGCCAGGCGCGTGCGCTCCCACCGGTATTGGTAGTAGCCGCCGATCTGCAGGTCGGGCATGACCTGGAAGCTGCCCGAGAGCTGCCCCACGGGGCGGATGATTTCCTTGAACTGTGAGCCCGGCACCGACAGCAGCTTCACCAGGTCGACCGGCGCCTGCGCACCGGCGATGCCGTTGGCACCGAAGAACAGGGTCTCGCCCCACAGCAGCGTGTGCTTGCCAGCGCGCAGGCTCCAGCGCATGTCATCCACATTGCCCTTGCCGAACACGAAGGCATCGAGCAACTCGGCCTTGCGGCCATGCTGCTTGCGCGTGGCGTCAGGGAACTCGCTCGCCGGCACCGAGGCGGCGTTGTAGGTGCCGGGCGAATCGTTGTGCGTGGCGCGGTTGTAAACGCCGTCGTACCAGGCCGCGCCACTCACCCGCGCGCCGAAGTCGTTCCGGTAGACGATGTCGAGGTCTGACAGCACGTCCACGCGGTTTGAGATCAGCCCCTTGCGGCTGAAGTTGCGGTCACCATCGTCTTGGTTGGGGTTGCCGATCAAGGTGTCTGACGGTGCCTTCACCCGAAAGCCCGCGCTGTACTTCACGCTGTTGTCCCAGCGGATCTTGAGATCGCCGTCGGCCACGTCGAGCTCAAGCGCCATCGCCGGGGTGGCGCACAACACCTGCACCGCGGCCGCCACCGCCGTGACGACCAGCGCCCTCACGCCAGCCCCCGCCCCCACTCCCTTCGCACGATCAAGATCACGATCAACACGCATCTGCGTCTCCATTCTGGTGGTCGCCTCGCCTGCACATCGCTTCGCGTGCAACAGGCCAGCGCTCTGTGTTCATGAACCTGCGCATGGCCTCGTCGAAGAGACATGCGCATGACACGGAGCCCATCGTAGAAACGTGGTTTGGCGGCGGTGTTCAACCTGATGCCGTGTTTTCCCTGGGTGCTGGCGCACCCTCGTGCAGGGGCCTGGTGTGGCTTCGTTCGAGATGCACACACGCTGGATTGCCGCCTTCGCGGGAATGACGAAGGTCTGCCTAAGGCGTCAACGGCAACGCCGTCTTGTATCTCACCTGCTTCAGCGCAAAACTCGATCGAATCTTCTCGACCTGCTTCATGGGCGACAGCTGCTCAAGAATGAATCGCTCCAGCGCCGCCATGTCCGGCACCGCCACGCGGATCAGGTAGTCGGCGTCGCCCGTCATGAGGTAGCACTCCATCACCTCCTCGCGCGTGCAGATGGCCTCTTCGAAGGCCTGCAGCGCCGCCCGCGTTTGCTGCTTCAGGCTGATGGAGATGAAGACGTTGAGGTGCAGCCCCAGTTGCTTGGCGTCAAGCAAGGCCACGTACTGGCGTATCAACCCGCTCGCCTGCAACGCCTTCACCCGCGCAAGGCAGGGCGAGGGCGACAGATGCACGCGCTTGGCCAGCGCCACGTTCGACAGGCTCGAATCGCCTTGCAGCTCGCGCAAGATGCGCAGGTCAACGGCGTCTAGGTCCATTCCACTTCCTTTACTCGATGCGGGGGCATTTTGTGCTGCGATTGGGGAAACGCACCAGTGCTTGCAGCGACAAATGCCGCGCAAATCTTCCTAAAGTGCTGACTCAAGGAGAACAAGATGAGCGACCCCTCGATTCAGCAGCGCCTGCTTGCCGACAGCGACCCGGTGGAGACCGCCGAATGGCAAGACGCACTCGCCTCGGTGCTGCAAGCCTCCGGCCCGCAGCGCGTGCGCGAGCTCCTGGACATGCTGGCGGTCACCGCACGCACGCCGTCCATAGGCTGGCAGCCCGTGCGTGGCACGCCCTACACCAACAGCATCCCGGTCGAGCAGCAACCGCCCTTCCCTGGCGACCTGGCCATCGAGGAGCGACTCGCGTCGCTGATGCGCTGGAACGCACTTGCGATGGTGGTGCGCGCCAACCAGGCCTATGGTGAGCTGGGCGGCCACATCGCCAGCTACGCCAGCGCGGCCGATCTGTTCGAGGTGGGCTTCAACCACTTCTTCCGCGGCGGCGCCGAGAAGCACGAGGGCGACCTCATCTTCTACCAACCTCACTCCGCACCTGGCGTGTACGCCCGAGCCTTTCTCGAAGGCCGGCTCGGTGCAAACGACCTCGCCCACTACCGTCAAGAAATCGGCGCCGCCGCACAAGGTGCGCAAGGGCTGAGCAGCTACCCACACCCTTGGCTCATGCCCGACTTCTGGCAGTTCCCCACCGGCTCTATGGGCATAGGCCCCATCGCCTCGATCTACCAGGCGCGCTTCATGCGCTACCTGCAACACCGCCAGTTGCTTGACACCAGTGCGCGCAAGGTATGGGGCGTGTTCGGCGACGGCGAGATGGACGAGCCCGAGAGCATGAGCGCCCTCACCCTGGCCTCGCGCGAGAAGCTCGACAACCTGATCTGGGTTGTCAACTGCAACCTGCAGCGCCTGGACGGCCCGGTGCGCGGCAACGGCCGCATCATCGACGAGCTCGAAGCCCTTTTCGCCGGCGCAGGCTGGCGCGTCATCAAGCTGGTGTGGGGCTCTGACTGGGACGGCCTCTTCGCCCGCGACACTGGCGGCGCACTGGCGCGTGCCTTTGCGCAAACCGTGGACGGCCAGTTCCAGACCTTCGCCGCGAAAGACGGCCGCTACAACCGCGAGGCCTTCTTCGGCCAAAACCCGCAGCTCGCCGCCCTGGCACAAGGCCTCACCGACGAACAGATCGACCGCCTGAAGCGCGGCGGCCACGACCTGGTGAAGATCCACGCCGCCTACCACGCGGCCATGCAGACCGTGGGCCAACCCACCGTGATCCTGGCGCAGACCAAGAAGGGCTACGGCATGGGAGACGCCGGCCAGGGCCGCATGACCACGCACCAGCAGAAGAAGCTGGAGCGCGAAGACCTGATCGCCTTTCGCAACCGCTTTCATCTGCCGCTGAGCGACGAGCAGGCTGCGGCACTCGAGTTCTACAGGCCAGCCGACGACAGCCCCGAGATGCGCTACCTGCATGCACGGCGCGCAGCCCTCGGGGGCTATGCACCGCAGCGCTCGGCGCACGCGCAGACCGTGCCGGTGCCGCCGCTCGCCAAGTACGGCGAGTTCGCGCTCAAGGCCGAAGGCAAGGAGATGAGCACCACCATGGCCTTCGTGCGCATGCTCACCGCCTTGCTAAAAGACAAGCAGCTCGGCTCGCGCATCGTGCCCATCGTGGCCGACGAAGCGCGCACCTTCGGCATGGCCAATCTGTTCAAGCAGATCGGCATCTACTCCAGCGCCGGCCAGACCTACGAGCCCGAAGACATAGGCTCGGTGCTGAGCTACCGCGAAGCCACCGACGGGCAGATCTTGGAAGAAGGCATCAGCGAGGCCGGCGCCATCAGCAGCTGGACGGCCGCGGCCACCAGCTACTCGGTGCACGGCCAGGCCATGCTGCCCTTCTACATCTACTACTCGATGTTCGGCTTCCAACGCGTGGGCGATTTGATCTGGGCGGCTGCCGACCAGCGCTCGCGCGGCTTCTTGCTGGGCGCAACCGCAGGCCGCACCACGCTCGGCGGCGAAGGCCTGCAGCACCAAGACGGCAGCAGCCTGATCCAGGCCGCCACCGTGCCCAACTGCCGCGCCTACGACCCCTGCTTCGCGGGCGAGTTTGCGGTGATCCTCGACCATGGCATGCGCCGCATGCTCGAAGAGCAGGAAGACGTTTTTTACTACGTCACCCTGATGAACGAGAACTACGCGCAGCCCACGCTGCCCGAGGGCGTGGAAGCCGATGTGATCAAGGGGCTGTACCGCTACGCCGCCCACACGGTGAAGAAGCCGCGTGGCACGGTGCGCCTGGTGGGCTCGGGCACGCTCTTGCGCGAGGCGATAGCCGCGGCCGAGCTGCTGGCGAGTGACTGGAATGTCGAGGCTGAAGTGTGGAGTGCCACCAGCTTCAGCGAGCTGGCCCGCGACGCCGCCGAGGCCGAGCGCTGGAACCGCCTGCACCCGCAGCAGGCGCAGCGCACGAGCCATGTGCAGCAATGCCTGGCCGGTGATTCGCCCATCGTGGCGGTGAGCGACTACGTGCGCGCCTGGCCGCAACTGGTGGCCGCGCATGTGCAAGCGCCCTTTGTCGCTCTGGGCACCGATGGGTTCGGGCGCAGCGATACGCGGGCCGCCTTGCGCAGCTTCTTCGAGGTGGATCGCCGGCAGATCGTGCTGGCCGCGCTTACTGCGTTGCGCGAGCTGGGGCAGGTGGATGGGGCGCTGTGTGCGCAGGCGATTGAGCGCTACGGCATCGCCACCGAGGGTCCGCCGTCCTGGACTTGCTGACGCTCAGCCTGAGCACCGCCCGCTCAGCGTGAGCAGCACCCGCTCAGGCTGAGCACCACCCGCTCGCGCGCCACCAACCGCTCAGCCTGATCCTTCGATACCTCAGGACAGGGTCCGCTTCGCGGATCGAAGGCCCGCTCGGTTTTGCGCAAGTCTTGTTCACTGCGTGAGGCCGCGCCGGGATTTCGCCCCGGCAGGCGACTCCCTTTCTTGTGTCGACTGTTCAGACGCGGGACAGGGGTAACGGGTGTGCACAGACATGGGTAACACCTTCTCAAGTGTGCACGCTGGGCAGACGCAGGTCGATGCGCATGAATCGCTG
>NZ_JBKJOQ010000032.1:0-12946 GCF_046595475.1 Rhizobacter sp.
GTGGTCGAAGGCAATCTGGAAGCCGTCGAGATAGCGCTGGCGCCCGGCCGCGATCTCCGCCACGAAGGCCTGCGGTGTGACGCCCGCCTTCTGCGCCGAGATCATGATCGGCGCGCCGTGGGCATCGTCGGCGCAGACGAAGTGCACTTCGTTGCCCACCATGCGCTGGAAGCGCACCCAGATGTCGGCCTGGATGTACTCCATCATGTGGCCGACGTGGAAGGGTGCGTTGGCGTAGGGCAGGGCGGTGGTGACGAAGAGCTTGCGGGGCATCGGGCGGGCTCGGGCAGGAAAACCCTGAATTCTAGGCTCGCCGCGCTAGACTTCCCGGGCCTTCTCTCCCGCTGAAACCTCCCCATGGCCATCACCGAAACCAGCTTGCTCGACGCGCTCAAGACCGTCATCGATCCCAACACGGGCAAAGATTTCGTCAGCACCAAACAGCTGAAGAATCTGCGCATCGAAGGGAGTGCCGTCTCGTTCGATGTGGAGCTGGGCTACCCGGCCAGGAGCCAGATTGCTTCGCTCACTGCTGCTCTCGTGGCCGCAGCCAGAGGTGTGGCGGGCATTGAGAAGGTGGACGCGCGCCTTGCCACCAAGATCGTCCCCCACGCCGTGCAGCGCGGCGTGCAGCTGCTGCCCAACGTGAAGAACATCGTTGCCGTGGCTTCGGGCAAGGGCGGTGTGGGCAAGAGCACCACCGCGGTCAACCTGGCGCTGGCGTTGGCCGCCGAGGGCGCCAGCGTGGGCATCCTCGACGCCGACATCTACGGCCCCAGCCAGCCCATGATGATGGGCCTGTCGGGCCGACCCGAGAGCGCCGACGGCAAGACCATGGAGCCGATGGAAAACCACGGCGTGCAGGTGATGTCGATCGGTTTTCTGGTCGAGGCCGACAACGCCATGATCTGGCGCGGCCCCATGGCCACCCAGGCGCTAGACCAGCTCTTGCGCCAGACCAACTGGCGCGAGCTCGACTACCTGATCGTCGACATGCCCCCGGGCACCGGCGACATTCAACTCACGCTCAGCCAGCGCGTGCCGCTCACCGGCGCCGTGATCGTCACCACGCCGCAAGACATAGCGCTGCTCGATGCGAGGCGCGGCATCAAGATGTTCGAGAAGGTGGGCGTGCCCATACTCGGCATCGTGGAAAACATGGCCATGCACGTGTGCACAAATTGCGGCCATGTGGAGCACATCTTCGGCGCCGATGGCGGCAAGAAGATGGCCGCTGAATTCAACATGGACTACCTCGGCGCGCTGCCGCTCAGCATGGGCATACGCGTGCAGACCGACTCGGGCGCACCCACCGTGGTGAGCGATCCCGACGGCGAGATCGCGGGCCTCTACAAGGCGATGGCGCGGCAGCTGGCGGTCAAGATCGCTCAGCGGGCGAAAGACTTCTCGTCGAAGTTTCCGACCATCACGGTGTCGAAGAACACTTAGGAGCCGGTCGGGCTTTCGAGTCTTCTCAGGCGCTCAAAGAAAGCTTGGCTTTTGGCGTACTCAAGAGTTGCGCGCATCTGCCGCTCTGCCTTAGCGGGCACGAGTTGTCGCGGAACAGGGAAGCTCAATAAAGATCGAAAGCCACGAAGAGCGGCGGCATGCGCAGCTCCACGCCGGCCTGAGCCGAACGCTGGCCGAGGTCGCGCATGACGACGTCCAGGTCGTCCAGCAGCAGCGGCATGGCCTGCAGGGGCTGGCTCAGGGGGCGGGTGAAGTCGTCCCAGTGCACCGGAATCACCCGCTTGGCGCCTACGGCCTTGACCACTTCGTTCCAGTAGGCAGTGCGGTAGGCCTCGTCTTTCTTGCCCAGCGTGCCCACGCCCAGAAACACGGTGTCGGCATGCAGCCCCGTCAACGCACCGGGCACAAAGCCGGCGCTGCCGTTGACCAGAAAGCTTCGGCCCGACGCGTGGGTTACCAGCAAAGACCACACGCTGCCTTCGCGCCAGGCGGGGGCGCGCGCCGGCGGCACGAGCGGCGTGTCGATGTTTTCGACGGTGTGGCCGCTGCTGTAGGGCGTGGGGCTGTGGCGGCTGGCAATGAAGCGCAGGCTGAACTTGCCCAGTTGCACCGTGTCGCCCGACCGCACGGCGCGCATCTGTTGTGGTGCCAGCCCGAGCCCGCGGCCGATGTTGAGCGTCGACTCCGAGCCGATCAGCAGCGCGCCGGTGCGCTGCGCGACCAAGGGCGAGTCCATGGCGTGGTCGTAGTGAGAATGCACAGGCACCACTGCGGCCAGCCGGGTCACACCCAGCGCTTGCAAGCCTTGGGTGATGCGCTCGGCATTGGGTGCGATGGGTTGCGTCAAGCTGCGCACGGCGGGGCGCGAGAAGAAGCCGTCGGTCATCCAGGCGGTTTCGCCGTCGTCGAACACCAGGGTGGAAACGCCAGCGAAACGCACTCGCACGCCGTCGGGGGTGGTGGCGGCGGGCAGTGTCAGCGAGCGATACGGCTCCAGCGACGGGTGGCGCTGAAACTGAATGACGATGAAGGCAACCGCCAGCAGCAGCGCCGCCAGCAGCACAGCGCCTATGCGCAGTGCGAGCCGGCGCATCAGGCCGGGTGGGCCAGGTCGCGTAGGTGGGTGGGGCCGACGCGGCGCTCGATCTCAGCGAGCAGGGCCTTGTTCCAGCCCATGGAGAACATGGCTTCGGCGGTAACGAACATCGGGCCGACCAGCAGGCCCACCATGTCGTCGACGAACGCCGGCTTGCGGCCCTCGTAGTAGTGGCCGATGAACTGGATCACCCAGCCGATGGCAAACATGCCCACGCCCCAGGTTAGCCAGCTGGCCACGCTGCCACCCGACACGCCGTGCGCCAGTGCGATCAGTACCCCGGTGGCGGCGGTGACCGCAACGCCCAGTGACAGCGGGCCGCGCCGGCTCATGTACCAGGCCGCTGACAGGCAGAAGGCGACCCAGGCGCCGGTGAGCTCAAGCCCCGGCACAGTGAGGTGCAAGCGGGCGAGCAGCACGCCGATGCCGAACACGATCATGGGCACACCGATGAAGTGGGTGACGATGTTGCGTTGGTCGCGGTGATAGGCGGCGTATTGCGACAGCAAATCGAGCGTGGTGCGTTGGGCGGTCATGGTTGTCTCCACATGAATCAATGGTCGATATTTTGGGCCGATGCGGGCGATGTGACCATGGTATTTCTACAGGCCCTAGGATGGGCGCCCAGGAGGCCAAGATGACCGGGTTCAGCGAGGAATACCACACCAACGGCGGCGGCCTTGCGCGCTGGCTGGGCCAGAGCGCACGCAGCGCCGTCTTTCTGAGGCCCGATCTTGCCGACTTGCAGGCCCGTCCGTTGACGCTGGCGGTGCTGACCGCGCTGCTGGTGGGGTTGGGCGTGCTGCTGCAGTGGGTGGGCATCGCCGGGCCGGCAGTCTTCTACTGGCAGGCCGTCGCCAGCGGCTGGCTGACCACGGTGCTGCTGGTGTGGGCCTGCTGGGTGGTGGTGCGCTCGCGCGCCGGCCCGCCCGACACGGCCACCTTGTTTGGCGTGCTGCTGTTGCAGCAAATCGTCATCTCGGCCCCGCTGTGGGCGCTGTACCTGCTGGTGTTGCCCCATGCGCCTAGCTCGGCGTCACGCGGGGTGGCATGGGTGCAGTGGGCGCTGCCCTTCGTGGTGGTGGGCTGGGTGGCGCTGGCGGGTGCCGTGCTGCTGCTGCGCCAGACGGCGCCGGGCGGCGTGCGCGTGGCGGTGCTGGCGGCGTTCGTGTTGGCCGCGGGGGCCGACATTTTCGTCACGCCCATGCAGTTCTGGTACCCCGACGAGCGGGTGGCGCGCGCCGCGGCTGAGGAAGACAAGCACCTGCAGCTGACGCAAGAGGTGATGGAGCGGCAGTCGGCGGTGCTGGTCGACAGCCTCAATGCCCTGCAGGCGCAGCGGCCCGGCATGGTCGATCTGTATGCGATCACCTTTGCACCCTATGCCGAGGAAGAGGTGTTTCGCCGCGAGAGCCGGCTGGTGGCTGGCGTGATGCAAAGCCGCTTCGACGCCCAGGGCCGCACGCTGCAGCTGATCAACAACGCCGCCACCGCAGGCGAGCTGCCTTGGGCAACCGGACTCAACCTGCAGCGCGCGATCCTGCGGGCGGCCAGCCTGATGGACCGTGATGAAGACGTGCTCTTCATCCACCTCACCTCGCATGGCGCGCAAGACGGCAAGCTGTCGGCCCGCTTTTGGCCGCTGGAGGTGGCGCCGGTCACGCCCCAGCAGCTGCGCGCCTGGCTCGACGAGGCCGGCGTGCGCTTTCGCGTGATCTCGATCTCGGCCTGCTACTCGGGCTCGTGGCTGCCGGCGCTGGCCGAGCCCGGCACGCTGGTGATGACCGCGGCAGATGCCGAGCACACCTCGTACGGCTGCGGGCGCAAGTCGGAGCTGACCTTTTTCGGCCGCGCGATGTACGACGAGCAGCTGCGGCAAACCCACTCCTTTGAGGCCGCCCACGCTGCCGCGCGCAAGGTGATCGACCAGCGCGAGAAAGACGCGGGCAAGACCGACGGCTACTCCAACCCGCAGATCGCCGTGGGCGAGGCGATACGCCCGCTCTTGCAACGATTGCAGCAAAGGCTGGACGCCAGCGCTCCCGGCACGCAGGCCGAGGCGCCTCGCTGACTTGCTGAAGGCGCCCGCCTGCGGGCCAGGCGGCACAATGCCTGCTATGCAAAACGCCCCCCTGATTCACTGGCATTCGATGTTCATGGGCGTCGCCCTGCTGGCGGCGGCCCGCTCGAAAGATGGCCGCAAGCGCAACGGCGCCTGCATCGCCAGCGCCGACAACAAGATCCTGGGGGTGGGCTACAACGGCCTGCCGCGCGGCTGTGACGACAACGACGCGTCGTACTGGGCCGACATCGACAGCGACCCGCTGCAATCGCGCCACAGCTACATCGTGCACGCCGAGGTCAACGCCATCCTGAACTGCGTGGTGCTGCCGCTGACCGGCAGCACCATCTACGCCACCCAGTTCCCTTGCCCGCGCTGCGTGCAGTCGATCATCCAGGTGGGCATCAAACGGGTGGTGTACCTGGAAAAGAAGTCACACCACGTCGCCTCAAACGGCGCGTCCGACAAGATGCTGGCCGATGCAGGCGTCGAGACCTTGCCGCTGGACCAGCTCGAAGCGTCGGCTTCTGAGTGGTGCGACAAGCTCGATGAGTTCATCCAGGTCACCGGGCCAGCGGTGCACGGGGCGCCCGACCCCGTGGGGTAAGAGCGCGCGCCCTGCACTCAACTGGCCGAATCGGTGGCTCTTTTCGGGCGATCGCGGCAACGAGGTCTGGCTATCGTGTGGGCACACGCTTCACATGGAGCCTCCACATGTTCACCTCGTTTGCATCGCTAGCCATGTCATCTTCCGAGCCCTTTGCCAGCCGCCCGGTCGCCTTGATCGACGACTTGAAGACCCTGGGTCGCTTTCGCAGCAAGATGGCCGAGGAGGCCTTGCCTGTGAACGTGGCACGCATGATGTTCGACCGGCCCTATGCTTTCGACCGCATTGCGCTGGGCCACAGCAGCGCCGACGAAACGCTGCAGCGCCTGGCACTGAAGCTGTTTGCCCAGTACGAGAAGGCGGGCGAACCGGCGCATTGACGCTCCGGCGCACCAACATTCGGCCTCAAGTCCTACGCAAGGGCTGCCAGAACGGCAGCCCTTTTGCATGGCGGCTTCGCTACCATGCCCCTTCGGCTCACACCTGAAGGACGCGCCATGAAATGGGAAGGTAACCGCGAGAGCGACAACGTGGAAGACGCGCGCAGTGGCGGCGGCGGAGGAGGGGGCTTTTCCTTCGGCGGCGGGCGCGGCATCGGCCTGGGCAGCGTGGCCATCGCGGTGGTGGCGGGCTGGGCTTTCGGTATCAACCCGCTGACCATCCTGGGCCTGCTGAGCGGTGGCGGTGGCTCGGCCCCGCAAACGCAGCAGGCGCCTGCGCAGCGGCCGCCTGCCAACGACCAGCTGGCCAAGTTTGTCTCGGTCGTGCTGGCCGATACCGAAGACGTCTGGCGCGAGCAGTTCAAGCAGATGGGCAGCACCTACCGCGAGCCCAAGCTGCGGCTGTTCCGCGGCAGCGAGCCTACCGCCTGCGGGCGCGGCGAGTCGGCCATGGGGCCGTTTTACTGCCCCGGCGACCAGAAGGTCTACATCGACCTCAACTTCTACGAGACCATGCGCACCCGGTTGGGTGCACCGGGCGACTTTGCCCAGGCCTACGTGATCGCCCACGAGGTGGGCCATCACGTGCAAAACCTGATGGGCATCACCGGCAAGGTTGACAGCATGCGCGGGCGGGCCAGTGAAGCCCAGCAGAACGCGCTCAGCGTGCGCGTGGAGCTGCAGGCCGACTGCTTTGCCGGCGTGTGGGCGTATCACGCCAACCAGGCGCGCCAGATCTTGCAGCAGGGCGATGTGGAAGAGGCGCTCAACGCCGCCACACAGATCGGCGATGACGCACTGCAGCGCAAGTCGCGCGGCACCGTACAGCCCGAAACCTTCACCCACGGCACCAGCGCGCAGCGGGTGTCATGGTTCAAGAAGGGCATCCAGACGGGCAGCGTTGCCCAGTGCAACACCTTCGAGGCGCGGCAGCTCTAGCCGTTCAGGCCTTTCAAGGTCTGATGGGCTGTGGGCAAGGCCTGGCAGTCGGCGATGTACTGCCGAATGATCTCGGCGAAGTTGGCCGGTGCCTGCAAGCCCAGCCGCGTTGCGCGCGCCGCGGTGGCACCGCTGGGCCAGTTGGCGACGATGCCCGCGATGCGTTCGTCGGGCTCGAAGCGCACACGGGCTCGTACGGCCGGGCCTGCCACTGCTGTCAGGGCATCGAGCATGTCGCCCACGCGTACGTTGAGCGCGGGCAGGTTCATGGCGCTGCGGCCGCAGAAGGCTTCGCGGCTGGCTTCATAGACGGCGATCAAGCCGTCCACCGTGTGCGAGGGAGACGACACCGGGTGCGACACGTCGGCTGATACCGGGCAGACCGCCTCCAGCCCCGCGAGCGGTTCGCGCACGATGCCCGAGAAGAACGACGACGCCGCGGCATTCGGCCGACCCGGCCGCACGGTGACCGTCATCAGCCGCGCTGCGCGGCCGTCGATGTAGCCCTTGCGCGTGTAGTCGGCCACCAGGTGCTCGCAGATGAGTTTGTGCGTGCCGTAGGAGGTCTGCGGTGCAGGCAAGGTGTCGTCCGCCACGCGCGCCGGCAGCGCCAGGGCAGGGTCGGGGCCAAAAACCGCGACCGAACTGGAGAACACCACCCGCGACGGCTTGGCCCCGGCATTGACCTGGGCACGAAACACGTCGAGCAACGCACGCGTGCTGTCGAGGTTGGACCGCAGGCCCAGGTCAAAGTCGGCTTCGCATTCACCGGAGACGGCCGATGCGAGATGGAACACGCCGTCGAAGCGTTCGTCGCGCAGCGATTGGCACTGCGACAGCAGCGAGCCGGTGCGCGCTTCGACCTGCACGGCGCCGCCATGGTTCAGCAGATTGTCTGGCGGCGCCACTTGGTCGGCCAGCACCAGGCCGGTGATGCGCTGGCCCGCCAGCGTGCCGCGCGCGAGTAAGGTGCGGGCCAGGCGCGCCCCCAGAAAGCCACCACCACCGGTGATCAAGATCTTCATGGTCGATCCGTTTTCGTGGAGAGTGTCGTGACCGCTGGAGTTTGCGCAGACCCCGCCATCCGCAGACGCTGGTCGCCGCGCAGCATGTGCCGCACCGCGGCCGCACGGGCTGCTTTCGGGTCATGGGCCGCGACGGCCTGGAAGATCGCCCGGTGTTCATCATTCACTTGTGCCGTGAAGTCGACGCGCTTCGCCTCGTTGGCGCGGGTGACCCGCATCGCTTCCTTGAGGTACTGCTCAAGAAACTCCAGCAGGTGGATGAATTGCGGGTTGCCGGTGGTCTCGCCCAGCAGTCGATGGAAGGCGAGGTCTTCATCGACGCCATCGCCGCTCGCCTGCTCGATGGCCTTCAGGGCACGTCGCAACGCCGCCACCTGCGGGCGCGTGGCGCGCTCGGCGGCCAGTGCGGCGATCTCGCCGTCCAATGCTCGACGCACCTCGCGCACCTGCACCACGGCGGTCGTCGAGCCCGACACGCTGGCGTCGAAATTGAGCGGGTGGTTGAGGGGCGGCGGCGCCACAAAAACACCCGATCCCTGGCGTGACAGCAGCAGACACCGCGACTTGAGCTGGTGTACCGCCTCGCGCACGACAGTGCGCGACACGCCGTAACTCTCCGACAGCTTTTGTTCGGTCGGCAGACGGTCGCCGGGTGACAACTCGCCGGATTCGATCTGCGCACTCAGGCGCGCGGCCAGCTGATCTGACAAACGCTCGGCCATGAGGCGGGTCCCAACGGTAAGCACAGGGGAAAGCCTGATGGAAATGGTGATCAGGTCATCATACAACTTCGTTTTCGGGGCGATCGCGGTTGCCCACATGGCGCTGGTCTGGGCCGGTCTCGATACTCCACGCGGCATTGACGAGGGTCTTCAAGGCATGGCGAGCGTCACCATCCAGTCGGTCAAGAAGCGCTTCGGTGAAGTTGACATCCTGCATGGCGTAGACATTGCCATCGAGGATGGCTCGTTCACCGTACTGGTGGGGCCATCGGGCTGCGGCAAGTCGACCTTGCTGCGCATGATCGCGGGGCTCGAAGAGATCAGCGGCGGCGAGATCCTCATCGGTGAGCGGCGTGTGAACGACCTGCCGCCCAAGCAGCGTGACATCGCGATGGTGTTCCAGAACTACGCGCTGTACCCGCACATGACGGTAGGCAAGAACATGGCGTTTGCGCTGATGCTGGCCAAGCTGCCACCTTCGGCCATCGAAGCCAAGGTGGCGCGTGCCGCCGAGATCCTGGCGCTCACGCCCTTGCTAGACCGTTACCCGCGCCAGCTCTCGGGCGGGCAGCGCCAGCGCGTGGCAATGGGGCGGGCGATCGTGCGCGACCCCAAAGTGTTCTTGTTCGACGAGCCGCTGTCCAACCTCGATGCCAAGCTGCGCGTGGCCATGCGCAGCGAGATCAAAGAGTTGCACCAGCGCCTTGAGACGACCTGCATTTACGTCACCCACGACCAGATCGAGGCCATGACCATGGCCGACAAGATCGTGGTCATGCGCGACGGCCGCATCGAGCAGACCGGCAGCCCGCTGACGTTGTACGACCACCCGGTCAACAGCTTTGTGGCCGGCTTCATCGGCTCGCCGGCCATGAACTTCTTGCCCGGCACCTTGCGTCGGCGTGCGGGCGCTGCCCTTGTGGAGCTGAGTGACGGCACCGAACTCGATGCGCCGGCCGACGCTGGCGGCACAGATGGCCAACCGGTGCTGATCGGCACGCGGCCCGAGCATCTTTCACTGTCGTCGCAGGGTGGTATCCCGTCGCGCGTGGTGGTGGTCGAACCCACCGGGGCCGAGACCCTGGTGTCGTGCCGCCACGAGGGCGCCGAGTTGTCGGTGGTCTTCCGTGAGCGCCACCACTTTGCGCCCGGCAGCACCATCCACCTGCGGCCCGACGTGCAGCGCTCTCATCTCTTCGACGCGAGCAGCGGCCAACGGCTGGTGGCCTGACTTTCTCTCGCCTGTTCTCAGTGTTCAGCCAAGAAACCCAGTAGGAGACAACGATGACGCACTTCAATCGCCGACGCTTTCTTGAAACCTCTGCCAGTGCCGCTGCGGTGGCCTCGCTCGGTACGGGCACCGCGCTGTGGACACCGCTGGCCCAGGCTCAGAGCATGAGCTTCAAGCCCGAGAAGGGCGCCAAGCTGCGCGTGCTGCGCTGGAGCCGCTTTGTGCAGGGCGACATCGATGCCTACATGGCCAACGTGAAGCGCTTCATCGAGAAGACCGGCATCGAGGTGCGGGTCGACAACGAGGGTTGGGAAGACGTGCGCCCGAAGGCGGCGGTGGCGGCCAACACCGGCGCGGGGCCCGACATCATCCTGTCGACGAACGATGACGCCAACCTCTACCCCGAGAAGCTGCTAGACGTGACCGACCTGGCCGAGTACCTGGGCAAGAAATACGGTGGCTGGTACCCAGCCGGTGAGGCCTTCATGCGCCCCGGCGGCAAGAAGTGGCTGGGTCTGCCGCTGGGTGCTGCAGGCTCGTTGATCGTCTACCGCGACAGCATGGTCAAGGCGGCTGGCTTCGATAGCTTTCCGAAGAACACGGATGACTTTCTGAAGCTCTACAAGGCTTTGAAGGAAAAGGGCACGCCCGGCGGCATGGCGCTTGGCAACGCGACGGGTGACAGCACCTGGACCAATTGGCTGATCTGGTCGCACGGCGGCAAGCTGGTCGACGCGAGCAACAAAGTGGTGATCGACAGCCCCGAGACGATCAAGGCACTTGAGTACGCGAAAGAGCTCTACGCCAACTTCATCCCTGGCACGCTGTCGTGGCTCGATCCGAACAACAACAAGGCCTTCTTGGACGGGCAGATCAGCGTCACCAACAACGGCATCTCGATCTACTACGCGGCCAAGAACTCGCAAGACCCCAAGGTCAAGGAGATGGCCGCTGACATCCACCACGCGGTGTTCCCCATCGGGCCGGTGGGCGTGCCCACCGAGTCGCATCTGTTCTTCAACCAGATGATCATGAAGTACACCAAGTACCCGCAGGCAGCCAAAGAATTCTTGCGTTTCATGATGGAGCAAGAGCAGTTCGACCCTTGGCTGCAAGGGGCTGGTGGGTATGTGGCGCAACCGCTCCGCGCCTACGAGAAGAGCGTGGTCTGGACGTCCGACCCGAAGAATCTGCCGTACCGCGACTCGGTGAAGAACCTGCGGCCCGCGGGCTATGCGGGGCGATTGGGTTACGCCTCGGCAGGGGCTGCGGCCGACTTCATCATTCCCAACATGGTGGCCGAGGCGGCGAGCGGTTCCAAGACGCCGAAAGAGGCAGCCGAGCGCGCGCAGAAGCGTGCTGAGCGGTATTACAAGGTTTGATATTCCGTACACCTGCGGTGACGGAATATCTCGCCGCGTTCGAGCATCAAGGCCGGTCGCTGCGCGACGGCTTGATGCTCAACTTGGCGGGGTTCTGCGTGGCGCATACATCGAGACTTGTTGATGCATTGGCTTGAGCGACTTCAGAACAGCCGCAACGCACTGGGGCTGATGTTTCTGTTGCCCGCAGCGGTGCTGCTGCTGCTCTTCCTCACCTACCCCCTGGGGCTTGGCACCTGGTTGGGCTTCACCGATGCCAAGGTCGGGCGGCCGGGGGTGTGGGTCGGGTTGGAGAACTACGAGTTCCTCTGGGGCGACAGCGTCACGCGGCTGGCCCTCTTCAACACCTTGTTCTACACAACTGTCGCGAGCGTGCTGAAGTTCGTTCTCGGCTTGTGGCTGGCGCTGCTGCTGAACCGCAACATCCGCTTCAAGACCTTTTTTCGCGCGGTGATCTTGCTGCCCTACATCGTGCCCACGGCCTTGTCGGCGATAGCGTTCTGGTGGATCTACGACGCGCAGTTTTCCATCGTCAGCTGGATGCTGGTCAAGCTCGGGTGGATCGACCACTACATCGACTTTCTCGGCGACCCATGGAACGCGCGCTTCTCGGTGATCGCCGCCAACGTGTGGCGCGGCGTGCCCTTCGTGGCGA
Source organism: Rhizobacter sp. (assembly GCF_046595475.1). GTDB lineage: Bacteria > Pseudomonadota > Gammaproteobacteria > Burkholderiales > Burkholderiaceae_C > Rhizobacter. The sequence goes on from NZ_JBKJOQ010000032.1 coordinate 11,630, forward strand.
TCACGCTGCTGGCCGGGTTGCAGACCATTTCGCCGTCGTATTACGAAGCGTCGGCCATCGACGGCGCCACACCGGCACAGCAATTTCGCCACGTCACGCTGCCGCTGCTCACGCCCATCATCGCGGTGGTGATGACCTTCTCGGTGCTGTTCACCTTCACTGACTTCCAGCTCATCTACGTGATCACGCGCGGCGGGCCGCTCAACGCCACGCACCTGATGGCGACGCTGTCGTTCCAGCGCGCGATCTCGGGCGGTGCACTGGGCGAGGGGGCGGCGATCTCGATCGCGATGGTGCCCTTCTTGTTGGCGGCCATCTTGTTCAGCTTCTTCGGCCTGCAGCGGCGACGCTGGCAACAAGGGGGGTCCGACAAATGAGCGTGCAAGCTGATGTCGGTGGCATGGGCTTCCTGGAGACGAGGCGCAGTCGGGCAGTTACCGTCTACCTGCCGCTGTTCGCGTTCTTGCTGGTGCTGCTGTTTCCGTTTTACTGGATGGCGATCACCTCGGTGAAGCCTGACATTGAGTTGCTCTCTCGCACGGGCAACCCGTTTTGGGTGCATGCGCCCACGCTGGCGCATTTCAAAAAGCTGCTGTTCGACACCGCCTACCCCGACTGGCTGTGGAACACCGTGCTGGTGTCGGTGGTGGCTACGGCGTTCTCGCTGGTGGCCTCGATCATGGCGGCGTATGCCATCGAGCGGCTGCGCTTTCGCGGCTCCAAGCAGGTGGGGCTTGCGATCTTTCTCGCTTACCTGGTGCCGCCGTCCATCCTGTTCATTCCGCTGGCAGACGTGGTGTTCCAGCTCGGGCTGTTCGATACGCGCTGGGCGCTGATCCTCACTTACCCGACCTTCCTGATCCCGTTTTGCACCTGGCTGCTGATGGGCTACTTTCGCTCGATTCCGTTCGAGCTTGAAGAGTGTGCGCTGATCGACGGTGCCAACCGCTGGGAGATCCTCACCAAGATCGTGCTGCCGCTCGCAGTGCCTGGGCTCATCTCGGCGGGCATCTTCGCCTTTACGCTGTCGTGGAACGAGTTCATCTATGCGCTCACCTTCGTCTCGTCGAGCGAGATCAAGACGCTGCCAGTGGGCGTTGTCACCGAACTGGTGGAGGGCGACGTGTACCACTGGGGGCCGTTGATGGCGGGTGCACTGTTCGGCTCGCTGCCGGTGGCCTTCATCTACTCGTTCTTCGTCGAGTACTACGTGTCAGGGCTCACGGGGTCGGTGAAGGAGTAGGCTCTGTCATTCCCGCGCAGGCGGTATCCGTGCCTGCCTCAGCCACCCACCCAGCGCTCTTCCGAGGCCTTGAG
>NZ_JBKJOQ010000097.1:0-61384 GCF_046595475.1 Rhizobacter sp.
CTTGCAGCTGGATGTCGACCGGTGCCACAGACAGGATCAGGCCGGTGAAGCCCCCCATGGTGAACACGAAGATGAAGCCGACGGCAAACAGCATCGGCGTCTCGAATGTCATGGAGCCACGCCACATGGTGGCGATCCAGTTGAACACCTTCACGCCCGTAGGAATAGCGATCAGCATGGTCGCGTACATGAAAAACAGCTGGCCGGTGACGGGCATGCCGGTCGTGAACATGTGGTGCGCCCACACGATGAACGACAGGATGGCGATCGACGAGGTGGCATACACCATGGAGGTGTAGCCGAACAGGCGTTTGCGGGCGAAGGCCGGCACGATGTGGCTCACGATGCCGAAGGCCGGCAAGATCATGATGTACACCTCGGGGTGGCCGAAGAACCAGAAGATGTGCTGGTACATCACCGGGTCACCGCCGCCGGCGGGGTTGAAGAAGCTGGTGCCGAAGTGGCGGTCGGTCAGCGTCATGGTGATGGCACCGGCCAGCACAGGCATCACGGCGATCAGCAGGTAGGCAGTGATCAGCCAGGTCCAGCAGAACATAGGCATCTTCATCAGCGTCATGCCGGGTGCGCGCATGTTCAAGATGGTCACGATGATGTTGATCGAGCCCATGATCGAAGAGGCGCCGAGTATGTGCATCGCAAAGATGCCGGCGTCCATCGACGGGCCCATTTGCAGCGTGAGCGGTGCGTAGAGCGTCCAGCCTGCGGCGGGCGCGCCACCGGGCATGAAGAACGAACCCACGAGCATCAGGCCAGCCGGAATGAGCAGCCAGAAGCTCAGGTTGTTCATGCGGGCGAAGGCCATGTCTGCCGCGCCGATCTGCAGCGGCACCATCCAGTTCGCGAAGCCCACAAAGGCCGGCATGATGGCGCCGAACACCATGATCAGGCCGTGCATGGTGGTGAGCTGGTTGAACAACCCCGGGTTCACGATCTGCAGGCCGGGCTGAAACAGCTCGGCGCGGATCAGCAGTGCCAGCACGCCGCCGAACAGGAACATCGTGAACGAGAACAGCAGGTACAGCGTACCGATGTCCTTGTGGTTGGTGGCGTACACCCAGCGGCGCCATCCGTATGGGTGGTGGTCATCATGGGCATGGTCATCGTGACCATGGGGGGCCGCGTGGCCGTGGGGGTCAAGTACTGCACTCATGGGTCTTCCTTAGGGGCGCTTGTTCTGGACGCGGATTTGATTACTTGCGGGCAGCGGCAACTTCAGTGGGCTGCACCACCTGGCCGGTCTTGTTCGACCAGTTGTTCTTTGTGTACGTGATCACGGCGGCGATCTCGGTGTCAGAGAGCTGCTTCCACGAAGGCATGGCGCCGTTGTTCTGGCCGTTCAACAGCACATGGATCTGCTTGGTCTTGTCGGCGTCGAGCACCGTCGGCGAGCCGTCGAGCGGCTTGATCGGGCCGGCGCCCTTGCCGTTGGGCTGGTGGCAGGCGGCGCAGTTGGCGCTGTAGACCTTCTCGCCACGGGCCGCCAGATCGGCCAGCACCCAAACCTTGTTGGGGTCGTCAGTCTTTGCGGCGGCTTCCTTTTTCTTGCCATCCACCCACTTCGAATAGTCTTCAGCCGACACAACCTTCACATGGATGGGCATGTAGGCATGCTCTTTGCCGCACAGCTCGGCACACTGGCCATAGAAATTGCCGATCTTCTCGGCGCGGAACCAGGTGTCGCGCACGAAGCCGGGGATCGCGTCTTGCTTGATGCCGAACGAAGGCACCATGAATGCGTGAATCACGTCGTTGGCAGTGGTGATGATGCGGATCTTCTTGTTGACCGGCACCACCAGCGGGTTGTCCACCTTGAGCAGGTAGTCGTCGCCAGAAGGCTTGCCCGAGTCGGACATTTCGCGCTGGCTCACGTCGAGCGTGGACACGAAACCTATGCCTTCGCCCTCGCCCTTCAAGTAGTCGTAGCCCCACTTCCACTGGATGCCGGTGGCCTTGATGGTCAGGTCGGCGGCGCTGGTGTCTTTCATCGCGACCACGGCTTTTGTAGCAGGCAGCGCCATGAAGATCACGATGATGAAGGGCACCACCGTCCAGGCGATCTCGACCTTCACGCTTTCATGGAAATTCGAGGCCTTGTGGCCCTTGGATTTGCGGTGCTTGAAGATCGAATAAAACATCACGCCGAACACGGCGAAGAAGATGACCAGGCACAAAATCATCATGAAGTTGTGCAGGTACTGCTGCTCGGCGGCGATCTGCGTCACCGGCGGGTGAAGGTCGAGCTGATTGACTGCCGGGCCGCCCGGCAGGTCGTTGACGGCCATCGCGGCCGAAGTGGCCAGCAGGGCACCCATTGCCAGGCTGAACTGCCCCACTCTCGCGCAGAGAGACTGGCAAAGTGATTTCGTCATCTTCATCATGGTTGTTTCAGTTTTCAAAATTCACGAAGCCGGCGGGCAGCGCTGCTCGGCGACAGAACAAGCGGCACATCAGAGGGCCTGCTTCTGCCCTGAGTACATATGAGTGATTGCGCTGGAACGCTCTATTCACAGTTCGAACGCCAGACCTGCAAAGACAGGTCGGTACGCTAAAACTCCCTGGCGAACCTGCATTTTTCAAGCCCACGAGTTTAACGCAGGCTTTCACTCCCCTCCAACGGGCTCAGGCGGGTGGTGACTTCCTTCGCACCATGGCACGCATGTCGTCCAGGGAAACCGTGGCTTGTGCACTCAGTGGCACACGAGGCGTGGCCTTGAACGCATGGCCATACGCCACCTCGAATTGCAACTGTATGCGCCCATCGGCGGCAGCCATGGCGCGCAGCTCGGCCATCAGGCGCTCCCGCCAGCGCGGCGTGCGCAAGCCGGCAAACCGCTCCGGAGACGCATTGCCGCCCAAGCCGCGCAGCTCGCGCAGCAGGGCTTCAGGGCTGTCCCAGGTGAGGGTCAGCAGCTCCTGGTCCATTACGGGGTCTGCGAAGCCCGCGTGCACCAGCATGTCGCCCAGGTCGTGCATGTCGACGAAATCGGCCATGGCCGGGGGCCAGCCCATGCGCTGGTAGAGCTCGCTCAGGGCGCGCAAGCTGCCAGGGCCCAGGCAAGAAAACATCACGAAACCATCAACGGCCAGGGCGCGCTGCCAGCGTGCGAAGAGCGCTGCAGGGTCAACCGACGCGTGCAGCATCATGTTGGCCCAGACCAGCTGCACGCTGTTGGCCACCACCTCATCGGGCGACAGCACTTGCGGCGCCGAGCCGCGCCAGCGTTGAGCCGACCACCAAGGCGCCTTGGCTGCCTGCGCACTGCGCTCGCGCAGCGATGGTGTGGGCTCGACAATGAGGCGCAAAGCATGCGGGTAGGCCTTGGACAGCAGCGCCGTGCCGGCCCCGGCGAAGGCCCACCAGTCGAGCACGGCTTGCGGTTGGATGCGGATGATCTCCAGCCGCTCTGCCATGCGGCGCGCCACTTCAGCATGCAACCACGGGGCCTGGTCGGCGAAGGCCAAGCGCCTCAAACACGCACGCACGCGCATCACATCGAGATGGCGTGTGGTGGTGGGCGTGGTGGGCGCGGGGGGCTCGCTCATGGGAAGCGGCAGTATATTGACCCGATGCTTTTCACGCGTCTGCTTGCCGCCATTCCCAGCCTCTGCGCAGTGTGTCGCGGCTGGGGCGCGCAGACCATCTGCGGCGCCTGCACCGCGCGCTTCGCGCAACCGGTGCCGCGCTGCACGCATTGCGCGCTGCAAGTGCCGACTGGCGTGCGCGTGTGCGGGGCCTGCGTGGTCGCGCCCCCTTTCTTCGACGGCGCGCTCACCGGGGTGGAATACGCGCACCCCTGGTCGGCGCTGATCACGCAGTTCAAGTTTCACGAGGCAATTGATCTGGCGCCTGCGCTTGCGGCGCTGCTGCAGGTGGCGCAACAGCGGGTGGGCGCGCCTTTGCCCCACCTGTTGCTGCCCGTCCCGCTGAGCCCCCAGCGCCTGCGCGAGCGCGGCTTCAACCAGGCCTGGGAGCTGACGCGTCGGCTCGGCAGCGCCCTGAAAACAAAGGCAGATGCAGGCTTGCTGCTGCGGCTGAAAGACTCACCCCATCAGCTGGCGCTGCCTCCCGAGAAGCGCGCCGCCAATGTGCGTGGCGTGTTCGCGGTGGAGCCGCTGCGGCGCGCCGAGCTGGGCGGCCTCTCGGTGGCGGTGATCGACGACGTGATGACCACCGGTGCCACCTTCAACGAGATCGCCCGCGTGCTCAAGCAAGCCGGTGCCGCGCGCGTCGAGGCCTGGGCGCTGGCCCGTACGCCACGGCACTGAGGCACTCACAATCGCGCCCTCATGTTCAACATCGTCCTGGTTCACCCCGAGATACCGCCCAACACCGGCAACGTGATCCGCCTGGCGGCCAACACTGGCTGCGCGCTGCACCTGATCGAACCGCTGGGGTTTTCAATGGACGACCGGCTGCTGCGCCGCGCCGGGCTCGATTACCACGAGTACGCACCAGTGCAGCGCCACGCCTCGTGGGCAGCCTTCTTGAGCGCGGCCCAGCCCGACCCGGCGCGCCTGTTTGCCTTCACCACCCGTGGCAGCCGGCCGTTTGCTGACGTGGCGTGGCAAGCCGGTGACTGGCTGGTGTTCGGCTCTGAAACGGCCGGCCTGCCAGCCGAGCTGCGCGACAACATCGCCCAGCCGCAACGCGTGCGCCTGCCTATGCGGCCCGATCAACGCAGCCTGAACCTGAGCAATGCGGTGGCCGTGGCGGTCTTCGAAGCCTGGCGTCAAAACGCCTACGGTGGCGGGGGCTGATCAGCTCTCGCGCCGCGCGTCGCGCGACATCAGCGCCTGAATGGCGCACGCGGGGCTGATGCGCCCGTCAAGCACCTGCACCACCGCATCGGTGATCGGCACATCAACGCCGCACTGCTGCGCGCGCTGCAGCACCGTTGCAGCGCAGGCCACACCTTCGGCCACATGGCCGAGCTCTTGCAGGATTTGTGCGAGCGGCAGGCCTTGGGCCAGCAGCAACCCCACCTTGCGGTTGCGCGACAGATCGCCCGTGGCGGTGAGCACCAGATCGCCCAGCCCGCTCAGGCCCATGAAGGTTTCGGCACGAGCCCCGAGGGCGGTACCCAGGCGGGTCATTTCGGCCAAACCGCGGGTGATGAGCGCTGCACGCGCGTTGAGCCCGAGCTGCATGCCGTCAGAGATGCCGGTCGCAATGGCCATCACGTTCTTGACGGCGCCGCCCACCTCCACGCCCACCGGGTCGCTGGAGGCATAGATGCGCAGGCTGTCGCTGTGAAAGGCCTCGACAGCACGCTCGCACAAGGCTTCGTCGGCGCTCGCCACCACCAGCGCCGCGGGCTGGCCGCGCGCCACTTCGAGCGCGAAGCTCGGCCCCGACAGGACGCCCACGTTCGCCGCGTCGGGCCGCACGGCGCGCGCCACTTCGTGCCCCAGCAGGCCTGCGCGTTCTTGAAAGCCCTTGCACAGCCACAGCACGCCAGGCGCTGTGGCGGGCAGGCGCTGCAGCATCTCGTGCAGGCCGGCCATCGGGGTTGCGATCACGATCAGACCGCCGCGCGCATGGGCCACGGCCGCATCGAAATCGCCCGTGATCTGCAGAGCCGGTGGCAGCCCCACGCCAGGCAGGTAGCGCACGTTTTCACGTGCCGCCTGCATCTGATGCGCTTGCCGGGCGTCTCGCACCCACAGCTGCGTGCTGTGGCGCGCCGCCGTGCTCACCGCCAGCGCCGTGCCCCAGGCACCGGCCCCCAGCAGCGTGAGGTTCATCGCCAGATCAGTTGATCGTGGGGGGAGCGCCGTCGCCGGCAGCTTGTTGTTGCTGCTGCGCCTCGAACATGGCCTGGAAGTTGACCTCGGCCAGCACCACCGGCGGGAAGCCGGCGCGCGTGCAGACGTCGGAGACGATGGCGCGCAAGTACGGGTAGATGATCTGTGGGCAGGCAATGCCGATGATGGGCTGCAGCTGGTCTTCCGGAACGTTGCGTATCTCGAAAATGCCGGCCTGCTTGGCTTCCACCAAGAACAGCGTCTTGTCGGCCACCGTGGTGGTGACGGTGGCGGTCACGGTCACCTCATAGATGCCGTCGGCCACAGGGGCGGCAGCCAGGCCCAGGTTGATGTCGACCTGGGGTTGCGCCTGCTCCAACAAGATCTGCGGGGAGTTGGGCTGCTCGAGCGACAAGTCCTTCAGGTACACGCGTTGAATCTGGAACACGGGGGCGGTGTTGGGGGTCTCGTCGGCCATGGTGGTCTCGCTGAATTGCAAAGAGAAGTGAAAACAAAAAGCCCGCACAAGGTGCGGACCGGGGCTGGATTATGTCCGAGGGTATGTGACGGTTCAGCCTGCCTGCAAGAGGGGCATCAGCCCGCCGCGCTGGTCGAGCGCGATCAGGTCGTCGCAGCCGCCGACGTGGGTGCTGCCAATGAAGATCTGCGGCACGGTGCGCCGGCCGGTCTTCTCGATCATGGTGTTGCGTTGCGAGGGGTCGAGGTCGACCCTGATTTCATCGATCTGCACCACGCCCCGCTGCTTGAGCAGCATCTTGGCGCGCTGACAAAACGGGCACACCTGGGTGGTGTACATCTTGACGGTCTGCATCCCGAGTTCTCCGATTCAGGCCGATTTCTCTACCGGCAGATTGGCCTCGCGCCACGCCTTCAGGCCACCGGCCAAAGGGCGTGAGTTTGCAAAACCGAGTTTGGTCAGGATACCCACGGCCTTGGATGCGCGTGCGCCGTTGGCACACACCACCACCAGCGGCAAGGCCTTGTTCTTGGGCAGATGGGTGGTCGACTCGAGCGTGGCAAGAGGCACGTTCTTGGCGCCGCCGGCATGGCCAGCAGCGTACTCGGCGGGCTCGCTCACATCGATGAGAACGGCGCGCTCGCGGTTGATCATCAGCACCGCTTCAGCAGTGCTGACAGCCCCCACCTGCGCCCCGGCACGCAGGCGCGGCCAGACGAGCAAACCACCCGAGATCAGGGCCACAGCGATCAGATACCAGTTGTCGACGAAGAATTTCACAAGGAGGCCCAGGGTGTTGGAGGCAAAGGCGAATTATAGAATTCGGCCCTTCGTCGACTGTCTTCAAGCCCTCGCGCCCCTCTGCCATGTACAAACTTGTGCTCATTCGCCACGGCGAATCGACCTGGAACCTCGAAAACCGATTCACCGGCTGGGTCGATGTAGACCTCACCCCCACCGGCGTGGCACAGGCCCAGCAAGCCGGGCGGCTGCTGAAGGCGGGCGGCTATGACTTCGACGTGGCCTACACCTCTGTGCTCAAGCGCGCCATCTGGACGCTGTGGCACACCCTCGATCAGATGGACCGCACCTGGCTGCCAGTGGTACACCACTGGCGCTTGAACGAGCGCCACTATGGCGGCCTGCAAGGCCTGAACAAGGCCGAGACTGCCAAGCAATATGGCGACGAGCAGGTGCTGGTATGGCGCCGCAGCTACGACACCCCGCCGCCGCCGCTGGCCGCCGATGCACCGCTCAGCCAGCGCGGCGACATCCGCTACGCCAAGCTCAAGCCGGAAGACGTGCCGCTCACCGAATGCCTCAAAGACACCGTGGTTCGCGTGATGCCGGTGTGGAACGAGAGCATCGCCCCGGCCATCAAGGCAGGCAAGCGCATCGTGATTGCGGCGCACGGCAACAGCATTCGCGCGCTGGTGAAGTACCTGGACAACATCGCCGATGACGCCATCGTGGGCGTCAACATCCCCAACGGCATACCGCTCGTCTACGAGCTCGATGCGCAGCTGAAGCCCATCAAGAGCTACTACCTGGGCGATGCCGAAGCCGCCGCCAAGGCTGCCGCCACTGTGGCGAACCAGGGCAAGAACGCCTAGCTCGACAGCCCGTAAAGCCGCTCCGGCGGCACGCGCGTGACCAGCGATTTGTCGGCCACCAGCCCGGCAATGGCGTATTCCGGTCGCGCCGTTTCGCGGCGGGCCACATGCAAGATGGGCACGCCCGACTTGTCGGTGATGCTCATGGCGATGGGGGTATTGGCGCTGGCGGTGCGCCTAACCACCACCGCCAGCTCACCCGACTTGAGCTTCACGAATTCGCCCGGCGGGTAGATGCCGAACTCCTTGATGATGGCCATCGCCATCACTCCCCCGCTGTCGACCTTGAATAGCTGGCGCGCGGCATCTTGCGCCGACAACGGCTTGCGAATGGCACGCGGGCTGATCTTGGCCATGAAGACATCGGCGTACTTGAGCGCCATGGCCATCTCAGACAGCTGCGTGAGCTTGCGCGGGTAACCCGAGCCATCGGTCCATTCGTGGTGCTGCTCAACCGCGGTGAGCCACTCTTCATCGGCCACGCCAATCTCGCGCAGCATCTGCGCACTCTTGAGCGGGTGCTCATGCAAGATGACGCGCTGCTCTTCGAGCATGGGCACCCCCTGCGCCGCCAGGCGCCCTTGCAGCTCAAACGCCGACATGTTCATGGTGAGCGCGGCTTTCACCAGCGTGATGCAGCGCTCGCGCGGCCAGCCCATGCGGTTGGCCATGAGGAAGCAGATCAGCGCCGTGAACACCGCATGGCTCAACCCATAGACGGGAAAGCGATGCTGATCCTGCCGCACCGCGAGAAAGATGCCGATGTCGGCGTCGCGCTCCACCAGTTGCACCAGATGCCCCGCCAACTCTTCCAGGCGCGCCGGAAAACCGGCTTCGAGCTTGGCGTCTTTGGTCAGACGCTCCAGGCGCCACAGCAGCTTGTCCCACAAGCCGAAGAGGCTGACAGGGCGCAGGTCGGCGGCAGGGGGCTCGGCCACGCGCCCGCTGGCCGCGGCCTGCGCTGCCAGTGCCGCCTTCACTTCTTCGGGGTCGACCATGGCGCCGTGCGCCAGCAGCGCCGCGAGCTGCTCGTCGTCTTCGATCACGCCACCGCGGGCCAGCAGCAGGTGACCTTCAGCGTCACGCACCTCCCATAACGAGGGCACGCCAAAATGCACCAAGGTCCGAACCATCTTGACAAGCGCCATGGCAAACCTCCGCTATGGTCGAAATGTAGCGCCCGCGGGCCCTGGCGGCGCACGACTTGCGCCAAATCGTTCACTTGGGAGCGGATCTCAACCGAGCAAACGGTGGCGCGTCCAGTGTGGGCTGCGCAGGCGCTTTCTGAAGAGAATGCCGCGCACCACCCAGTCGCTGAACATGCCCATCCACACGCCGATCACGCCCAGGCCGAGCACGATGCCCATCACGTAGCCGGCCGCGATGCGCAAGCCCCACATCGTGCAAGTGGCCACAACCAGTGCATAGCGGGTGTCGCCCGCACCGCGCAAGCCTGCGGGCAGCACAAACGACGCCCCCCACACCGGCATGACCAAGCAGCTCAGCGCGATCAACCATGCTGCCTGGCGTACCACCTCAGGGTTGTTGCCAAACAGCTGGGCCAGCAGGTAGGAAAAGGGCAATACCACCGCCGCCATTGCGGTGAGCGACCAGTCGGCGCTGCGCACCAGACGGCGCAGCATGCGGCGCGCCGCCTCTACCTCGCCGGCGCCGAGGCGCATGCCCACCAGCGTGGTGGCCGCCACACCGAGCGCGGTGCCCGGCGCATACAGCAAAGCCGCCACCGAGAAGGCGACGAAATTGGCCGCCATGGCCGCGGTGCCTAAGCCCACGACCATGGTTTGCGTGATGAGCTTGCCGATGTGGAAGAACGAGGTTTCCAGCGCCGCCGGCCAGCCTATGCGCAAGATGGCTCGCATGAAGTCACCTCGCAGCGGCCAGCCGGCGGCATGCGCCTCGCCACGCTGCAGCGTGGGCCACAGCGAGAGCAAGGCCAGCGCCACACCGGTACAGCGCGCAATCAACAGCGCGGCACCCGCGCCCGCCACGCTGCCATTCGAGCGGTTCATGAAGAGCGCGGCCAGCACGATCTGCAGCACATTCATCGTCACCTGCACGCGCATGGCGGCATCGGTGCGCGCCATGCCGCGCAGCACGCCGCACGACACGATCACAAGCGAGGTGGGTAAGCCCGCCACGATGAGCCATCGAAAGTAAAGGTCGGCCTGCGTGACCACCGCCAGTTCGGCGCCAGGCAGGAGCGTCGCGATCCAGGCGCCACGGGTGAACCACAGCAGTGTGGCGATGGCCGCACCGGCGCAGACCGCGAGCAACAAGGCGCTGAAGGCCACCGAGCGCACATCTTCTCGCCGACCGGCGCCCAGGCAATGCGCCACCGTCACCGTGGTGCCTATCGCCAGCCCGCCAAACACCGCATTGAGCAGGAAGCCCAGCGCATCCATCATGCCGATGGCTGCGACCGACGACGCGCCCAGGTGGCTGGCCAGCCCCATCACCACCGTGCCGGTCAGCACCAGCGCGAGCTCTTGCACCAGCACCGGGCCCGCCAAGGCCCACACGCCCCGCGGTCGCGTGAAGCGGCGACGGCATTGATAGCGAATCCAACGCCAGCGAGAAGGAGGGGTGGGGCCGGGCATGGCGGGTGGCAAGGGACACCCAACATAACGCAGCGGCTGCGCCTGCGCTGTCACCTGCGGCAACCGGCTCACGATTCATACACCTGCAGTGCCCGGTTTCATGGCGCGGCTGCATGGGGGCCAATGAAGGGAGAACGGCGCACGCGGCTGCAGGCCGCACTGAAACCACACCACCGGCCGGCGCCCGAGTGAGAACTCAGCTGCTGAGGGCGATCTCGCCGTCCAGCGCCTGCGCCAGCTTGGCGAGCTCGTCCTGGTTCAGATCTGACACCACCCAGTAGCGCATGCCACCGTGCACCCAGTGCCTGGCGTTGAAGCCGCGCAGCGTTTGCGCCTGCACCGCCGAGTCGGATTCTTGCGTGGGCCACACGAAGGCGTCGACCACGTGCTCGCGCTGCTTGTAGACCAGAGCCGCGACCGGGTGGCCGCCGAGGTAGTCGACGCGCCCGCCGAGAAACACCACGCCCGGGAGCTTCAGGTCGTGGACCGGCGGCGAGAAATCGAGCCGCGCGGACAGCCACGGTTTCACGGTGTGCCGGTCTGACGAGGCCACGTCGACCAGCCGCTGGCCCAGTGTGGCCCGGACATGGCTGGCCACGGTCTCTTGCATCAGGCGATCGTCTTGCCTGAAGTGCGCGAGCGCCAGCACTGTGGCCCAGGGCAACAAGCCCGCGAGGCCGATGGCCAAAACGGCGGGCCGCCAGGCGAACCAGCGCTGCAGCGCTGATTCGCCAGTGGTTGCGGGGGCGGGGGCGCCCAGTGCGCGAATGCGCGTGGCCAAGGCCGCAGGCATCTCGTGGTAATCAGCCTGCTGCCGTACCGTGCGGCGCAACTGCTGAAGCCTGTCGACCTGCGCACGCAAGACGGCGTCTTGCGCCAGCTTCGTTTCGATGTCGAGCTGCTGCGTGAGGTCGAGCTCGCCGTCGATGAAGGCGTGGAGGTGGGTGGTATCGAAAGCGGTGCTCATGGGGTGTCTGTGCTGCGCGCAGAGCGCGCTACGGTGCGCAGCACCGGCCGCGCACCCGGCTGCAAGGCCTGCTGCATCAGCCCGCGGGCGCGGGCCAGGCGCGACATCACGGTGCCCAGCGGCACGTCGGCAATGCGAGCGATGTCTTTGTACGAGAGGTCTTCAAGTTCACGCAGCACCAGCACCTCGCGGTAGACGATGGGCAGGCCGGCAATCGCATGGTTGATCTGCGCGCGGTCGGCCTTGCGCTGCGCGACGGCGTGCGGCTCGTCGGCCGCGGGCGCAGCGCTTTCACGCCCGGGCTCATCGTTGTCATCGAAGGCCACGACCTCGGCCGGGCGGTTTTCTTTCAGCCACGAATAACAGGTGTGGCGCACGATCTGCAGCAGCCAGGGCCGCACCTGCTCGCCACGAAAGCCACCGAAGTGCCGCATCGCGCGCAGGCAGGCCTCTTGCACCACGTCTTCGGCGTCGTGGTCATTGCGGGTCAACCAGCGCGCGAGGTTGTAGGCCGCGCCCAGGTGCGGCAAGGCGATGGCCACAAAGCGCTGGCGGTTCTCTTCGTCGGCCAAGGAGCTTCCTTTCTCCTGGTGCATACCGATCTCGGCCAGGTTTTATTCCCACTGAGACGCGTACCCGAGTGAATCGTTGGGCCGGGAATTTTGCGCAGCCCGCGCGGGTATGGCATGTACGGCGCACGCAGTGTGCGCCAGGAGACATCCATGACGCAGCACATCGACCGCAGACAGTTCTTGCACCTCGCCGGCCTGGGCGGCGCGGTGTTCGCCTCGGGGCTGGCGGGCTGTGCCTCGCCGGCCGCGGGCGCGCCAGACGATTTCTATTTCGTGCAGCTGTCGGATACACACTGGGGCTTCGAGGGCGCGCCCAACCCCGATGCCAAAGGCACGCTGCCCAAGGCCGTGGCCGCCGTCAATGCGCTCGCGCAGCAGCCCGATTTCGTGGTCTTCACTGGCGACCTCACCCACACCACCGACGACCCGAAAGAGCGCCGCCGCCGCATGGCTGAGTTTCGCGACATCGTGGCCGAGCTCAGGGTCAAGACCGTGCGCTTCATGCCCGGCGAGCACGATGCCTCGCTCGACAACGGCGAGGCGTTCAAGGAATTCTTCGGTGCCACGCACTACGCCTTCGACCACAAGGGCGTGCACTTCATCGCGCTCGACAACGTGAGCGACCCGGGCGCGAAAATAGGCGACGAGCAGCTCGCCTGGCTGGCCGCCGACCTGGCCCGCCAGCCCAAGAGCGCCCACATCGTGGTGCTCACGCACCGGCCCTTGTTCGACCTCTACCCGCAATGGGACTGGGCCACGCGCGACGGCGCCCGCGCGGTCGAGCTGCTGATGCCGCACGACAAGGTCACCGTGTTCTACGGCCACATCCACCAAGAGCACCACTTCATGACCGGGCACATCGCGCACCATTCGGCCAAGTCGTTGATCTTCCCGCTGCCCGCACCCGGCTCGCAGCCGCGCCGCGCGCCGCTGCCCTGGGACCCGGCCCAACCTTATCGCGGCCTGGGCTTTCGCGAGATCGAGACCGAAGCCAAGAGCGGCGGCTACGAGATCAACGAGCTGCCGTTGCGCAAGGCCTGAGCCCATGCCATTCAACACGACACGCCGCACATTCGTCGCTGCGGCCAGCCTGCTGTCCTTTGTGGGCCTGGCCGCATCCCAAACACCCGAGAAAGCCATCCGCATCACGGTGCGCAAGTTCGAGTTCGAGCCCCGCCACATTGCGTTGAAGAAAGGCGAGGCGGTGGTGCTCGAGTTCAGCTCGCAAGACGTCATCATGGGCTTCAACCTCAGCGCCTTCGGCCTGCGCACCGACATCGTTCCGGGCCAGCCCCGCAGCCTGCACTTCACACCCGACAAGACCGGCGAGTTCGTCTTCTATTGCGACGTGTTTTGCGGCAATGGCCATGAAGAGATGGACGGCATGCTGACCGTGACGGCGTAAGCACTGATCCAAAGAGACCGCGCAAGACTGGCCTCGAACCAACCACCGCCCCTGGCGGCCTGCACTTTCTGACACACCTGGGCGATGCTTTGAACGAAGCGCTCGCCTGAATGCCGCAGAATGCACCGATGTCTCGCACACACACCCGCGGTTTCACGCTCACCGAGATGATGGTCGTGGTCGCCATCATCGCCATCCTCGCCATGATGGCGGTGCCCAGCATGCACAACAAGCTCATCCGTGCACAGCTCGTCGAAGCCATGCCGCTGGCTGATGTGGCCAAGCAACCGGTGGCGGCCGCCTGGTTGGCACTCAAGAGTGTGCCCGACGACAACGCTGCGGCCGGGTTGCCGGCGGCCGACAAGATCGTCAACAACTACGTGCAGTCGGTCACCGTGGAGATGGGCGCCGTGCACGTGGTGTTCGGCAACCGCGCCTACGGTGCGCTCAAGGGCAAGACCCTGACGCTGCGCCCCGGTGTGGTGGAAGACGCGCCCGTGGTGCCGGTTGCGTGGGTGTGCGGCCATGCCAAGGCGCCCGACAACATGAAAGCCCTGGGCACCGACAAGACCAACATTCCCAACATCTATCTGCCGGTGAATTGCCTCTGAGCGGGTCAGTGCTGCGGGCTTCCGGCCAGATCGAGTCCGAGTGCGCCGGCAATCTGCCCTCGCACCGCCTCGCACAGTTCCCTGCGATCACACGCCTGTGTCGGCAACGCCGGCAAGTGCGTGACGAAGACCTGTATGCCATCGGCCATGGCGACCTGCCAGAGCGAGGTCACGAGCGTGGTGTCGCCCACCCACACCACCGCGCGGCTGGGCTGGTCGTCGGCTTCGACGTAGCGCAGCGCAATCGGCTGCAGGGGCGTGGCGGTAGAGATGGCCGCCTGCATCAGGTTGGCGTGGAAAGGCAGGAGCGATGAGCCGTCCCCGGTGGTGCCTTCAGGGAACATGGCCACCGTGTCGCCGCGCTTCAGCGCCTCGGCAATCTGGTGCACCACGCGCAGCGCGTCACGCTTGCGCTCGCGCTCGATGAACAAGGTGCCACCGCACGCCACCAACCAGCCCAGCACGGGCCAGGCGCGCACATCGGACTTGGAGACAAAGCGCGCCGGATGCACCGCGTTGATGGCCATGATGTCGAGCCACGAGACGTGATTCGATGCAAGCAAGGTGGCGCCGCCGTTGGGCATGCCGCTGCCGTGGACGCGCAGGCCCAGCACGCGGGCCATCTTGGCGCACCAGCGGCCGGTTTGCACCAGCCGCTGCGGTGGCTCGATGAACGGATAGATGACCGCGCAGCGCGCCAAGCCGGCACCGATGTGCACCACGCATCGGGCCAGACGCCAAACCCCTCTCAGCGTGCGCAACACTCCGCTCACCCGGCTCACCCCGCCTCGTGGGCCACGTGGCCTGCCACGAGGGTGTACTTCACGCGGCCGGGCAACTCATAGCCCACAAACGGCGAGTGCTTGCCCTGGCTCTTGAGCGCAGCGGGCTGCACCGTCCAGCGCTCGGTGGCGTCAAACACGCACACATCGGCCATGCCGCCTTCGACCAGGCGGCCAGCGCTCGATGCGATAGAGCCCAGTGCATCGCCCAGCACACGCACCGGCTCGCAGGTCACGGCGGCCAGCGTCTTGCCCAGACCCACACCCTGCTCGTCACCCCACTTGAGCGCCAGGCTCAGCAGCAGCTCCAGGCCGGTGGCGCCAGGCTCGGCTTCGGCGAAGGGCAGGTTCTTCATGTCTTCATCGACCGGCGTGTGGTCGCTCACCAGCGCGTCGATGGTGCCGTCGGCCAGCGCGGCGCGTATGGCGTCGCGGTCGCGCTGCTGACGCAGCGGCGGCGTCATGCGCATGGCGGCGTTGAAGTAGCCGATGTCCATGTCGGTCAGGTGCAGGTGATTCACGCTCACGTCGCAAGTGACGGGCAGGCCCTCGGCCTTGGCCTGGCGCACGAGTGCAATGCCGGCAGCGCTGCTCAGACGGCACAGGTGCACACGCGCGCCAGTCACGCGCACCAGCTCGAAGATGGTGTGCAGCGCAATCGTCTCGGCAATCACCGGCACGCCGGTCAGGCCCAGTCGCGTGGCAAGCGCGCCGCTGGCCGCCACGCCCTTGCCAAGGTAGGAGTCTTGCGGGCGCAGCCACACCGTGTAGCCAAAGGTCGAGGCGTATTGCAGCGCGCGCTGCATCACCAGCGTGTCGGCCAGGGCCACATCGGCCTGAGAAAAGCCCACACAGCCCGCCTCGGTGAGCTCGGCCATCTCGGTCAACACCTCGCCGGCCAGGTTGCGCGTGAGCGCACCCAACGGGTAGAGGTGCGACTGGTTGAGGTTGCGCGCGCGGAACTTGAGCATCTCGACCAGGCCGGGCTCGTCCAGCGGCGGGTCGGTGTCGGGCGGGCAAACCAGGCTGGTCACGCCACCGGCCACGGCCGCCGCCATTTCAGATTCGAGCATGCCCTCGTGCTCGTGGCCGGGCTCGCGCAGGCGCACCGCCAAGTCGACGAGACCGGGCGCCACGATCAACCCCTTGGCGTCGAGGGTACGGGTGGCGCGGAACTCGGGGTTGACCTTACCCAGCGAGACGATGCGGCCGGCGGCAATCGCCACGTCGCCCAGTTCGTCGCGCCCACTCGCAGGGTCGATCAGGCGGCCGTTCTTGATCAGGAGTTTCATCTGGTTTTGTGTTTCCGATTGCCCTGAGCCTGTCGACGGGTTAGGCGTTGTTGCCGGCGATAGTCGACATCACCGCCATGCGCACCGCAATGCCGAAGGTGACCTGCGGCAAGATCACGCTCTGCTTGCCATCGGCCACCGACGAGTCGATTTCCACGCCACGATTGATGGGCCCCGGGTGCATGACGATGCAATCGGGCTTGGCGTGGGCGAGCTTTTCTTGCGTGAGCCCGTAGTTCTTGAAGAACTCGCCGGCACTGGGCAGCATGGCGCCGCTCATGCGCTCGTTTTGCAGGCGCAGCATGATGATCACGTCGGCACCCTTGATGCCTTCGACCATGTCGTGGCACACCCGCACGCCCATCTCTTTCAGGTCGCTGGGCACCAGGGTCTTGGGACCAACAGCGCGTATCTCAGGCACGCCCAGCGTGGTGAGGGCATTGATGTCGGAGCGCGCCACGCGCGAGTGAACGATGTCACCCACGATGGCCACCGTGAGCTTGGTGAAGTCTTGCTTGAAGTGGCGGATGGTGTACATGTCGAGCAGGCCCTGGGTCGGGTGCGCGTGGCGGCCGTCGCCGGCGTTCACCACATGCACGTGCGGCGCGCAGTGCTGGGCGATCAAGTACGGGGCACCGCTCTCGCTGTGGCGCACCACGAACATGTCGGCATGCATCGCGCTCAGGTTGGCGATGGTGTCGAGCAAGCTCTCGCCCTTGGCGGCGCTCGACTTGGCGATGTCGAGGTTGATCACGTCAGCGCTCAAACGCTTGGCGGCAATCTCGAAGGTGGTGCGGGTGCGGGTGCTGTTCTCGAAGAAGAGGTTGAACACGCTTTTCCCCCGCAGCAGCGGCACCTTCTTCACTTCGCGGTCGTTCACACTCAAAAAGGTGCCAGCGGTGTCGAGAATGCTGTGCAGCACGGCGCGCGGCAGGCCTTCGATGGACAGCAGATGAATCAACTCACCATGCTTGTTGAGTTGCGGGTTCCTGGTCATGCACCTTCCTTGATGTCGAAGCTGAAGCGGCCGGCATCGTCCCGCGCCAATCGCAACTTGTGTTCGTTTGACAATGTGATGCGTGCGGCCGAGTAAGCCGCGTGGATGGGCAACTCGCGCCCGCCGCGGTCGACCAGCACCGCCAGCGTGACGCTCGCAGGGCGGCCGAAATCGAACAGCTCGTTGATCACCGCACGGGTGGTGCGGCCGGTGTAGAGCACGTCGTCGACCAGCATGATCGGTCGGCCTTCGATCTCAAAGGGCAGCTTGGTGGGGTCTGCACTGGAGAGGCCCTTCGACGAGAAGTCGTCGCGGTGCAAGGCGCTGGAGATGACGCCGAAATCACCGCTGAGCTTCAGATCATGCTGCAGGCGCTCGGCCAGCCAGGCGCCACCCGACCAGATACCGACCAGCACGGCGTTGGGTTGCAGCAGGCTGCGCACACCCGACAGCAGGTCGGTGTACAGGGCTTCGGCGTTGAGATGAAGAGTGCTCATTAGAGGTCTCTCAAGAACTGCTCCAGGATGATCGCCGCCGACGCCGCATCGACATCAGCCGCCCCATGCGCATGTGCTTCGGTGGTGGTGTAGCGCTCATCCACCTCATGCACAAGCAGCTTGAAGCGGCCGTGCAGCTGGCGGGCGAAGCGCTGGGCGCGGGCAGTATTGTCGTGCGGCGCGCCGTCAGGGTGGTAGGGCACGCCTACCACCAGCGCTTCGGGCTGCCACTCAGCGATCAAGGCGCCCAGGGCAGCGAAGCGCGCATCGCCCTCGGCCGCCACGGTGCGCAGCGGCGTGGCCGTGCGCGTGAGGGTGTTGCCGCTGGCCACACCCACGCGCTTGGTACCGAAATCGAAAGCGAGAAATGAGCGGGGTGTATGGGGTGGCATGGCCGCGAGGCTCATGCGTGGCCTGCCTCTTGGCTGAGCATGCGCGGGTCTATGCCCAGCAGCGACAGCGCCTTGTCGTAGCGTTGCTCCACCGGCGTGTCGAAGATGATGCCGGGCTCGGCGCTCACGTTGATCCAGCCGTTGCGGCCGATCTCTTCTTCCAGCTGGCCGGCGCTCCAGCCGCTGTAGCCGAGCGTGACCAATATCTTCTTGGGGCCAGCGCCACTCGACAGTGCTTCGAGCACGTCTTTGCTGGTAGTCATCTCCAGCCCACCGGGGATCTGCAGCGAAGAGTTGTAGTGCCCGCCCTCGCCTTCGCTACCACCCAGGCGCTCATGCAGCACGAAGCCGCGCTCGGTCTGCACCGGCCCGCCGAAGTACACCGGCGTCTCGGCCAGGTCTTCGCGGTCAAGGGTGAGCGCAACCTTTTCGAACAGATTCTTCAGCTTGATGTCGATAGGCTTGTTGATCACCAGGCCTAGCGCACCCTTGTCGGTGTGCTCGCACATGTAGATGACCGCGCCCGCAAAGGTGTCATCGGCCATGCCTGGCATGGCGATGAGGAACTGGTTGGTGAGGTCGATGGCGATGCCGGGCATGCGGTGGATTTTATTCCTGCGGCACACTGCCCCGGATGGAAAAGGTTTTGGACTCAGCCCTGGTTTGGTTTCGGCGCGATTTGCGGGCCAGCGACAACGCTGCCCTCTTCCATGCGCTCAAGGCGGCGCGCAAGGTGTACTGCGCCTTCATTTTTGACACCCAGATCCTTGACCCCCTGCCCCGCGCCGACCGGCGGGTAGAGTTCATACGCGACAGCCTGCTCGCACTCAATGACCAACTGCACGCGCTCCAGCCCGAAGGCGGCGGGCTGTTGGTGCGCCATGGTGCTGCGCCAGATGAGCTGCCCCGCCTCGCACAACAGCTGCACGTGCAGGCGGTCTACGCCAGCCACGACGACGAGCCTGCCGCCGTGCATCGCGACAACCAGGTACGCGGTCGCCTGGCCGATGCCGGCATTGCGCTGCACACCGCAAAAGACCATGTGATCTTCGAGCGCGGCGAGGTACTCACCGCCAGCGGCACGCCCTACAGCGTGTTCACACCGTACAAGAACGCATGGCTCAAGAAGCTGGAGCCCTTTTATGTGAGTGCCTACCCCGTGGAGCGGTATGCCGACAGCCTCGCGCCGCTGCCCGAGGGCATGCAAGCCCGCGTGCCGCCGCTGGCCGAGATCGGCTTCGAAACCACCAACCTGCACGAGATGAAGATGGGCATGGGCGCCGGCGGCGCGCAAGAGATGCTGAGCGACTTTCTGCCGCGCATGGACCGTTATGACGAGACGCGCAACTTGCCCGCCGTGAAGGGGCCGAGCTACTTGTCAACGCACCTGCGCTTCGGCACGGTGTCGATACGGCAGCTGGCGCGTGAGGCCACCATTCGCATGCAACAAGGGTCGGTAGGCGCGACCACCTGGCTGTCAGAGCTGATTTGGCGCGACTTCTATCACCAGGTGCTGCACCACCACCCGCATGTGGTGGGCGCCAGCTTCAAGCCCGAGTACGACGCTATCAGGTGGGAGCATGGCAAGCATGCCCACGCCTTGTTTGCGGCGTGGTGCGAGGGGCGCACCGGCTACCCACTGGTCGACGCGGCCATGGCCCAGATCAACCAGACCGGCTACATGCACAACCGCCTGCGCATGGTGGTGGCGAGCTTTCTCGTGAAAGACCTCGGCATCGATTGGCGCTGGGGCGAGCGTTACTTCGCACAGATGCTCAACGACTTCGACCTCGCCGCCAACAACGGCGGCTGGCAATGGGCAGCCTCGACCGGCTGCGATGCGCAGCCGTATTTCCGCATCTTCAACCCAGTGACGCAGAGCGAGAAGTTCGACGCGGCGGGCAAGTTCATCCGGCGCTACGTGCCGCAATTGGCCGGGATGAACGACAAGGCCATCCACGCGCCATGGCTGGCGCGGCCGATAGAGCTGACGGAAGGAAATGTGGTGCTGGGGGAGAACTATCCGCTGCCCATCGTGATGCACAACGAAGCGCGCGCGAAGACGCTGGAGCGGTATGCGGTGGTGAAAGCTGCGAAGTAGCGCCGACTCAGAACAGCTCGACGTCGCCGACCTTGGATTCGTCTTCCAAGTCGCCACGCGCAATGAGCTCGGCATGGCTTTGCACTTGGTTGCGCCCATGTCTCTTGGCAAAGTACACCGCTTTGTCGGCCCGCTCGAAGGCGCCACTGGGCGTGTCGCCCGGCTGGATCTCGGTGAAACCAATGCTGATCGTGATCTGCCCCACCTGCGGAAAGGGGTAGCTGGCGGTGTTGCTGCGCATGCGCTCCAGCGCCAAAGCTGCATCCTGATCATTTGCGCAGCGCATCAGCACCACGAACTCTTCGCCGCCAAAGCGGTAGAGCCGGTCGTGGAAGCGAAAGCTGCTGCGCATCAGGCGCGAGAGCAACAGCAGCACTTCATCGCCGATCAGGTGGCCGTAGGTGTCGTTGACCGACTTGAAGTGATCGATGTCGATCAGCCCCAACCAGTGTCGGTGGTTGCTGGCCACGTGGCGGCGGCCGTCGGCCGCCAGCGGCGCCACGCCGGTGGGCTCGCTCGTGGCCTTGAGAAAGCTTTCGTCGAAGGTCTTGCGGTTGAGCAAACCCGTGAGCGTGTCGCGCTCGCTGTAGTCGAGCAGCGCCTGAAAGTTGCGGTAGATGCGCAGAATACTGCCCACCATGCGGCACGATTCGTCGCTCAGCGGCGCCAGGGTCTCGATCTCCATCACCCCCACGACTTCGCGGTCGGTGCTCACCGGGAACAGGCTCACGCTGTGCTGCCCGGGGATGGTGACCACGCGGGTCTGGCCTTTCATGGCCTCCATGCGCTCGGGGAACAGGTCAAGCGGGGGCAGGCTGTCAACATCGGCCCAAGCGGGGTCGGCCGTGGCCACGGCATCATGCTCGCCCAGGCGTGCGCGGGTGATCCAGTGCTCGTTGCCGGGCTCACCCACCAATCGGTAGATGGTGACGGTGCGCGGGTGCAGCATGTCGCGCAGCGCCCCGACCAATGTCACGTCGAGAATGTCGCGATCCCTAAAGCCGGTCAGCTCGGCAAGATGGTCGACTAGTTCAGACATGGCACAAAGGAGACCCCGGCCGAAAGCCCTAGGCCGTGGCGGCTGCCGCGGTGTAGCGCCCGATCAAGGCGAGCAAGTCTTCTTCGGCGTACGGCTTGCCCAGGTAGTGGTCAACACCCAGCTCCGCCGCGTAGTCGCGGTGCTTTTGCGCAATGCGTGAGGTGATCATGATCACCGGCAAGGAACGCAGGCGCGCATCGCCGCGGATGTTGCGCACCAGGTCGAAGCCGTCCATGCGCGGCATTTCGATGTCGCTGAGCACCACTTGCGGCAGGTCTTCGGCCAGACGCTCAAGCGCGTCGAT
The DNA here is from genome assembly GCF_046595475.1 of Rhizobacter sp. Classification (GTDB taxonomy): domain Bacteria; phylum Pseudomonadota; class Gammaproteobacteria; order Burkholderiales; family Burkholderiaceae_C; genus Rhizobacter. Next base: position 21,435 of record NZ_JBKJOQ010000097.1, read on the forward strand.
GCCGTCTTTAGCCAATACGACGCGATAGCCTTCACGCACCAGCAGGCGCTGCGTGACACGGCGCACCGTGAGCGAATCGTCGACCACCAGCACCAGCGGCGCCAGTTGCACCACGGGCTCGTCGACCATCCGCATCATCGGCTGATGCATCGGTGCGCGAAGCGCAGCCACCGTGGCGGCACGGGCGCTTTCGCCATACAGCGTGGCCAGCGCGACCGGGTTGTAGATGAGAGCCACCGAGCCCGAAGCGAGTAGCGTCATGCCAGCCAGGCCGGGCAGGCGCGACAGTTGCGGCCCCAGGTTCTTGACCACCACTTCTTGCGTTCCCAGCACTTCGTCGACGTGCAACGCAATGCGCTGCTGCGCGCTTCTCACCACGATGATGGGGCGCGTGCGTGTCACGCCTTCCTGGCTGCGCGGCCCTTCTTGCAGGAGCGAGCCGAACCAGAAGAACAGCAGCGCGCGTTCGCCCAGTGGGTAGGTTCCGCTGGCGTAAGCCTCGTCCAGCTCTTTCATGCTGGCGCGGCGCACGATCTCGATCAGCGTGGCCGGCAAGGCCACGACCGTGGCGCCGCAACGAACCATCACCACCTGCGTTACCGCGGTGGTCAGTGGCAGCACCAGCTTGAAACTGGTGCCCTGGCCCGCCGCCGTGGCGGTTTCGATGCGACCACCCATGGCGTTCACTTCGGAGCGCACCACGTCCATGCCCACACCGCGGCCGGAGAGTTCGGTCACGGTGTCGGCGGTCGAGAAGCCGGGGGTGAAGATCAGGTTAGCCAGGTCGCCCGCGGCGTGCTCTTCGCCAGCCTTGATGAGGCCCATGGCCACACCCTTGTCGTGGATGCGCTGCAGGTTGAGGCCCGCGCCGTCGTCTCGAAATTCCACGCCAACTTCATTGCCTTCTTGGCGCAAGGCCACCACGATGCTGCCGGTGGCGTCTTTGCCGGCCGCGGTCCGCGTCTCTGGCGACTCGATGCCGTGCGTGACGCAATTGCGCAGCAAGTGCTCAAAGGCGGGAGTCATGCGGTCGAGCACGCCACGGTCGATTTCAATCGAGCCGCCGACGATGTCGAGTCGCACCTGTTTGCCAGTTTCCTTGGCGGCTTGGCGCACCACGCGATAAAGGCGATCGGCCTGGCCTTCAAATTCGACCATGCGGGTACGCAGCAGATCGTCCTGCAGGTCGCGAGTCAGGCGCGCCTGGGCGGCGAGCTCGTCTTCCGTCGTTTCCAGCGTACGGGTGAGCGTGCGCTGCACGGTGGCCACGTCGTTCACCGACTCGGCCATCATGCGCGTGAGTTCCTGGAAGCGCGTGAAGCGGTCGGACTCGAGTGGGTCGAACGCTTCGTGCGCCTGCTTGGCGGCCTCCTGGCGCGAGATCATCTGCGTCTCAGCCTGGAACTCGATGTCGCGCAGCTGACCACGCAGCCGCTCCAAGTTGTCCGTCAGGTCACCCAATGAACCACGGATGTTGCCCACTTCGGCTTCGATCCGCGAACGCGTGATGCTCACCTCGCCGGCCTGGTTGACCAGGCGCTCCAGCAAGGGGCCACGCACGCGCACGGCGGCATTGGCAGCGCCAACGCCGCTGCCCATCGCCGCCTGCAGCGGCGCATCGCCCTCGGTGGCGGCAAAGCGGGACCAGTCAACGTCACGCGTCTGGGGCGTTTGGGTTGCAGCCGGGGCTTGGGGCGCGGCTACAGCCGCAATCGGTGCCACGGGTGTTGCCACGGGAGCTGCAGCCACAGGCACGACCGGAAATTCGACCGGCACCAATACCGGCGCCAGCACGGCGACCGGCGGCAGCACCGGTGCCGCAACAGGGGCGGCAGGCGGCGCAGCTGCAACTGGCTCGTCGAGCGTGGCGTGCAGGGAATCTTCTGCTTCGGCATAAGCTTGCGCATCGCGCGAGCGCAAGGCATCGAAGGTGGCCGACAGAGCGTCCGAACGAGCTTGCAAGGCCTCGACATCGGCGACGCTCGCGGCGGGCTGTGCCAGCAAGTGCTCGATCAGCGTTTCCAGGCGGTGGGCCATTTCGCCCAATCGCATGGCACCTGCCAGACGGGCGCCGCCCTTGAGGGTGTGCAGCGTGCGCATGCAGGATGCAGCCGGACCGTTGTCGGTCGGGCGGCGGGCCCACTCACGCAGCTTGGCATCCAGCTGGGGCAACAGCTCTTCGGCTTCTTCTTCGAAGATGGGGAACAGCTCGGCGTCAACCGCGTCCACCGAGTCGATGTCGTCTTCGCCATCGAGCGCGTCAGCGCGCACCGGCGCGGCGCGCGCGGTTTCGACGGGCAAGGGCGCGAAAGCCTTGAATTCGGCGTGGCCGAGCGAGCCCACATTGGTGTCTAGCCCGCCGAACGAGCTGTCCACGTGAGCCGCAAGTGCATCGGAGTTGACCACCAGCGGCGCTGGCCGCGACGCGCGGGCCAAGGGCTCGACGGGCTCCATGAACTCGGGCTCTTCGAGCAGCACCGGCAGCGGTTCTTCAACTTCCGGGGCTTCAGCGGCGTTGGCGGCTTCGAGCCGGCGTGCTGAGCTCAACTCATGGTCGGCGAGGCGTTGCAGCAGCTCAGGCGCCACGGGCTTTAGGAAGCCGGCGGCGAATTGGTGCAACAAACGGCGGATCTCTTCGGCAGCGTCAACGAAGAGGCGCGCCTCTTCGGTGGTGCCGTGGCCGATGGTGTGAGAGCGCGTCAGCGCGTGTTCGACCAGGCGCGACAAGTGAGACAGGTCGGTAAAGCCCACCGTCGCCGAGCTGCCAGCCAAGGAATGGGCGAGCGCAATCGGCACTTCACCGATGGCGCGATGCAGCTCCATGCCCCATTCGGCCACGTCGGTGGTCAGGCGGCGCGACAGCTCGTCGGCTTCATTCAGGTAGATGTTGAAGAGCGGAATGCTGATGCGCAGGTCGCCCACGATCTTGACCTGATCGTCATCGGAAGGCGTGGTAGCCGATTCATCGGCTACAGGCGATGCTGGTTGCACCACTTCGGGCTGGGCCTGTGCATCGGTGGCAAAGAGCTGGTCGTCTAGGTCGAGCTCGATCATCTCCACCGACTCGGCGATGGGCAACAGATCGGGCGCCTCTTCGCGAGAATCGATCACCGCGGGTTCGTTGAAGTCGTGCCGCCGCCCGGCGGCGTGCAAATCAAGGGTGGGGGCCGCGGCCGGAATGGCCGCCACGGGTTTTGGGTCGTCGAACGAGCCCAGGTCGAGGTCGAAGGACAACTCGGGCAGCGGCTCAGGCGCCGCCGGTGCAGCCGCGGGGGGCAAGACCAGATCTTGCGCGCTAGGCATGTCGACCGGAAACGACAGCGACATCATGGGCAGGTCGGCCGCGGGCGACGGCACCACGGCGGTCACAGCCTCGCCCCGCGCCAGCGCGTCGGCGGCGGCTTTCACTGGGGCCGCGTTGAAGGCACCTGACCGCTGAGCGGCAATGGCTTCGACCCAATCGGCGAAGTAGCTGAGGGCGTTGTTCGAAAAGCCGAGCAGCGTCGGGTCAGCGGCTTTTTGCTCGGCCAACCAGCTGTTGTAGACCTGCTCACAGACCCAACCCGCGTCGCCGAATTCCTTCAGCCCGACCATGCGCGAGCTGCCCTTCAGGGTGTGGAAGGCACGGCGAACGGTGGTGAGCTGCTCGAGATTGGCGGGTGACCCGACCAGATGCTCCAGCGCGCCCTTGGCAGTTTCAATGACTTCGCGCGCTTCCTCGAGGAAGATTTCGCGCATCTCCGGGTCGTCACCGAGGTCGGTGGCCTGACTCGTGGGCGTGGGAGACAAAGGGGGGGGAGGCGGTGGCGCCTTGGCGGGCTCCGGCTCCAGCCCGACGGGCTCACTCGCGGTATGAACGAAATCGGCCAGCGCCTCGGAAAGCTGCTCGCGCGCCGCCGTGACCTGGCCAGGCCCGGCCGCGTGCTCGATGGCGCTTTGTGCCTGCGTGACAGCAGCCAGCAGCTCAGGCTGGGAGGCAATCTGCGCCTCGTGCGACAGGTGCTCCAGGTCGCGCGACACTTCGTCTAGTGGCACGCGGTCGCTTACCGCGGCAAAGGACAGCGACTGGGCTTGCTCGATCAGTCGCGCCTCGATAGCCGGCGCGACAGGGACGATGAGGTTGGTGGCGCTGCGTGCGGCAGCGCTGCGGCCCATCAGGGGGCTGAGCGTGCCAGCTTGCGCGTCGTACACAAACAGCGACTTGGCCACCTGAGGCTGCACGCTGAGCATGTCGATCAGGAAGCCGAGTGCGCCCAGGTTGCTGGCCAGGCGGTCGAAGGTGCCCGACTGGACGACCAGCTGAGGGTCGACCTCGGTGGCCAAAAGACCGTCAACGTCGTCGCGCATGCGCAGCACGGCATGCGCAGCCTGGTCCATGCCCAGCACCGACAACACGCCACGCATCGAGGCCAGCAAGCCAGGCACTGGCGACAGCGCCTCGCGCTGCGCGGGGTTGCGGAAGAATTGGTCGATGTGTTTTTCAGCCTCGGAAAGCGAAGCGCGCAACTCCTGCACCACGCTGCCCATGGTCTGGCGGTCGGAGACGCGGCGGTACAGCTCCTCCATCCACGCTTCGAGCGGGTCGGGGGTATTGCCCTCGCGCACCGAGGCGATGCGGTTGGCGAGGCGCCGTACGCGCTGGCCTTCTTCAGGGTTGTCGAAGTCACCGTCTTCCAGCGAGGCTTCGAGATACAAAACACTGGTGGCCACTTCCATGGCCAGCGGCGGCAGAGGCGCCGCGCCAGCGTGCTGTGTCTGGGCCACGGCCTGGGCCAACTCGTCGGCCAGCACGTCGCCGTTCGGGTACAAGCGCTTGAGCGAATCACCCACCAGTGAGAACTGCTCGGACAGGCCCGTCATGCGGTGCATTTCGCCACCGGCAATGGCCGACCAGGCATCCTTCGCGCTCGACACGCGCTTGCGGGCCTGGGCGATCGTCGCGGGGTCGAAACGGCCGAGGCGGTTGACCTCATAGTCGGCCGGCGCGTGTTGCGCAAGACCGTATGCCTGGCGCACAGCGGCCAGGCGCGGCGCCTTGCGGCCATCGCCAGGTGAAGCGCTTTGTGCGCAGAAGAACAGCAGGTCTTGCGCCAAGCGCTCGGACACATCCGATTCGCCGCGCTCAAACACGCGGAACTGGGCCAACAGGCGTGAGGCCACGCGCTTGCTGAAAAGGTCGGCCTTCAGAAAGCCATGGGCCTGGCTTTCGAAGAAGGCAGCGGCCAGCTTCCACAAGGTGCTGGCGGGCATGCTGGAGGCGCCAGCGCCCAGGCTGGCACAGATGTCGCTCATTGAGAGCGCAGCCTGCGAGTTTTGGCCACGCATCAGCAGCAGCAGCTGCTTCTCGAGTGCTGCGTGCGCGGCATCGTCGATGGCGTGCGGGCTGACGCCTTTTTCATTCGCCAGCTCAAGCCAGCGCCAATCCATCGCCCACAGGTCAGCCGGGTGGATGCGCTCGGCACCCGCCAGCGCCTGCACGGCCTTGTAGCGCGGGAACAGCGCCAGTGGCGACACCGGCTTGCCCGACAGCATGCGCTGCAGGAAGTCGAGCAGCGCAAACGACGCCATCTCGATGGTGTCGACATCGGCCGCGGTGAGCTTGTCGGGCTTGGCCACGAAGCGCTGAATCGCCGCTTCGCTGGCACGCAAAACCACTGCCACCGAGGGCAGGCCCACCAGCTCAAGAGCACCCACACCCTGGTGAATTTGCTGGCGCGCCCCGCGCAGCACGGCCGGGTCGACGGCATCGACGTCGGAGCCGCTGACCGATTCGGACTCCTTCACAAAGCGGCGCAAGGCCTTGTGGGCGTTGTCGAGAGAGCGGCGCAGCTCTTCGTGCACCCACGCCAACGCACTGAGGTCGTCGCTCATCTCGCTCATGGTGTCGCTCGTCGTCGCGTGGCTGTCCATTCGATACCTTGTGTCGAGTCAAGGGCTACGGCCTGAGCCGCAGGCACTGTGATCAGCCGATCTTGAACCGGGCCACCGACTGCTTCAGTTCTTCAGCAGTACGGGACAGTTCGCGCACCATCTGTGCAGTGGAGCGCGTACCTTCACCAGTTTGCTCCGTCACCGCAAAAATGTGCTGGATGTTGGCAGCCACCACGTTGGCCGACTCGGCTTCTCGAGACGCCTGGTTGGAAATCTGCGAAATGAGGTCGGCCAGTTGGCGTGAAACCCGGTCAATGTCGCCCAGTGCGTTACCGGCCGCGTCAGACAGCCGGGTACCCTCCACCACACCCTGCGTTGAGCGCTCCATGGCGCCCACCGCATCTTGCGTGTCGGTCTGAATGGTCTTCACCAGAGCCGCAATCTGGCGGGTTGCGTCGCCCGAGCGCTCTGCAAGCCGCTGCACTTCTTCCGCAACCACTGAGAAGCCCCGTCCGGCTTCACCGGCCGATGCGGCTTGAATGGCAGCGTTCAGCGCCAGCACGTTCGTCTGTTCCGTAATGTCCGAAATCAGCTCGGTGATTTCGCCAATCTCTTGCGAGGACTCGCCGAGTCGCTTGATCCGCTTGGAGGTTTCTTGAATCTGGTCACGAATCGAGTTCATACCGCCGATCGTGTTCTGCACGGCCGTGAGACCGGACTCTGCAGCCTTCAGCGATTGACGCGCCACCTGGGCGGTTTGCTGGGCTTGTGCCGACACTTCGTTGATTCGGCCTGCCATCTGCAGCACTGACTCGCCGGTTTCGCGAATCTCGCGCAGTTGTTCGTCGGAGGCTGCGAGCAGCTCAGTCGACGTGGCTTCCACCTGCTGCGTCGTTTCGGTCACTCGACCTACCGTGCCCTGCACCTGAGACACCAGGGTGCGCAACTCTTCCACCGTGTAGTTCACCGAGTCGGCAATGGCACCCGTGATGTCTTCGGTCACCGTGGCCTGTTGCGTCAAATCGCCTTCAGCCACCGTTTGCAGTTCGTTCATCAATCGCAAAATGGCGGCCTGGTTGGCGTCATTCACGCGCTTGGCTTCTTGCTCCTGGCGTTCGGCTTCCAGCTGCTGCGTTTTAGCCAGCGTGGCGCGCTGAGCCTGGTCATTCACGTACAACTTCAGCAGACCGGCGCCACCGGCAGCCAGCAGCACTGCAAACATCAGCAAGATCGCAAGCGCTACGCGGCTGAAGCCGGTTTCAGAACCAAGGCGCTCCTGCACGGTTTCAAGGCCCTTACGCAGCGGCTCGCTGTCAGCAATGATCGAGGCCTGCGCTTCACGCGCTGAGACCAGGCCTTGTAGGTTGCCCAGAATCGAGCCGGCTTCGGTGCGAGTCTCTTCGTATTGCTTGAGCAGGGCTTGCAAGCGTTCCTTGGTCTGTGCGTCTTTCGTGCCGGGCAAGCGCAGCTCCTGATTGCCGTTGAGCAAGCCGTCGGCAATTTCGCGGAATGAGTTCAAGTCTTTGCCAAGCAAGAACACGGCTTCAGGCGACACGCCTTCCATGGTCAGGAACTCGTTGGCCGACTTGCCGATGCGCTGAGTCAACATCACCAGCTGGCCCACCGCCGACAGCTCGGCCGGCGAGGCCTCTTGCTGCAGCTTGAGCGACGACACGGTTTCAGCGATTTCCAGCAGGTCAGATGACTGGCGATTGATGGTGCGAAGCGCCTTACCCACTTGGGTCAGAATCGCCTGTTGGCCCATCACGGTTTTGGCGTTCTTCTCGGCACGGTCCACCAGCGGAACCATCGGCGCGAGCGATTCCTGCACCGAGGCCGGCGCCGCATCGATGTTGCCTTCGCCCTTGGCCAGGCCACGCACGCTGCGGGCCAGCACTTCGGTACTTTCCTTCACTTCTGGGAACGCCTGGGCGCTACCGATCAGTGCCTGCGACACCGACTTTGCGAGCCGCTGCGACTGCATCAACGCCTGGCCGGAAGCCGCCACCTGGGCCGAGCCCTTGGCTGCTGAGTTCAACGAATAGATCGTCATGCCGATCAAACCAAACAGGCCCAGGCCGACCAGCGTCAGCAAGATGCGCTGCTGCGTGGCGACCGGTTGGTTGCCGATGAGCGGCAGCCCGGTGGCGCCCGGCGCGTCTTCGGCGCCCGCGGGCAGACGGGTCTCGGAGAAGTCGGCAATCTCTGAGGGCGCAGCCTCGGTGATGATCGACGAGTCCATGTGCACCGTGCGGGCCGTGCCGTCCATCGAAGGCGAGTGCGCGCCACGGTCGAGACCGGCGCGGTCGAGGGCGATGACGTCATCCAGTGGGATGACCGGGTTGTCCGGGTCCAGCACATTGGAATGGTCGCGACCCTTGCCCTTGCCTTTGATTTTGTCCAGGAAGCTCATATGTTCCTCGTTCCGTCGTATCTCAATGTGACTGTCAGAAAGCCTTGGCGCCTAACGCGCATCAGCCCGCGATCTTTAGAAATGCAGACTCGTTGGCGAGCGCAGCCAGATTCAGCTCGCGCCACAAGCGGTTGTTCTCGTCTCGATAGTGCGTGCCGACAAAAGGCGGCCTTGTCTCGCCGTCGTCGGCCTGCGCCTTCAACTGCTCAAGGCTGCGCAAGCCCGAGAGCCGGTCCACCATCACGGCGCAATTGATGTTCAGCGTGGTGTTGAAGGCAACGAACCAAGACTGGTCGCGCCCCTGCTCCTGCCCGCGAATACCAAGAAAGCCGGCCAGATCGACCACCCCGTGCAAGCGGCCGCGCAAGTTGGCCACTCCCATGAACCAGCGGCTGGTGTAGGGCACCGGCATGGCAGGCGCAAAGGGAAAGATTTCGCCCGCTTCCTGCAGGGGAAACAGGAACCCGTGGCCCCCACATTCCACTGCCAGCCAGGACTTGCCGCGTTCTTGCGTACGAGCCGCCTTGAGCTTTTCAGCCAAGCGGGTTTGCAATTCGCGCAATGCTTCCTTATTGGCCATTCACACCTGCCTGCGGGACGTGGAGGGTTTGCATTCGCTGTGCGGTCTTCGAGTGCGGCGGCTTAGTCGAAGGCCTTGATCTTGGCCACCAGCTCGTCGGCATCGACGGGCTTGACGATGTAGTCGCGTGCGCCTTGGCGCATGCCCCAGACCTTGTCGGTTTCCTGGTTCTTGCTGGTGCACATGATCACAGGCACATCAACGAAACGCGGGTCGCGGGTGATGGCGCGTGTGAGCTGGAAGCCATTCTGGCCCGGCATCACCACGTCCATCAGAATCAGGTCGGGCTTGTCTTCACCCAGGCGACGCATGGCGTCTTCGCCGTCTTCAGCGGTACGCACCGAGTAGCCACGCTTGGTCAGCAGCTCGGACAGGAAGTGCAATTCGGTTTTCGAATCGTCAACCAACAGGATTTTCTTGATAGCCATCGCTCGTTACTCCAACTCGACCGGCGCAAACTTGCACCCGGTCTTACATAGTCATGCAGATCGCCGGTGCTGCTCAACAACTTGCAGCAATTGGTCTTTGGTAAAAGGTTTGGTCAGGTAGGCCTCAGAGCCCACCATGCGCCCGCGAGCCTTGTCGAACAAGCCGTCTTTCGACGACAGCATGATCACCGGCACGCTCGAAAACTTGGGATTGCGCTTGATGATGGCGCAGGTCTGGTAGCCGTCAAGGCGCGGCATCAGGATGTCGCAAAAAATCAGGTCGGGCGCGTGGTCGTTGACCTTGGACAAAGCGTCGAAACCATCCTCAGCCAGCAAGACCTGATAACCGCCTTGCTTCAGAAAAATCTCTGCGCTGCGGCGAATCGTGTTGCTGTCGTCGATGACGAGCACCTTGATGGCTGCAGGGACTTCGTTGCTCACCGGGTTGTCTCCTCAACGACTGCGGATTGGTTCAGATCGATCATCCCAACGGGGTATGAAATCAGATCTGCACCATCTCAAAATCTTCCTTGCGGGCGCCGCACTCTGGACAAGTCCAGTTCATGGGCACCGATTCCCAAGGGGTTCCTGGCGCTATTCCGTGGTCAGTGTCACCGGCGGCTTCGTCATAGATCCAACCGCAAATCAGGCACATCCAAGTACGTACCGCGCTGGCGTCTTTGCTCACGTTTATTCTTTATCGCTTCACTACAATGAGAAAAGATTGTAGCCACGCAAAATACCAAAAAGGCGTTAGTTTGTGGGCACATACGCCACATTCCTCACATTTTTCTAGAAGTGCTGACAAACCCGGCACCTTCTGACGGACCCGCCCATGACCACCGACGTGCTCCCCACGCAAACCGCCGCTGACGCGCCCCAAGACGCCCCGGCCCCCGCCTGCGTGATGACTTTCAATGCCAGCGACCCCAGCGGGGCCGGTGGCCTAGCCGGTGACGTGGTGACCATTGCCGCCATGGGCGCCCATGCCCTGCCGGTGGTCACCGCCGTGGTGCTGCGCGACACCGCCGAGGTCTTCGACCACAGCGCCATCGACGCCGACGTGGTGGTCGAGCAGGCCCGCAGCATCCTCGAAGACGTGACCATCGCCGCCTGGAAGGTGGGCTTCCTGGGCTCAGCCGAGGGGGTAGTCGCCGTGGCCGAGGTGCTGTCCGACTACCCCGACGTGCCGCTGGTCGCCTACATGCCCAACTTGTCGTGGGTGGAAGAAGACGACCAACAGGCCTACCTCGACTCGTTCCGTGAGCTGGTATTGCCCCAAACCGAGGTGCTGGTGGGCAATCACCAGACGCTCACCAACTTCTTGCTGCCGGACTGGAGCAGCGACCGACCGGCCTCGCCGCGCGAGCTGGCGGTGGCCGCTTCGCAGCACGGTACGCGCTTCGTGCTGGTGACCAGCGTGCCGCTGCCCGACCAGTTCTTAGACAACGTACTGGCCTCGCCCCAGGGCGCCATCACTGGTGAGAAGTTCGAGCGTTTCGAGGTGAGCTTCGTCGGCGCCGGCGACACGCTCTCGGCCGCGCTCGCCGCCTTGCTCGCCGCCGGCAGCGAGCTGCACACGGCGGTCGGTGAGTCACTCGCCTTCCTCGACCAGGCGCTCGACGCGGGCTTTCGCCCAGGCATGGGCAACGTGATCCCAGACCGCTTCTTCTGGGCCCTGCCGCCCGGAGAGGAAGGCGAAGAAGGATCGGAAGCCGAGGGCGACGAAGCCCCGAAAGACCCGCGCCATGTCCACTGAGCGCGCAACCAACGCCCAGCTGTTCGAACGTGCCCAGCGCGTCATCCCTGGCGGGGTGAACTCGCCGGTGCGCGCCTTCAAGGCCGTAGGCGGCACGCCGCGCTTCATCTCTCGCGCTGAAGGGGCCTACATCTTCGACGCTGAAGGCAAGCGCTACATCGACTACATCGGCTCCTGGGGCCCGATGATCCTCGGCCATGGCCACCCCGCCGTGCTGGAAGCCGTGCAAAAGGCAGCCATGGACGGCTTCTCGTTTGGCGCCCCCACAGAGCGCGAGATCGAGCTGGCCGAAGAGATCCTGAAGCTTGTTCCCAGCATGGAGCAGGTGCGCCTGGTCAGCTCGGGTACTGAAGCGGCCATGAGCGCCATCCGTCTGGCACGCGGGGCCACCGGGCGCAACAAGCTCATCAAATTCGAAGGCTGTTACCACGGCCATGCAGACGCCCTGCTGGTGAAGGCCGGCTCCGGCCTGGCCACCTTCGGCCACCCCACCAGCGCCGGCGTGCCGGCCGAAGTGGTGCAGCACACCGTGGTGCTGGAATACAACCACGTCGCCCAGCTCGAAGAGGCTTTTAAGCTGCACGGCGCCGACCTGGCCTGCGTGATCATCGAGCCCATCGCCGGCAACATGAATTTCGTGCGCGCCAGCCTGCCTTTCATGAAGCGGCTGCGCGAGCTGTGCAGCCAGCACGGCGCGCTGCTGGTGTTCGACGAAGTCATGACGGGCTTTCGCGTCGCGCTAGCCAGCGCCCAGGGCGTCTACGCCCGCGCCCTGCCCGGCTTCGCGCCCGACATGAGCGTCTTCGGCAAGGTCATCGGCGGCGGCATGCCGCTGGCGGCCTTTGGCGGCAAGCGCGAAGTCATGCAGAAGCTGGCGCCCCAGGGTCCCGTCTACCAGGCCGGCACCCTGTCGGGCAACCCGGTGGCCACGGCTTGCGGGCTGGCCACACTGAAACAGATCCAGAAGCCCGGCTTCTTCGAGGCCTTGTCGGCCAGCACACAGAAGCTCCTGCAAGGGCTCACCGCCGCAGCAAAAGAGGCCAGCGTGCCTTTCGTGGGCGACAGCGAAGGCGGCATGTTCGGCTTCTTCTTCCCCCACGGCGCGGGCGAAGGCCTGCCGCAGAACTACGCCACCGTCATGGCCACCGACAAAGAGCGCTTCAACCGCTTCTTCCACGCGATGCTCGACGGCGGCGTGTACCTGGCGCCCGCCCTCTATGAAGCCGGCTTCGTGAGCAGCGCGCACAGCGCACAAGACATTGCCGACACGGTGGCGGTGGCACGAAAAGCGCTTCGCTGAGTCTCACTGACCCGGGCACTTGCCCAAGCGCCCTCGCACCCTTCTTCTCCATGCACATTCACATCCTCGGCATCTGCGGCACTTTCATGGGAGGCCTGGCCGCCCTCGCACGCGAGGCCGGCCACAAGGTCACCGGCTGTGACGCCGGCGTGTACCCGCCCATGAGCGACCAGCTGCGCGCGCTCGACATCGAACTCATCGAGGGCTGGGGCGCCGACCAGCTGGCGCTGAAACCCGACCTCTTCGTGATCGGCAATGTGGTCTCGCGCGGCAACCCGCTGGTCGAGGCCATCCTCGACGCCGGCGTGCCCTACACCAGTGGTCCGCTATGGCTGGCTGAAAACGTGCTGCAAGACCGGCATGTGCTGGCCGTGGCTGGCACGCACGGCAAAACCACCACCACCTCCATGCTCGCGTGGATGCTCGACAAGGCCGGCCTGGAGCCGGGCTTTCTGGTGGGCGGGGTGCCGCAAAACTTTGGCGTCTCCGCGCGTCTCGGCAAGGGCAAGACCTTCGTCATCGAAGCCGACGAGTACGACACCGCCTTCTTCGACAAGCGCAGCAAGTTTGTGCACTACCGGCCGCGCACCGCCGTGCTCAACAACCTCGAGTACGACCACGCTGACATCTTTCCCGACCTGGCCGCCATCGAGACGCAGTTTCACCACCTCGTGCGCACCGTGCCAGCTGCCGGCCGCTTGGTGGTCAATGCCCGCGAAGAGTCACTGCAACGCGTGCTGGAGCGTGGTTGCTGGAGCGAAGTAGTGCGCTTCGGCACCCGCAAGGAAACCCCCGGGGCCCTGCGCGCCCGCGGCGAGCCGCATGCCTTTGACGTGCTGCGCGGCAGCCTGAAGATCGCCCGGGTCGACTGGCCGCTGCTGGGTGAGCACAACCAGCTCAACGCGCTGGCCGCCATCGCCGCGGCCGAGCACGTGGGTGTGGCCGCCGAAGCCGCAGGCCAGGCACTGTCGAGCTTCGAGAACGTGCGCCGCCGCCTGGAGCTGCGCGGCGAAGTGAGCGGTGTGAAGGTCTACGACGACTTCGCCCACCACCCTACGGCCATCCACACCACAGTGAACGGTTTGCGCCGAAGGGTCGGCATGGAGCGCATTCTGGCGGTGTTCGAGCCGCGCTCGAACACCATGAAGCTCGGCGCCATGAAGGCGCAGCTGCCGTGGGCGCTTGAAGAAGCCGATCTGTCGTTCTGTCACCAGGGCAACCTGGGCTGGGACGCCAAGGAAGCGCTCGCCCCCATGGGCGACAAGGCCATCGTCACCGACAGCATTGAGGCCCTCGTGGCTGCCGTCCGGCGCGCCGCGAAGCCCGGGGACCATGTGCTGTGCATGAGCAACGGCGGCTTCGGAGGCGTGCACGACAAGCTGCTCTCCGCATTGGCAGCTTAGGGCAAGGCCTTAGCTCCTCAGCATAGAGGCCCGCAGCGCTTCGGTCAGCTGCGCCAAGCTGTCTTGCAGGTGCGCGCGGCTTTCCACCGAAAGCTTGCTGTTCGATGATGCGCGCTTGAGTTTCGCCTGCAGCTCCACCGCGTTCATGCGCATCAGGCTCAGTGCGTCGGGCGGCAGAGCCGAACCGCGCGTCAGCATCACCTGCATACGCTTGAGGTGCTCGCGCTGCAGGTTTCGACGCAGACGGTCGACTTCCTTGCCACTCTTGAGTTCGCTCCAGATCGCGCTTTGCAGGGTTTCATAGACCTCGGCCAACGAGATGATGTTGTGGCCCTTGGCCTCGCTTACGTAGGAAGGCAGGTCAATCAGGCGCGAAGCAGTGCCCGGGCTCAGCAAGCGGTCCATGGCCACAGTTTGCAGCTGCAGCACAGCTGCCGGAATGCTCACGGGCCCGCCACGATCCCACTCGTTGTAGTCGGGCGAGAGGCTGGCGATGAACTCGGGCTTGAAGCGAAAACTGTCGGCGTTGAACACGCCCTGGGCCAGGAACTGCAGCGCCTCGCGCTGCTTGGCCGGCGCCACCGGCATGTAAGCCGCGCGTTGGGTGCTGCCGGGCAGGTCACGCACCGTGTTCATGCCGCCCACGTACTTGCCCACCAGCTCAGTGGCACGGCCCAGTTGCCTGAAACCGCTGAGCAGCACCCGGCGCTGGCGGGTAGCCTCGTCACTCGGCTGCGGCGGGCGCTCTTGCACACGCTGCCACAGCTCGCGCGAAAGCTGCAGTCGCTTCACGTAATAGGCCAGCGGGTCGTCGCCCAGATCGAATCGATTGACCAGCGGATCGATACCGTCGTTGCCCACGCCACCCGCTTCGGCATCGTCGGCATAGGCCAGCAAGGGATCGGTGCTGCGGGATGCAATGCGCGCCAGCTCGGCGGTTTCGTCTTCGGCCGAGATGGGCTTGTAGGCGTACTCGATGGCCCAGTAGTCGTAGGGGCCGAGCGTGGTGTTGTTCAGGGTGCCTTGCTTCTCGCCATGCACGGCAAGGTTGTAGGCGTTGTAGTCCATCACAGAGCCCGAAATGCCGTTCTTCTCGGTGAAATCTTTGTCCTGCAGCTTGGCACGGGCGACGACGGTCGAGCCTTTGAAGTTGTGCTTGAGCCCCAGGGTGTGGCCCACCTCATGGGTGACGGTGTCCTTGATCACGGCTTGCACGAAAGCCTCGGCCTCGGCGCTGTCGGGCGCCAGGTCGCCTCGCGCTTCGAGCAGGTCGAGGGCAAACCCCATTTCGGCCGCGGCCTCCTGGGCATAGCTGCAATAGGCCGCATGGTCGGCACCACCGGCCCGTGGCGAGGCCGCCGCCAGGCTCGGCCGCGTGCCGCTGCCCACGTCTTCCGCAATGAAGCGCCGTGAGGTGCGGCCAAACACGTCGCTGATGCCGATGTCGGCATCGATGATCTCGCCGGTGCGCGGGTCGGAGTGGTTGGGCCCGATGGCAAAGCCCACGTCGGCGCCCACGAACCAGCGGATAGAGGCGTGGCGGCCGTCCATGTTGTCCCAGTCGGCATCGTCGGGCTGCTGACGGGCGACCACGGCGTTCTTGAAGCCTATTTTCTCGAAGGCCTTGTTCCATTCGAGGACGCCGGCCTCGACCGATTTGCGGTACTGCGGCGGAATGTTCTTGTCTAGCCAGTAGACGATGGGCACTTTGGGTTCGGAAAGTGCGGCTTGCGGGTCCTTCTTCTCCAGCCGCCAGCGATTCACATAGTGCAACCGCGGGTTGGCCTTGAGGTCAGTGCCCAGGTCGGTGACTACATCGAAGAAATGCCCTAGCCGCGGGTCGGTCTTGCGCGGCGCCATGGCTGCTTCTGGCAAGCGGGTGAAGCTGTAGACGAAGCCGACGAACATGCTGCGCGCGTCAGGCGTGGTCGACGGCGGTGGTGGCACGGCGACCGGGCTCGGCACCAGGGGTGGCGCGGGCAGGCGCGAGGTGGCGAAGTGCACCCGCGCACTGACCGTGGTGATCTCGTCGCTCACGCGCGTCTTCTCGAAGAACGAGTTACCGCGGTCCAGCCCGTAAGGCATGCGGAAGGCCTGCTCGATGCGGGTCGAGTAGCCCGGGATGTCGGTCAGCAAAAAGCCGGCGTCGATCAACACCGATTTGCGCTGCGGGTGGGGCTCGCTCGCAATGGCGGCCGAGCCGAGCAGGCTGTGCGAGAAGCCTTGCTCCACCGCAGCCTTCATGCCGGCGGTGCCGCTCACATAGTTGGTGTTGAGCGCAATCAGCTGCATCTGGTTGGTGCCGATCTTGCGGAAGCTCGCCAGCCACGACGGCCCCATCTGGCTGGCATACAGGCCTCGCTCACCAATCGAGCTGGATACGTTCACCGACAGCATGAAAGGCTGGTCGAGGCGCTCAGCGGGTATCTCAAGCCAGATCTTGTCGTCCTTGCGCCAGATCGGCACGAAGCCAGCTTGCTGGGTGGCGCCCATGACCACTTCATCGAAAGGTTTGGGGGCGCCTGGATTGGGCCTGGCCGCAGCGGCCACACCCGATGCCGCGGACGCAGCCGCCGCGGGCGCAGCCGCCCCGGCCACCGGTGCGGGCACGCTCACGGTGTTGGCGGCGGCAGACGAGGTGAGCTTGGCCTTGGCAGAGTCTGGGGCGAGCGGAGTGGCGCAGGCCTGCAGCAGCAGCACAGCGGCAATGCCCAGGCCGAGCGGGCGGGTGGCGAATGAATCTTTCACGAGAGAGTCCTTGTAGGCTGCGGGTGCGATGAACTCCGTTTGGGTTTATCGCATGCCTGGCGGCCTCGGGGTGTATCGGGGAGTGCGGCAAACTTCACGCCCCGCTTCGAGCCGACTTGCATCGATCCAGTTCCCATGACACCCACGCACTTGTTGTATCTGCACGGTTTTCGCTCGTCGCCGCAGTCCGCCAAATCGCGGCACATGGCTGCATGGGTGAAGGCCCATGCCCCGCGCGTGAACTGGTGGTGCCCGCAGCTCCCACCCTCGCCGGCTGCGGCAATCAGCTTGCTCAGCAAAGGCACGGCGGACTGGCCAGTCGAGCGCACGGCCATCATCGGCAGCTCGCTTGGCGGCTTCTATGCCACTGTGCTGGCTGAGCGCCTGGGCTGCGAGGCGGCCCTGCTCAACCCCGCTGTAGCTCCCGCCCGCGACCTGGCCCGCCACATCGGCGAAACCACCGCCTGGCACAGCGAGGAACGGTTTTTCTTCTTGCCCGAGTACGTGGGCGAGCTGCACGACATGACGCCAGGCGAGCTCGCACACCCCTCGCGCTACTTTGCGGTCATTGCCACCGGCGACGAAGTGCTCGACTGGCGCGAGATGAGCGCGCGCTATCGTGGCGCCCACCTGCGCATCGTCGAAGGCAGCGACCATGCGCTGACGGATTTCGACACGCATTTGCCGCATCTGTTGCACTTCCTCGGCCTCGCGCCCTTGCCCTGAACCTTCGTTGCTTCAAGCGACAATCGCCCCCATGTACGCATTGTTTGATGACACCGGAAAATTCCTGGCCGGCCGTGTGATGTCCGAAGCCGACAGCTCGATGCAGATCGAGCTCGATTCGGGCAAGCGGGTAAAGGTGAAGGCAGCCAACGTGCTGCTCAAATTCGACAAACCCATGCCCGCCGAGCTGCTGGCCGAAGGGTTGCGCCTGGCGCAAGACATCGATCTCGATTTGGCCTGGGAATTTGCGCCCGACAACGACTTCGGCTTTGCCGACCTGGCGCGCGATTACTTCAGCGCCACGGCTGGCCCCACCGAGCAAGCAGCCGCGCTGTTTCGCTTGTTCGAAGCGCCGCACTACTTTCGCCGCCTGGGCAAAGGTGTGTTCAAGAAGGCGCCTGAAGAAATCGTCAAGGCGGCCCTGCTGGGCATAGAGCGCAAGAAGCTGGTCGCCGCGCAGATCGACACCTGGGCCGGCGAGCTCGCTGCGGGCCGCTGCCCAGCACCGGTGCGCGAGCAGCTCTACAAGCTGCTCTTCAAGCCCGACAAGAACGCCCCCGAATACAAGGCTGTGGTCGAAGCGTCAAAGCTCGCGCAAAAGGCGCCGCTCGACCTGCTGAAGGCTGCGGGCGCCATCGACTCGCCCTACCAGTTCCACTGGCGGCGTTTCCTGTTCGAGAATTTCCCCAAGGGCACAGCCTTCCCGGCACTGCAAGCGCCTGCGATCAAAGATGCGCTGCCGCTGGCCGCGGTGCAGGCCTTCTCCATCGACGACTCGGCCACCACCGAGATCGACGATGCCTTGTCGGTGCAAGGCCTGGGCAGCGGCACCGTGGTGTTCGGTGTGCACATCGCCGCGCCAGGCTTGGCGATCACGCCCGATGGCCCGATCGACAAGGTGGCGCGTGACCGCTTGTCTACGGTCTACATGCCGGGCTACAAGCTGACCATGCTGCCCGACGAGGTGGTGCAGGCCTACACCTTGCTCGCCGGGCGTGACTGCCCGGCGGTGTCGCTCTATGTCAGCTTCGATGAAGCCACGTTGGCGGTGAAGGCGAGCGAGACGCGCCTCGAGCGCGTGCCGATTGCCGCCAACCTGCGCCACGATCAGCTCGACAGCGTGATCACCGAAGCCTCGCTCACCGGTGCCGCACCGGCCGACTACGGCTTTGCGCCCGAGCTGGCCTTTGCCTTTCGCCTGGCCCGCCACCTGAAGGCCGGGCGCGAAGTGGTGCGCGGCAAGCCCGAGCTCTTCAACCGGCCCGAGTACAACTTCCGCCTTGAAGGCAATGCGGGCGCCGAGCCGCAAGGCGACGAGCAGGTGCTGATCGGCACCCGCACCCGCGGCGCGCCGCTAGACCTGATCGTGGCCGAAGCCATGATCCTCGCCAACAGCACCTGGGGCGGTTGGATCAACGAGCTGGGCGTGCCCGGCATCTACCGCAGCCAGGCCAGCATGGCGCCGGGCGTGAAGGTGCGCATGGGCACCAAGGCCGCGCCACACGCCGGCATGGGCGTGGCGCAGTACACCTGGGCCACCTCGCCGCTGCGCCGCTATGTGGATCTGGTGAACCAGTGGCAGATCATTGCCTGTGCCAAGCATGGCCGCACGGCCGCGCTGGCCGCGCCGTTCAAGCCGAAAGACGCGGCGCTCTTCTCCGTCATCTCCAGCTTCGACGCGGCCTACGCCGCCTACAACGACTTCCAATCGGGCATAGAGCGCTACTGGACGCTGCAGTACCTGGCGCAGCACGAGATGCACGAGCTCGACGCCGCGGTCATGAAAGAAGGCTTGGTCAGGGCCGACGAGTTGCCGCTGGTCTTCCGTGCCGTGGGGGCCGAGCGCCTGCCGCGTGGCGCGCGCGTGCGGGTGCGCATCACCGGCACCGACCTGCTCACGCTGGACATCCATGCGAGCGTATTGCAACGCCTGGATGACCCGGGCACCCCAGCCGACGACGCCGTGGTGGACGAGACCGAAGCCGAAGAGGTGTCAACTGGTGCACTCACACTGGCCATCGACGTGACCGATGCCCCTGCAGAAGAGCCCGCGGTAGCATCGGCGCCCGCCGCCTGAACCCCTGCTTCGCCCATGCTGAAGAAGTTCTCCGCCCTGCAAATTGCGCTGACCACATCCGTCGTCGCCCACGCGGTACTGCTGTTCGCCTGGCAGGCGGTCGACGCGGAAAGCTTCAACCGCGCCTTTGAAGACACGCCGCTCGAAGTCATCCTCGTCAACTCGCGCTCCAACGAGAAGCCGACCAAGGCCCAGGCCATCGCTCAGCGCAACCTGGCCGGCGGTGGCGATGTAGACCGAGGGCGCGCCACCTCGCCCTTGCCCAGCGCCGCCCTCACCGAGCTGGGCGAATCGGCCGAAGACGCGCGCAAGCAGATCGATCAGCTTCAAGAAACGCAACAACAGCTGCTGGCCCAGGTGCGCCGCGAGCTGGCCACCCTGCCGCAGCCCGACCCCAAGCGTGACCGCGGCAACCCGCAAGACCGTTCGCAGGAAGAGCGCCGCCGCCAACTGCTGCAGCTGCTGGCGGAGATCGAGAAACGCATCAACGAAGAAAACTCACGGCCGAAGAAGCGCTACATCAGCCCGGCCACGCGCGAAGAGGTCTACGCCATCTATTACGACCAGCTGCGCCGCAAGATCGAAGAGCGCGGCACACGCAACTTCCCCGAGTACCAGGGCAAGAAGCTGTACGGCGAGCTGGTGATGATCATCACCGTCGATACGGCCGGCCGCATCGTCGAGACCGAGGTGGTGCAGGCTTCGCAGTCAAAGTTGCTCGACAAGCGCGCTGTCTCCATCGTGCAGGCGGCAGCGCCCTTTGGCCCTTTCTCGGCGGCGATGAAGAAGCAGGCCGACCAGTTGGTGATCCCCACGCGCTTTCGTTTCTCGCGCGAAGAAGGGTTTGCAACGTCGGTGGCTGCGCCCGTGAAGAACTGAGCATGGACCGCTACGTCGTCGCCGGCCATCCCGTCGAGCACAGCCAGTCGCCTTTCATCCACGCGCAGTTTGCCCAAGCCACCGGGCATGCCATCGAGTACGGCCGCTTGCTGTGCCCTACGGACGGCTTTGCCGCCGCCATGAAGGAATTTGCCGCTGGCGGCGGGTGCGGCTGCAACATCACGGTGCCCTTCAAGTTCGAGGCTCTCGCACTGGCCACCCGCTTGAGCCCGCGGGCTACCCTGGCCCAGGCAGCCAACGTGCTGAGCTTCAACGCCGACGGCTGGGCCGCTGACAACACCGATGGCATCGGCTTGGTGCGCGACATCGAAGGCAACGCAGGTGTGGCGCTGCGCGGCCGGCGCGTGCTGCTCGTCGGCGCCGGTGGTGCGGCGGCCGGCGCACTTGGCCCGCTGATCGACGCCCACCCCGCCGAAGTGGTGGTGGCGAACCGCAGCCTCGACAAAGCCGACGTGCTGGTGCTGCGCCATGCTGCGCTGGCCGAAGAGCGCGGTGTCGCCCTGTGGGCGAGACCGCTGGCCCGGTGCGGCCTCGGGTTCGACGTGGTGGTCAATGCCACGGCTACCAGTTTGCAAGGTGCCGCCATCCCGGTGGCCGCCACGGCGCTTCGCCCGGGGGGCCTGGCACTTGACATGATGTACGGCCCGGCTGCGAGCGGCTTCATGTCGTGGGCCGAACAGCATGGCGCTCGGTCGCGCGATGGCCTGGGCATGCTGGTGGAGCAGGCAGCCGAGGCATTCTTCATTTGGCGCGGCGTCAGGCCGCAAACCGCACCGGTGCTGTCTGCCTTGCGCGCGAAGCTGGCCGCCAAATGAAAGGCCTGTGGCGGCACGGCGTGCGCGTGCTGGTGCTGATCGTGCTCAGCACACTCGCGCTGCAGCTGTACTTCCTGGGTCGGGTGGCGCTCATGGCGGTGGTCGACCCACAGTCCACCACGTTCCAGCGTTCCGAGATCCGCCGCCTCGTGGGCGGCACCGAGCCCTTGCTCTGGAGCCAGCAGTGGGTGGACCAGGACCGCATCTCCGACAACCTGAAGCGCGCCGTGATCGCCTCAGAAGACGCCAGCTTCTTCGAGCACAGCGGCGTGGAGTGGGACGCGCTGGAGAAAGCCTGGGAGAAGAACCAACGCGCCGAAGCCCAGACCGAGAAGAACAATGAGCGGCAGGCGCGGCAGGCCGAGCGCAGCAAGCGAGCACCGGCGGTCAAGCCGCCCGCGACACCCAAGATCGTCGGTGGCTCGACCATCACCCAGCAGCTCGCGAAGAATCTCTTCCTGGCGGGCGAGCGCAGCCTGCCGCGCAAGGCGCAAGAGTTCGTCATCACCTTCATGCTCGAAGCCTTGCTGAGCAAGCAGCGCATCCTGGAGATCTATTTGAACAACGTGGAATGGGGCGAAGGGCTGTTTGGCGCTGAGGCAGCCGCGCGCCACTACTTTCATGTGAGCGCACAACAGCTCAACAGCTTTTCCGCAGCCCGCCTGGCGGTGATGCTGCCCGCGCCCAAACGTTTCGAGAAGCGGCCAGCATCTGCTTATGTGATGGGCAGAGCGGCGACTGTCGCTGCCCGCATGGGCGCGGTGGAATTGCCCTGAGCGGCATTTCGCCGCTCCCTAGAATCGATGTCATGAATTCCCACCTGAGCGCAGAGCTCGCCAGCGCCGCCGCGCGCCTGATCGTCGAAGAAGGCATGGAGTACGGCCCGGCCAAGCGCCGCGCCGCCAAGCTCTTGGGCAAGCACAGCGTGCGGGCGGTCGACCTGCCGGGCAACGATGAGGTGGAAGACGAAGTGCGCAGCTACCTGGAGCTTTTCTGCGCCGACACTCAACCCGGCGAGCTGCTCGCCATGCGCCAAGTCGCTCTGCTCTGGATGGAGCGCTTGCAGGCGTTTCGCCCCTACCTCACTGGCGCCGTGTGGCGCGGTACGGCCACACGGCTGAACAGCGTGCATCTGCAGCTCTTTTGCGACGACTCCAAGGAAGCCGAGCTGGCCCTGATCGACAAAGGCGTCGACTACGACGTCGGCAGCCTGCACGGGCCGAGTGGCGAACCCATCGACGTGCTCACGGTGAGCAGCATGAGCGCAGAGCTGGGCGAAAGCGTGACGGTGCACCTGACCATCCTCGATCACGACGACCTGCGCGGCGCCCTCAAGCCTGATGCCCGCGGCAAGTCCGAACGCGGCGACCTGGCCGGCCTGCGCCGACTGATGGCGTCCGAATGAACCGCCGCCATCTGCTGGCCACGGGCGGCGTGGCTGTTGCAGCTGCGGCCGGCGGCGCCGGCTGGGCGTGGTGGCGAAACCGGACCGAAAGCGGCCCCGAGCAGGCCCTTTGGCAGCAGCGCTTCGACCAACCCGGCGGTGGCGAGCTGCTCATGGCACCCTTGCGTGGTCAGCCCTTGGTGCTCAACTTTTGGGCAACTTGGTGCGCACCCTGCGTCAAGGAAATGCCGCTGTTGGACGCATTTCACCGCCAGCATCAACCTCAAGGCTGGCAGGTGGTCGGGTTGGCGATTGATGGGCCTACCCCGGTACGCGAGTTTCTGGCCAAGGTGCATGTCGGTTTCCCCATCGGCCTTGCCGGCTTCAACGGGGTAGATTTGGCGAAGGCCCTAGGCAACGAGCGCGGTGGCCTCCCCTTCAGCGTGATCTTCGATCGGCGTGGCGAGGCGGTATTTCGCAAGCTCGGCACCCTTGAAGAGGAAGATCTGGCGCTATGGGCGGCCAAATTGACCTGACCCTCAATAATTTGGCTTTTTGCTCTGAACGGTGCTCAAAACGCGTAAAGTTCAGCCTTCGCTTTTGAAACCGCTACCGTTTCATGCAGATTCTTGTCCTTCACGGCCCCAACCTCAACCTGCTCGGCACCCGCGAGCCCGAGGTCTATGGTTCGGTTACTTTGGATCAGATCAACGCTGAACTGACAAAGATCGCCGCCGATGCAGGCTCAAGCGTAGCCACGTTCCAGAGCAATCACGAAGGCGATTTGATCGACCGCGTCCAGGCCGGCAGGCTCGATGGCACGGCCTTCATCATCATCAACCCGGCAGCACTCACTCACACCAGCGTGGGCCTGCGCGATGCGCTGGCCGGCGTGGCCATACCCTTCATTGAAGTACACCTCTCGAACGTTCACCGCCGAGAAGCGTTTCGCCACCATTCCTACTTTTCCGATCTCGCCGAAGGCGTGATCGTCGGTTTGGGCACCGATGGCTACCGCCTCGCCCTGGGTCATGCGCTAAAGCGTAGCCCGCAAAGCCAGCCCCCAAGGCCGGCGTGAGTCAAGCCGGCAGCCCTCGCTGGCGGCCGCGCTGCACATTACAACGACAGGAGTTGGAGAACACATGGACCTGCGCAAACTCAAGACACTGATTGACCTGGTGTCTGAATCAAACATTTCCGAGCTTGAGATCACCGAAGCCGATGGCAAGGTGCGCATCGTCAAGGCCGATCCCCATGCCGTGACCGCAGCGCCGATGGCTTACCAAGCCATGCCGATGTCGGCACCTGCCGTTGCCGCTGCAGCGCCTGCCGAAGCAGCACCGGCCGTTGCCGTGGGCCACACCGTCAAGTCACCCATGGTCGGCACCTTCTATGGTGCGGCGAGCCCGGGGGCCAAGGCCTTCGTGACAGTCGGCTCCACCGTCAAGGAAGGCGAGCCGATCTGCATCATCGAGGCGATGAAGATCATGAACGAGATCGAGGCCGACAAATCGGGCACCGTCACCAAGGTCTTCTGCGAAAACGGCCAGGCCGTCGAGTTCGGGCAGCCCTTGTTCATCATCGAATAAGGCGGGGCATGTTCAAGAAAATTCTTATCGCCAATCGAGGCGAGATCGCCTTGCGTATCCAACGCGCCTGTCGAGAGATGGGCGTGAAATCAGTCGTTGTCTATTCTGAAGCTGACCGCGACGCCAAGTATGTGAAGCTCGCCGACGAAGCCGTGTGCATAGGCCCTGCGGCCTCGGCTCAGAGCTACCTCAACATGCCGGCCATTATTTCAACGGCCGAGGTCACTGATGCCGAAGCCATACACCCCGGCTACGGCTTCCTGTCTGAGAACGCCGACTTCGCCGAGCGCGTGGAGCAGAGCGGCTTCACCTTCATCGGGCCAACGCCGGAGTCGATCCGCATCATGGGCGACAAGGTCTCTGCCAAGCAGACCATGATCAAGTCGGGCGTGCCCTGCGTGCCAGGCTCTGAAGGCGCGCTGCCTGACGACCCAAAGGAGATCATCAAGCAAGGCCGAGCCGTGGGTTACCCGGTGATCATCAAGGCGTCTGGCGGCGGCGGTGGGCGCGGCATGCGTGTGGTGCACACCGAAGCCGCGCTGATCCATGCCGTGCAGACCACGCGTGCTGAGGCCGGCGCCGCCTTCGGTAACTCGGCCGTTTACATGGAAAAGTTCTTGGAGAACCCGCGCCACATCGAGATCCAGGTGCTGGCCGACGAGCACAAGAACGCTGTCTGGCTGGGCGAGCGCGACTGCTCTATGCAGCGCCGCCATCAGAAGATCATTGAAGAAGCGCCAGCGCCGGGCATCCCGCGCCGCGTGATCGAGCGCATCGGCGATCGCTGCGCGGCGGCCTGCCGCAAGATCGGTTACCGCGGTGCCGGCACCTTCGAGTTTCTCTATGACAACGGCGAGTTCTATTTCATCGAGATGAACACCCGCGTTCAGGTAGAGCACCCGGTGACGGAGCTGGTGACCGGCATCGACATCGTGCAGATGCAGATTCGCGTGGCCGCCGGCGAAAAGCTGCCGTTCACGCAACGGCAAATTCAGATGCGCGGTCACGCCGTCGAGTGCCGGATCAACGCCGAAGACCCATACAAGTTCACGCCGTCTCCCGGCCGCATCACCACCTGGCATGCGCCCGGCGGCCCGGGTGTGCGTGTGGATTCGCATGCGTACACCAACTACTTCGTGCCGCCGAACTACGACTCGATGATCGGCAAGATCATCACCCACGGCGACACGCGCGACCAGGCTTTGGCCCGCATGCGCATCGCTCTGTCGGAAACGGTGGTCGAAGGCATCTTGACCAACATACCGCTGCACCGCGAGCTGATGGCTGATGCCAAATTCATCGAAGGTGGTACCAGCATTCACTATCTGGAAGGCTGGATGAGCGAGCACAAGAGGTGAGCCCCCAGTCACTTCGCTCCTGCCCTCAAGGGGCGCCGCCTGGCGGACCGGCAAAACAGGTTCCGCGAGCGTTGCTTGATGAGTGCGTCGCTACGCTTGCACTGGATGTTTTTTGATGGTCGAGCTTTTGTTGCTGGTGCCGGAAGACCTGGTCGAACCGGTCTCCGACGCTCTGATGGACGAGTTGGACGCGCTGTCGGTGTCGGTCGAAGACGCCGATGCGGACACCGCGTGCGAGCGCGCACTGTTCGGTGAACCGGGCATGCCCGCCCCTCGCGGTGGGTGGCAGCGCTCCATCCTCAAGGCTCTTTTCAGCAACGAGAAAGTGGCCACCGAAGCCGCCACCTTGTTGATGGCGCAAGACTGGGCCGAAGGCGTGCACCTGCAATCGCTGCAGGCTGTGCCCGACGAAGACTGGGTGCGTGTCACGCAATCGCAGTTCGCACCGGTCGCCATCACACCGAGCTTCTGGATTGTGCCGAGCTGGCACCAGCCACCCGCCGAAGCTCAGCAGGTGATACGCCTCGACCCGGGCCTGGCGTTTGGCACCGGCACGCACCCGACCACGCGCATGTGTCTGCGCTGGACAGCGCTGCACGCCAAACCCCGGCTGCGCGTACTCGACTACGGTTGCGGCTCCGGCATCCTCGCCATCGGCGCCGCGCTTCACGGCGCGCGGCACATCGACGCGGTCGACATCGACCCCGCGGCCGTCGAGTCGACGTTGGCCAACGCGCAAGCCAATGGCGTGCAACTGAAGGCCGGTCTTCCCGACGCGGCCCAGGGCCAGTACGAGCTGGTGCTCGCCAACATCTTGGCCACACCGCTCAAGCTGCTGGCACCACTGCTGTGCGGTCACGTGCAAGCCGGCGGCGAGCTGGTGTTGGCCGGCATTCTTGAGCGGCAGGCTGACGAGCTGAAGCAGGCTTATGCACCCTGGTGCGCATTGACGGTAAGCGACAGCGAAGATGGATGGATTCTGATGACCGCGCACCTTCCCGCATGAAACGGCATGGCATGATTTCCCCATGAGCCTGGCCACTCGTTGCACTTCTTGCGGAACTGTCTTTCGCGTCGTTCAAGACCAGCTCAAGGTATCTGAAGGCTGGGTGCGCTGCGGCCGCTGCAACGAGGTCTTCAACGCCATCGAAGGCCTGTTCGACCTGGAGCGCGACGCACCTCCCAACTGGAAGCCCCCGGTGGCACCCACAGCGCCGCTCGCCGCCACCGTCACAGCAGCGTTCGAAGCCCAGCCCGAGCCGCCGGACGATGACGACGATGTGTTCCAGCTCAGCGATGGCGATCGCATCCATTCCCGATTTTTTCAGCCTGAGCAAGCCGACGTAGAGCAGACGCCGGCGCAAGCCGTCAAGCAACGCGACCGGGTCGATTTTGCCGACGCCCAGTTCAACACCGCCTTGCTTGCCGATGGCGCACCGCGCAAGCACGCCAGCAAAGGCACAGGCACAGGCAAAGGCCCGAGCAAAGGCACCGGCATTGCGCGCTCCTCGGTCAAAGAAGCGCGCGCCAAACAAGAAGCAGTACGGCGCGGGCCGGGTTTCGTGCAGCAGGCCAAGCAACGCGAGCGCTGGCGCAGCCCGACCATGAGGGTGATGCTGTCACTTCTGTCGCTGCTGTTGATAGCCGGGCTGGTCGGCCAAGCCGGCTTTCACTTCCGTGACCTGTGGGCGGCGCAGTGGCCGGTGACTCGGCCCTGGCTCGCCCAAGGCTGCGAGTGGCTGCATTGCCAGATCAACGCGCCGCGCCGCATCGACGACGTGGTGGTCGACAGCAGCACGCTGTCACCAGCACCCGGCGGCACTGGCTACCGGCTGGCGGTGGTGCTGCGCAACCGCAGCAGCTTGTCGTTGGCCATGCCCTGGGTCGACGTGAGCTTGACCGACCCGAGCGGCCAGCTGGTGGCGCGCCGCGCACTGGCGCCCGCAGACTTTCGCGTCAACCCCGCCGTACTGGCGCCTGGCAGTGAATCGAATCTGCAGGCGGTACTCGCCTCAACGGAAGGCCGGCGCATCAGCGGCTACACCGTCGAGATTTTCTATCCTTGATTTCAGCCGGCTGCTTGCAAATACAGGCCGCCCGCCATTGCTTTTCATACTGGAGATTTCATGTCGGCCTTGATCTGCGGCTCGCTCGCGTTTGACACCATCACCAACTTCCCAGGGCGCTTTGCCGAGCAGATCCTGCCGGAGCAAGTGCACATCCTCAACGTGTCGTTTCTGGTGCCCACCTTGCGGCGCGAGTTCGGCGGTTGCGCCGGCAACATCGCGTATACCTTGCGTCAACTGGGCGGCGAGCCGCTGGTCATGGCTGCGGTCGGCTCAGACGGGCAAGACTATCTGGCGCGGCTGAAGTCGTGGGGCGCGAGCACAGAGTTCGTGCGTGTCGAATCCGACACCTACACCGCGCAAGCCATCATCATCACCGACACCGACAACAACCAGATCACCGCCTTCCACCCCGGGGCGATGCAGTCGGCTCATTTCACGGCAGTGCCAGCTGGGCGTGGCGACATTCGCGTGGGCATCGTCGCTCCGGACGGCCGCGACGCGATGCTGCAGCACGCCGAACAATTCGCTGCAGCTCGCATCCCCTTCGTCTTCGACCCTGGTCAGGGCCTGCCCATGTTCAACGGGGACGAGCTCAACAAGTTCGTGAGCCAAGCCACCTGGGTGGCCGTGAACGACTACGAGGGCCGCATGCTGTGCGACCGAACTGGCAAGACGCTGGAGGCTCTTTCAAGGTCGCACTTGCGCGGCATCATCGTCACGCTGGGCGCTGAAGGCTGTGACCTCTGGCAGCAAGGCCAGCGCACCCACGTGCCGGGTGTCGCTGCGGCGCAAGTGCTGGACCCCACCGGTTGCGGTGATGCCTTCCGAGGTGCACTGCTGTTCGGGCTGGAGCGCGACTGGCCGCTGGAGCGATGCGTGGATCTGGGAAACCGCATCGGTGCATTGAAAATCGCATGCCGTGGCGGGCAAAACCACACCATCGACCGCGCGGCTCTGGGCGTCTGAGCCAGCTCTTAATCCACACAAGAAGAGTTCAAAAAAAACCCGGCCGAAGCCGGGTTTAGCTCTCAGAGCCTTGTCACTCAGGGCTTGGCGCCCGTCGGGAAAGGCCACGCTGCAGCAGGGCTCAGCGCAGTTTTTGCAGCCGGAGCTGCCGCGGGCTTCGCAGCAGGTGCAGCAGGTGCAGCAGGTGCCTTCTTGGCAGCAGGCTTCTTCGCGGCTTTCTTGGCAGCGGGCTTCTTGGCCGCCGCCTTTTTCGCCGCAGGCTTCTTCTTCGCAGCAGCCTTCTTCGCCGGCGCCTTCTTGGCAGCGGCCTTCTTCGCCGGCGCCTTCTTGGCAGCAGCCTTCTTTGCCGGAGCCTTCTTGGCCGCAGCCTTCTTGGCTGCCGGCTTCTTCTTCGCAGCAGCCTTCTTCGCCGGCGCCTTCTTCGCTGCGGCCTTCTTGGCCGGAGCCTTCTTGGCCGCAGCCTTCTTAGCTGCCGGCCTCTTCTTCGCCGCGACCTTCTTGGCCGGAGCCTTCTTTGCCGCAGCCTTCTTGGCCGGAGCCTTCTTTGCCGCGGATTTCTTTGCAGTTGCCATTACATTTCTCCTTGATCAAGTTAAAAAAGCACTGCGTTGCAACGACGACTTGTCGCTACTTCGCAGCAATTCACCACCCGAAAGTCTGCCCAGGAGGGGCGCCCCGGTGCGGTGAATGGGGTTGCAAGACGCTCGTCACCGCTTCTGTGTCGGTGAGTGCGAACGGCTCGCGAATCTTGATCTGCCACATACGACCTGTTTTGCTGTACTGCAAAAGCGTCAATCCCAAGAGAGCGCGCCACCGGATTGGTACTCGATGACACGCGTCTCAAAGAAGTTGCGCTCCTTTTTCAGGTCAATCATTTCGCTCATCCACGGGAACGGGTTTTCTTCGTTCGGGAAGAGCTCTTCCAAACCAATTTGCGTTGCACGCCGGTTGGCGATGTAGCGCAAATAGCCTTTGAACATCGACGCGTTGAGGCCCAACACGCCGCGAGGCATGGTGTCTTCAGCGTAGCGATATTCCAGTTCGACTGCTTTCATGAAAAGCACCCTGATTTCAGCCTTGAACTCAGCTGTCCACAGGTGCGGGTTCTCAAGCTTGATCTGGTTGATGAGGTCGATGCCGAAATTGCAGTGCATCGACTCGTCGCGAAGAATGTATTGGTACTGCTCAGCCGCGCCCGTCATCTTGTTCTGGCGACCCAGCGCCAGAATTTGCGTGAAGCCGACGTAGAAGAACAGGCCTTCCATCAGGCAGGCAAACACGATCAGCGACTTGAGCAACGTTTGGTCGTTCTCGGGCGTGCCGGTGTGGAAGTGCGGGTCCATGATCGCGTTGATGAACGGGATCAGGAATTCGTCTTTGTCGCGGATCGACTTGACTTCGTTGTAGGCGTTGAAGATCTCGCTCTCGTCCAGACCCAGCGACTCCACGATGTACTGATACGCGTGCGTGTGGATCGCTTCTTCAAACGCCTGGCGCAGCAAGAACTGGCGGCACTCGGGCGCCGTGATGTGGCGGTAGGTACCGAGCACGATGTTGTTGGCGGCCAGCGAGTCAGCGGTGACGAAGAAGCCGAGGTTGCGCTTGATGACGCGTCGTTCGTCTTCGGTCAGGCCGTTGGGGTCTTTCCACAGCGCAATGTCGCGCGACATGTTGACCTCTTGCGGCATCCAATGGTTGGCGCAGGTCGCGAGGTACTTTTCCCAAGCCCACTTGTACTTGAACGGCACCAACTGATTGACGTCGGTCCTGCCGTTGATGATGCGCTTGTCGGAGGCCTTGACGCGGTGTGTGCCGACGGCTGCTGCAACGGATTGCTCCACGTGTGCAACAGCGGTTTCGAAGACAGGAGTCGGAGCGACTGCGCGCGCTTGAGAGGGCAGGCTCTGCGCGGGGTTCGCTTGATGAGACGTCGAGGGTTTCAGGTCTTCTTCCCAAACCAACATAGTGGATTTCCTGTGCGTTTGAATTATGAGAGTGTTGCGTCTAAACGCCAAGCACTTATTGACTTTGCGGCCGCTTCGCTGTTGCTGTGTCGCATCGAATTTCAATGCTGCACAGCACCTTGAATCACATCGAATGCGGGATGCGAATCACTGACAAGCCTCGCACGTTGGGTCATCGATTGCGCAGAACTTGATGTCGGTGGCGGGCTCTGCGCTGACTGACAAAACGCTCGCTGCAGCGACCGGTGCTGCGGCCTTCGCAGAGGCCGTGCCGCCGCTCGACACCGAGTTCATCTGACCTGCTTTCACCGTCGACTTCTCGGTCTGCGAAGCGCTGATCGTGCGCAGGTAGTACGTGGTCTTGAGACCGCGCAGCCACGCGAGCTTGTAGGTCTCGTCGAGCTTCTTGCCTGAGGCGCCGGCCATGTAGATGTTGAGCGATTGCGCCTGGTCGATCCACTTTTGGCGGCGCGCTGCGGCTTCCACCAACCACTGGGTTTCGACTTCGAAAGCGGTGGCGTACAAGTCCTTCAGGTCTTCAGGCACGCGGTCGATGCGGCGCAGCGAGCCGTCGAAGTGCTTGAGGTCCATGACCATCACGTCGTCCCACAGGCCGAGCTTCTTCAGATCGCGCACCAGGTACTCGTTGACGATGGTGAACTCGCCCGACAAGTTGGACTTGACCGACAGGTTGCCGAAAGAAGGCTCGATGGATGCGCTCACGCCGATGATGTTGGAGATGGTCGCCGTGGGGGCGATGGCCACGCAGTTGGAGTTGCGCATGCCGTGCTCGCTGATGCGGCCGCGCAGCAGGCTCCAGTCAAGCGTGGTGCTGCGGTCGACTTCCACATAGCCACCACGTTGTTCAGCCAGCAACTCGAGAGAATCGATAGGCAAGATGCCGCGGTCCCACAGCGAGCCACGGTAGCTGGAGTAGCGGCCTCGCTCTTGCGCCAGCTCGGTCGATGCCCAGTAGGCGTAGTAGCAGACGGCTTCCATCGACTGGTCGGCAAACTCGACCGCCGGTTGCGACGCGTAAGGCGTGCGCAACTCGTACAGCGCGTCTTGAAACCCCATGATGCCCAGGCCAACCGGACGGTGGCGCAGGTTGGAGTCACGCGCCTTCTTGACAGCGTAGTAGTTGATGTCGATCACGTTGTCGAGCATGCGCATCGCCGTGGCAATGGTCTTCTTGAGCTTGGCGTGGTCGATCACCTTGGCGCCGTCGGCGGTCTCCGTCAGGTGGTGCACCAGATTGACCGAGCCCAGGTTGCAGACCGCGATCTCGCTTTCGTTGGTGTTGAGCGTGATCTCGGTGCACAGGTTGCTCGAATGCACCACGCCCACGTGCTGCTGCGGCGAGCGCACGTTGCAGGCGTCCTTGAAAGTGATCCAGGGGTGGCCGGTTTCGAACAGCATCGAGAGCATCTTGCGCCACAGGTCAGCGGCGCGCATGGTCTTGAAGAGCTTGATCTCGCCGCTGGCGGCGCGGGCCTCGTAGCCGTTGTAGGCCACTTCGAAGGCCTTGCCGAACTTGTCGTGCAGGTCGGGGCAGGTGGACGGCGAGAACAAAGTCCAGTCGCCGCCTTCCATCACGCGGCGCATGAAGAGGTCAGGGATCCAGTTGGCCGTGTTCATGTCGTGGGTACGGCGGCGGTCATCGCCGGTGTTCTTGCGCAGCTCCAGGAATTCTTCGATGTCGAGGTGCCAGCTTTCCAGGTAGGCGCAGACAGCGCCCTTGCGCTTGCCGCCTTGGTTGACGGCCACTGCCGTGTCGTTCACCACCTTGAGGAAGGGCACGACACCTTGGCTCTTGCCGTTGGTGCCCTTGATGTGCGAGCCGAGCGCGCGCACATTGGTCCAGTCGTTGCCCAGGCCGCCGGCGAACTTGGACAGCAGCGCGTTTTCTTTCAGCGCCTCGTAGATGCCATCGAGATCGTCGGCCACGGTGGTCAGGTAGCAGCTCGACAGCTGCGAGCGCCGTGTGCCGGCGTTGAACAGCGTGGGCGTGGAGCTCATGAAGTCGAAGGTCGACAGCACTTCATAGAACTCGATGGCGCGGGCTTCGCGGTTGATCTCGTTCAGCGCGAGGCCCATGGCCACGCGCATATAGAAGGCCTGCGGCAGCTCGATGCGCACTTCATCGATGTGCAGGAAGTAGCGGTCGTACAGGGTTTGCAGACCCAGGTAGTCGAACTGCAGGTCGCGGTCGGCCTTGAGCGCAGCGCCCAGCTTGACCATGTCGTACTGCATCAGTTTCTCGTCGAGCAACTCGGCCTGCACGCCTTTCTTGATGTAGCCCGGGAAATACTCGGCGTAGCGGGTGGCCATGTCGGCGTGCAGCAGCTCCTCGCCGAGGATCTCTTTGCGGATGGTGTGCAGCAACAGGCGGGCAGTGGCGCGGGTGTATCCAGGGTCTTTCTCGATCAGGGTGCGGGCGGCCAGGATCGCGGCCTTGTGCACTTCGTCGATGGGCACGCCGTCGTACAGATTGCGCTTGGTCTCAGCCAGGATGGGGTCGGGCTTCACATCGGCGCCCAGATCGGCGCAAGCCGATTCGATGAGCGTCTGCAGGCGCTGCATGTCGAGCGGCACGCGCTGGCCACGATCGGTCACCATCAGCGAAGGCTCGACCGACACCGCCGGCACGCCTTGCTTGGCGCGCTCTTGAGAGCGGCGCTCGCGGTAGAGCACATAAGCCCGCGCCACTTCATGGTGTCCACCGCGCATCAGGCCCAGCTCGACATGGTCTTGCACGTCTTCGATGTGGAAAGTGCCACCGCCCGGCCGCGAGCGCAGCAGGGCCCGCACCACCGACTCGGTCAGCCCGTCAACCGTTTCGCGCACGCTGGCCGACGCCGCACCCTGGGTGCCGTGCACCGCGAGGAAGGCCTTCATCAAGGCCACGGCAATCTTGTTGGGCTCAAAGGACACCACAGCGCCATTGCGGCGAATGATCTGGTAGCCCTGGTAGGCCGACACAGCAGCCCCGGCAGGGGCCTGGCCCGAACGGGGAGCGTTCAACGGAGTGGAAGTGGGAGAGGAGGCGGTTTGCTGCATGGTGTTCCCTGTCGTCATGTCGGGTCTGTGGGGGTCAAGCTCACGGGTTCGTCGAGGGCTTTGTGGGGGCCTATGTGCGCAGGCTTTTGGGCCTCAGCAGCAAAAGCTGCAGCCAACCTTGGCGAACCAAGGCGGGAAGAACGTGAAGTGAGTACGGTGTTGCGCCGGTGCGGGCGCCTTGTATCTCTTGCCCGCACGCTGATCCGAACCATGAGCACCGCCGCTTTGTGCGGCAGGCCCAGATAACGGGGCGCTGATTTTGGGCATGGAGGGTGTGTTTCTGGAACAGAAGGATAACACGAAGGGACACTATATCTGGGGTGTCGGGGGGTATCAAGCACTACGTATAGCGTCTTACCCTAGTGTGTGGACAAACCTGTTGATGGCTTGTGCACGAGCGGTGGACGCTTCAGCGCGCGCCCTCGCAGCCTTCGAAGCGATGATTCGGCACGGGTTGCGACATAGCAGCGGATTTGCGCCGCAGGCGCCCGCGAATGCTGGCGTTGCGCCAAGCGGCGCTGCCCCTCGCCTCAGCAAGCGCCTGCCGCGCCCTCGGGAAAATACCGACCAGGCCAGCCCGTCAGCGCGGCGAGATGCGGCCAGTCGAAGCCTGGCCCCGGGTCGAGCTTGCGCCCGGGCGCGATGTGCTCATGGCCAACCACCGCTTGCAGTGGATAACGCTGCGACAGGTGGCGCAGCACCGCTGCCAGCGCGTCGTATTGCGCCGCCTCGAAGCGCTCGCCCTCCAGCCCTTCTAGCTCGATGCCGATGGAGTAGTCGTTGCAGTTTGCACGCCCCCGCCACGACGACTGACCGGCGTGCCACGCACGCTGGTCGCACGAGACGAACTGCAGCAACTCGCCGTTTCGCCGGATGACGAAATGGGAGGACACCTGCAAGCCGCGTATCTCGCCGAAATACGGGTGGGCCTCCCAGTCGAGCCTATTGGTGAAGAGACGCTCGATCTCGTCGCCACCGTAAACGCCAGGCGGCAGGCTGATGGAATGGACGACAGCAAGGTTGATTTCGACACCGTCAGAGCGCGGGCCGAAATTGGGCGACAGGCAATGCCGTGCCTCGGGCAACCAGCCGGCGTCAGCGCCGTGAGGCGTCATGAGTCATCGTTGCGCTCGCCGCCGTCGGCGCTGTCAGGCTCGCCGCCCACGTGCACGCCCAGACGGGCCATGCGGTAGCGCATTTGTCGAAGCGACAGGCCCAAGCTGGCACCCGCGGCGGTGCGGTTGTAGCGGAAGCGCTCCAGGGCCCGTTCGAGCACGTCGCGTTCCATATCGTCGAGGTAGGCGGCGAGGTCGGTGGGCAAAGGCGCGGGAGCCGGCGGCTGCGGTGGCGCTGCCGGCGTTGGAGGCGCCGGCACCACCACGGGCGCACCGCTCAGCGACGGCACGTCGCCGGTTCCCAGCGCAAGATCGAGCGCGCCGAGGTCAGACACGTCGATGAGCTCGCCACCCGCAAACGCCACCGCCCGGTGCAGCAAGTTTTCGAGCTCGCGCACATTGCCCGGGAACCCGTAGCGGGCCAAGTAGACCAGGGCATCGCGGGTCATGCGCGGCGGCGGCGACACCCCCGCGTCGCGCGAGATGCGAGCAAGCACGCGGTCGCAAATGGCAGGCAGGTCTTCGAGCCGCTCGCGCAAGGGCGGCACGCGGATCTGGATGACATTGAGCCGGTAATACAAATCTTGCCGGAAGCGCCCGCCCTGCACTTCGGCGCCCAGGTCTTTGTGCGTGGCACTCAGAAGGCGAACGTTGACGGCTTGCTCGCTGACGGCACCCACCGGGCGCACCGAGCGCTCTTGAATGGCGCGCAGCAGCTTGCTCTGCATCGCCAGCGGCAGGTCGCCGATCTCGTCTAGGAACAAGGTGCCGCCGTTGGCCGCCTGGAAGAAGCCCTCGCGGTCCTCGGCAGCACCGGTGAACGAGCCTTTTCGGTAGCCGAAGAATTCAGCCTCCAGAAGGTGCTCGGGGATGGCGCTGCAATTCACCGCGATGAAGGGCTGGCCGGCGCGCGGGCTCACCTCGTGGATCGAACGCGCCACCAACTCCTTGCCAGTGCCGGACTCGCCATTCACCAGCACGGGCGCCATGCTGCGCGCCACCTTGTCGACCAAGGCCCGCACCTGCTGCATGGCAGCCGACTGGCCGGCCATGCGGCCCATCGCCTGGCTGGTCACCACGGCTGGCGCAGGCGCCACTTCGGGTGAAACCACGCGCCGTGGCGGTGCGCCGCTTTCAGACGGCAAGCTCGAGGGCACGATGGTTGGCACGGTGGATGCGCTGCGCCCAAGCGCCGAGGCCACCACGGCGCGAAACTGCTTCAGGTCGACCGGCTTGGTGAGGTAGTCGTAAGCGCCTGCCTTGAGGGCTTCGACCGCGTTTTCGGCCGACCCATAGGCGGTGATCACGATGGCCTTTTCGCGTCGGCCGGTTTCTTCGAGCCGGCGCAACAGATCGAGGCCCGTGCCATCGGGGAGGCGCATGTCGGTGATGACGGCGCTGTAGGTACGGTCTTTCAAATGCAGCAGCGCCTCTTCCACCGTGCCCGCCGTCTCGACGTCATACCCTTCGCGCAACAAGGTCAGCTCATAGAGCGTGCGCAAGTCGGGTTCGTCGTCCACGACCAGCAAACTGAAATGCGAAGGTGAGGTCATGACCGCCCCTCGCCGAGCGAATACGTTCGGCGATCCCCCATTGGGATGTGGGCCCGCTTGAGGGCGGCCCGGCGCTCGGCCCATGCTGAACAAGTTGAAAGTGTCATGGGGTCAGGTGGAGTCGGGCTTCGGTGGCTGCATCTGCAGACAGTGTCTGGCGGCGCATTGCGACGGAAAACTCGTTTCGGTTGGGGTCGGCGGTGCTGCGCAGCCGGTAGTCGATGCGAGCACCGTAGCGCTCGCACAGTTCACGACAAATATACAAGCCCAGCCCCGTCCCGCGGCTGCGTGTGGAGAAGAAGGGTTCGAACAGGTAGCGTTCTACATCCGGCGGGATTGGCGCCCCGTCGCTGGCCACGCTCAGCACCGCATGCGTCTCGTCCTTTACCGCCAGGCGCAAGCGCACGGCTGCAGGCACCTTGCTGGCGTGGCGATAGGCGTTGTCGAGCAGGTTGATCAACACGCGGCGCAGATGCTCTCCGTCGAACACCACGCCCACCGGCTCGTCGGGCAGCTCGGCTCGCAGCACGCTCTGCTCACCCAAGGTCACCCCTGTGGTGCGCGCCCATTCCACGCAAACAGCGGCCACCAAGGCATTGGCATCGATGGCACCCATGGCTTGCACGTCGCTAGGCGCCACCTCCATCACGTCGTCGACGATGCGCTTGAGCCGCTCCACGTTGTCGGACACCATGCGGGTAAGCTGCCGCTGCGTCGGCGTGGTGGCGTCTTCGGCCATCAAGGCGTTGGCCTGCGAGATGGCCGCGAGCGGGTTGCGAATCTCATGCGCGATTCCGGCTGACACGCGGCCCATGGCGGCCAGCTTCTCCTGCCGGGTGCGGGCCTGCATGCTGCGCACGTCTTCGACGAACAGCACGCACAGTTCTTCGCTTGCCTTCGGCTCGCGGCGGCGCGTGAAACGCATGCGCACGCGCAGCGTGCGGGCCGGGGCGCCATCGAAGTCAAGCAGCACATCGCGGCCGGCCTCGGGCCAGCTGGCTTCGGCAAAGGCGCGCTCCACCGATTTCACCAAGCTGCCCCAAGCCTCCACGCCGCGCAGTTGAAAAGGCGCCTCGCGACACATTCCTTCCGGCGCCAGCAAGCCGCGCGCAGCAGGGTTGGCCGCACGCACACGACCGCGCCGGTCGACCACCAGCACGCCTTCTTGCATCTCTTCGATCACCAGGCGATTCAGCTGCGCCTGCTGGCGCGCCAACTCCAGGCTGCCTTTGGCGGTGAGCTCTTCGCGCGCCAGGCGCCCGGCCAATTCGCCCGCCAGCAAGGTGATGACGAAGAAGCCGCTGCCCGCGAGACCGGCTTGCGTCATCAGCAAGGTGACGTCGCCACCGGCCAACACCCCCAAGACCGCAATGATGAGCAAGGCCAGCGTCACGATGGCCGCTGTGGCCAACGCCACCAGGCGCGGTGTGAGCACACCCGCCATCAGCACCGGCAGCACCAGCAAGGCCACGTAGTTGAGGCTGGCCGACGGAGAAAGCACGTGCAGCGCCGTGAAGCAGATGATGTCGACCCCGATGGTGGCCAGCCATTGGGGGCTGCGCAGCCGAGCCAGAGCTCTGGGCGCAGCCGGGCGCCGGTAGCGCGGCAAGGCCCACATCGCGAGCGCCAGCCCCGCATAGGCCACGCTCGCCAACATCACCGTCAACGCGGGGCGCACGCCGAACACGCCGGCCACGCCCACCGTGGCGATCAGCGCAATGCCGAGCGCCGCCCGCGCCGCGATGAAGGCGCCGTAGATGCGCTGGAACGCCGTCTGCCCCGAGCCGACGATGCGGCGCGCTTGGCGGGTGAGGAAACGGGAGTCGGTCTCGCTCTCACCCATGGTGGCCCAGCTGCCGTCGTAGCGCGACTCGTCTTCTGTAGAGGGGACGTCATCTCGCAACTGGGTGTCGCCATCGACCCCCAGAGCGCCGAACCAAGACTCGTCGGCCACACGCTGCCGCGGTGCGGCGGCCGCCGCAGCGGCACGGCGTCGGTCGGAACCGCGCCGATCACTGCCGCGCGATGCGCTCGCCATCAGCCGCTCCGCCCGCTTTCATAAGCGTTGCGGTGGGCTTCGCCGCAGAACACACCGCCCAGGCCTGGCAAGGCCTCGCTGCGCGGCAGGTGCATGCCACATTGCACGCACGCCACCATGTCTTCGTTTTGCACCTGGGGCGGCTGCTGCGGGGTCGGTGGCAGATGGGGCTTGCGCAGGCTGCGCATCAACCACAGCACACCCACCACCACGATGATCAGGATCAGAAATTTCATTCGGCTTCTTTCAAGCGATGGGCCGCTGCAGCAGCACCTCTAGCACGAAGCGCGAGCCCACATAGGCCAGCAGCAGCAGCAAGGCGCCGGCATACAAGCCGCGCACGGCACGTCGCCCCCGCCAGCCTAACGTTTGGCGCCCGGCCAGCAAGCCGGCAAACACCAACCAAGCCAGCACCGAGAAGACTGCCTTGTGATCCCAATGCCATGGGCTGGAGAACCACCAACCCAGCAACAAAGTGGCCGACAGCAACGCGAAGCCGGCCGTGACGAACTGGAAGGTCAAGCGCTCGAGGCGCAGCAGCGGCATGCCGGTGCCACCTTGCGACTTGAGCCGCATCTGGCGCTCGGCGTTGTCAAGCATGGCGCCGTGCAAGACCGCCGCGCCAAACAAGCCATACGACGCAATGCCCAGCGCCCAATGCAGCGGTGCCCAGGCCGACACCGCTTGCGGCCTGAACTCACCAGGGAAGGCGGCGGCGAGCCCCACCGCCACCATGCCCAGGCCCGCAAGCGTGTGGCGAACACCGGGCAAGGGCAACCAGCGGCTTTCGACGGCGTACACCGCCAACACCAGCCACAGCGTGGCCGACAACGCCGGTGCAAAGCCGAAGCGCGCACCCGGCAAGGCGCTGCCTACGCCCGCCATGTCGATCACGATGGCCACGGCATGCGCCAACCAGCCGACAAACAATGCCCGGCGCGGCCACGGGCCAGACGACTCTTCGCGCAGCACAACGGCGGCGGCGTAGGCCAGCAGCGCTAGCGCACTCGGTACCCACAGCGCAAGCATGGCGGGTGCGTTGGATGCCCCCGAAGGGCCCGACGATAAAATCATCGCCACAGTGTACTTTCGCGTGCCGAGTTCTCGTGCACGCCCTCCCCATGGCTTCTGCCCTTACCGACCGACTGAGCCGCCTCGTGAAGACGATGCGCGGCCAGGCCCGCATCACCGAAAGCAACGTGCAAGACATGCTGCGCGAGGTGCGCATGGCCTTGCTCGAAGCCGACGTGGCGCTACCCGTGGTGCGCGACTTCGTCGCCCGCGTGAAGGAGAAAGCGCTGGGTGCCGAGGTGGTGGGCTCGCTCTCGCCCGGCCAGGCGCTGGTGGGCATCGTCAACCGCGAGCTCGCGACCACCATGGGCGAGGGCGTGTCCGACATCAACCTCGTGGCCCAGCCGCCGGTGGTGATCTTGATGGCCGGCCTGCAAGGTGCGGGCAAGACCACCACCACCGCCAAGCTGGCCAAACACCTGATCGAGAAGCGCAAGAAGAAGGTGTTGACGGTCTCGGCCGACGTCTACCGCCCCGCCGCCATCGAGCAGCTGAAGCAGGTGACCAAGCAGGCCGGCGCAGAGTGGTTCCCGTCCAGCGCCATCGACAAACCGGTCGACATCGCGCTGGCCGCACTCGACTACGCGCGCAAGCATTATTTCGACGTACTTCTGGTCGACACCGCCGGCCGCCTGGCGATCGACGGCGTGCTGATGAAAGAGATCGCCGACCTGCACGCCGCCGTGAAGCCGGTTGAAACGCTGTTCGTCGTCGACGCCATGCAAGGGCAAGACGCGATCAACACTGCCAAGGCCTTCAAGGA
>NZ_JBKJOQ010000125.1:0-8954 GCF_046595475.1 Rhizobacter sp.
CGACGACCTTCAGCGTTGCAGCGCGTCGCAGGATGGCCTGCGCCAACGGGTGGGCCGACCCCTGTTCGACGGCAGCGGCCGCGAGCAACAGCACATCTTCGGTGATGCCTTCGTCCATCACCATATCCACCACCTCAGGCTTGCCGACGGTGAGTGTGCCGGTCTTGTCGAAGACGATGACGTTGAGCTTGGTGGCGTCTTCCAGCGCCGAGGCGTTCTTGAACAAGATGCCATTGGCAGCCCCCAGGCCGGTGCTGACCATCACCGCCATCGGTGTGGCCAAACCCAGCGCATCAGGGCAGGCGATGACGAAGACCGTGATGGTCAGCGTGACGGCGAACAGCAGCGGCTGGCCGACCCACCAGAACCACACCGCGAAGGTCAGCAGCCCGATGCCAATAGCGGCGACCACCAGCCACTGCGCCGCCTTGTCAGCCAGCAACTGCGCGGGCGCTTTGGAGTTTTGCGCCTCTTGCACAAGCTTGACGATCTGCGCCAGCGCGGTGTCGGAGCCGACCTTGGTGGCCTTGTATCGGAAGGTGCCGCTGGTGTTGATGGTGGCACCCGCCACCTTGGCGCCCGGGCCTTTTTGCACCGGCATCGACTCGCCGGTGAGCATCGATTCATCAACCAGTGAATCACCCGACTCGACCGTGCCGTCCACTGGGATCTTGTTGCCCGGACGGATCACGACGATGTCGCCCACCACCACGTCGGCGGTCGCCACCTCGACCTCAGCGCCTTTGCGCAGCACGAAGGCCTTGGCAGGGGTCAGTTTCAACAACGCCTTGATGGCCGACGAGGCACCCGCACGGGCTCGCATCTCCAACCAGTGGCCGAGCAGAATGAACACCATCAGCATGGAGACCGCTTCGAAGAACTGATCGCTCTCGAAAAAGAAGGTGGCGCCGACGCTGAACAGGTAACCCGTGCCCGCGCTGAGCACGACCAGCGTCGCCATGGTCAGCTTTCGTTTCAGCAGCGACCGCCAGGCCGACACAAAGAACGACCAGCTCGGGTAGACAACCGCAGCGCTGGCCAGGCCGAACAGCCACTGGTTGAGGGGCAGACCGAAGGGCGGCGCGGGGGCCGCGAACATGTTGCCCATTGGCGAGTAGATGAAGATGGGAACGGTGAACACCAGGCAAATCCAGAAGCGGTTGCGCATGTCGCGCACCATCGCCGGCAGATCCATGTTGCCGCTGTGGCCCATCTCTTGGGCCATGGCGGCAGACATGGGCGACGATGTGTCGCCGTGGCTACCGTGGCCTTTGTGGTCGGCCGCAGCCGGCGCTGGCGAGGCGGCCTTGTCTTCGGACGTTGCCGGCGAAAGCCACGACTTCAGCTTCAGAAATAGGGATGTGGCCGCCACCGGCGGCGCCGAGTCGGGAGAGGGGATTGGCTTGGGTGCATCGCCGGTGGGCGAAGCCATACCCGCCATCACCATGCCCTCAGGCATGGCATCGGCGCTGGGCGCTGGCATCGTCGCTGGTGTGGCCGCTGGTGTGGAAGAAGCGGCTGCCGGAGGCGCTTTCGTCGCGGCAGCCGCAATGGGTGCAGCCTCGATGGCATGCTCCGCCGACCCAGTGGGCGCGGCGGGCTCGTGCGCACGCAGGCGCAGAGCCGACTTGATGTCGGCCACTTCCAGTCGCGTCTCGTCATAGCGCACGGTGGCGTTTTCGGCAGCGAAATTCACGGTCACGCTTTCGACGCCAGGCACTTCGCCGATCCGCTTTTCCACCTCGTCCACGCGCAGCACCGACAGCATGGCGTGAACTTCGATAACGCTGGTCTTCATCGTGATTCCTTCTTCGGCTTCATGTGCAGAGGTTCTTGCCGGTGCCATGAAGCCGGCCGAGCGCTTGAATGGGATCAGTTCCGCGTTGCCATCTTGTGTTTGACGGGGGTCTCCTCATCGTCTGGCCCGTCATCGTTCTGCACCATCTCGCAGACGGCCGACGGCATCGACATGCCATCGCGCCAAAACCAGGCCACGGGCAGAAAGCGACCGGCCTGTGTTGCGATTTCTGTCGCGGGTCGGAAGCTCACCTCCAGGCCAGCCTCCACTTGCACGAGCCGATCGGGAAGCGGCTGGAATTCGCCGGTCTTCTCGTCGTGCATGTGCGGCATGCATATGCCCAGCCCGTGCGCGGACAGTCTGCGCAGCATCTTCTGCACTTCGGCCGATTGCATGGCTGCCTGGGCAGTTCTCAACGCCGGTGGCAAACCGAGCACGTTGCGTTGTGTTGCTGTCGTCATGGTGATCTCCTGCAGAGCAGTTGCTGGCCCATTCAAAGTGGCTGGGTCAAGTGCCACATGCGTTTGACTTCGAGGGTAGCCAACGAACCTATGCTTTCTCGGCTGCGGCTTCGGCCGGTTGGGCATCGCCAGCAGGCGCATCCGCCGGTTTGGCTGGCGGTGCATCCGGCGGTGCCGCGTCCACAGAAGCATCGGCCGCAGGTGCGCCGGCAGCACTCGCAGGTGATGCCGACTTGGAGGGCTCGGAAGGTGCGGCGGGCGGTAAATGCCCAGCGTGGCCCTCGTCCGGCGCGGTCGCAGCGGGCGGGGTTGCATCAAGGCCGCGTTGGCGCACGGCCGACTTGATATCGCTCGCCTCAAGCTGTGTTTCGTCGTAGCGCACGGTGGCATTGCCGGCCGCAAAGTTCACGGTCACGCTCTGGACACCCGGCACCTCGCCGATGCGCTTCTCGACTTCGTCGACGCTGAACACCGACAGCATGTCGTGCACTTCAATGGCGCTGGTTTTCATGGTGGATCCTTTGTGAGTGGGGTCAGCGCGCCAGGCGCTGTGACTGGATGGCGTCGGTCTACCTTCAGGCTGCACCTATCGGCATTCGCCCGTGGGGCGGCCGGTGGGCTCATGCCTCTGCCGTGTGCAGCCTGGCCGGGTAGCCAAGGCTGCTGATCGCGGACTCGATCTGGGCGGGCGTTACGCGTGCGGTGTCGGCGTCCAGGGTGGCAGAGCCGGGGCTCAGCGATACGTCAACATGACTGACGCCGTCGATCTTGCTGAGCGCGCGCTGCACGCTGCCAGTGCAGCCGCCGCAGGTCATTCCTTGGACGTCGAATTTGAAGGTTTGCATGGTGGTTTCTCCGTGGATGAACGGGGCCGGGCCCCGGGGCGAGCGCCAATGAGCAGCGGTGATTTGCACCGTCAGTCTTTGGCACCCGGGGCAGGCTCGGTGGGAGTGAGAAGCCGGCGCCAGAGTTCCGGCTTAGGAAAGAACATCGGCACGCGCTGCCGGTAGGTCTCGTACCGGGCGCCAAACTGTTGCGCCATGTTCTTCTCCTCGCGTCGAGCGAGCAGCGTGTAGGCCAGCACGATGACCGGAAACAGCGCCACCGAAAACAGGGTAGGCCAGTGCA
Source organism: Rhizobacter sp. (assembly GCF_046595475.1). Lineage (GTDB taxonomy): Bacteria > Pseudomonadota > Gammaproteobacteria > Burkholderiales > Burkholderiaceae_C > Rhizobacter. The sequence goes on from NZ_JBKJOQ010000125.1 coordinate 3,388, forward strand.
CGATGCCTTCGCCGAACAAGGCGATGAACAGCCCCGTGTACTGCGGATGCCTGACGAGCCCGTAGAGCTTGTCGTCGGCGAGGCGGTTATCGCGGCGTGCACGATAGAGCTCGCGCCAGCCTTGCGCAAACAGGCCCAGGCCGACGAAGAGCAGTGCGTAGCCCAGCACCATCGAAATCATCATGCCCAGTTCGCCCACACCGAGCAGGGTGGACCACAGGCTGGCGCTCAGGTCTGGTCGGTCGAGCCCGAAGAAGCGCGCCAGCAGGTAGATGGTCAGCGGGAACCCATACATCTCCGCGTAGAGCGCGATCAAAAAGGCCTGGACCAGACCGGCGCTGGCCCACTCTCGCCATGATTTGGGGGCCAGGTAGTGGTAGACGATCCATGAGGCGATCACGACCATGATCACCGCGATTCCCCACGCACCTGAGTGTGTGATTTCTGGGTTCATTTCAAAGTGGCCTTTGGGGTTGAAGAGTCTTCACCGCACGGGCTGGTGTGCGGCTTCTCAACTTTCAGTCCGTGGGGCTACAGGTAGGGCCGCTGTCGGTCGAGTGCGATAGATGGTGCGGCTCATGTGACCAGGGCGTCTGTGCGGTGACGAACATGCCCCGCGGCCGTCGCACCGCCTGGATTGATCTGCATCAACGATTCGCACCTGCTGCGAACCTAGGATGCGATTGCAGTCGAGGTTTGTCGGTCCCTCAGGGCGCGAAGCTCAGATGCCCGCCGCCCTTGCCGTGGGTGCGCTTGCGCACAGACGCGGTGCGGCGAAGCGCCGACAAGGGGGGCTGACCTCAGCCGCCAGCACTTGTATCGCCCGATAGAGCTGTCACGGCGCAACGTTCGGGCAAAAACCATTTCTCAACACACAGGAATTCATCATGAAATCACTTCGAGCTCTCTGCGTTGCTGCGGCCGCAACCACGTTTGGTCTCGTCGGGTGCGCGCAGACGCCTGTCGATTCCGCGGCGCATCATCCCGAGCCCACCGCGTCCACCACTGGAGGTGCGATGCCAATGGGTGGCGTCAACAGACCCATGGCACGAATGAATGAGCACATGGAGGCCATGCGCGAGATGCACCAGAAGATGGAGCACGCCAAGACGCCGGAAGACAAAAATGCCCTGATGGCGGACCAGATGAAGCTCATGCAGGGGGGCATGGCCATGATGGGTGGCATGAGCCCGGGCGGCATGATGGGCAAGGGGCCGATGTCAGGCGACATGGCCATGCCCGGTCAAATGATGGAACAGCGCATGGAGATGATGCAATCCATGATGCAGATGATGATGGACCGCATGCCGCAGGCTCCGGCCAAGCCGTGAAGATGACCACCGTTCGCCCCCCGGCGAATGCGAGGAGCGCAAGGCGCTGCTGAACCGTCACACGGGCGGGCCCGCCTGAGCGGTGCACCAGGCCGCGCCGCGATCCGACCAGGCGGCGTGGTCTTGCCGCCCAGCCTTGACATTGCCACGATGGGAGGGGCCATCTTTGGCTTTGAGCTTGCGCGCAAGCTGTCCTTACCAACGGGAGTGATGACATGAACGACACGTCGCACGATGCACGATGGATACCAGATGGCCCATCGACGGGCCGCCGCCGCTGGAAGGTTGCGGTGGTGATGCTGGCGATGATCGGCGGCTTCTATCTGTTGCGTGAGCACTGGGCGCATGTGGGAAGTTCCTGGATTTACCTCTTGCTGATCGCTTGCCCCTTGATGCACTTGATGCACGGGCACGGCGGACATGGGCAGCACAAACACCACGACGAGACGAGCGGCAGCAAACCATCGTCGTCAAAGCCGGGTTGATGCCATGAACATGCACGCACATACCGCCGCTGGATCAGCCGACGCAAAAACAAATCAAAGGGCAGAAGTGGCAGACGAATTGAAAGATCCCGTGTGTGGCATGGCGGTCACCACCGCGTCGGCCCACACTCTGAAGCACGAGGGCAAGCCTTATTACTTCTGCAGCGCGGGCTGCCTTGGCAAATTTTCGGCTAACCCACAGGCTTACCTCGGCAAGCGGGCTTCCGCCAAGACGCCAGAGGGGCATGACGCGCCAGCGCAGCCGCCCGCCACAGGTGCGATTTACACCTGCCCGATGCACCCCGAAATCCGACAAGACCACCCGGGCAGCTGCCCCAAGTGCGGCATGGCACTCGAACTGGCCATGCCCAGCCTGGACGACGACGAAAACCCCGAGCTGGCCGACTTCACTCGCCGCTTCTGGTGGACGCTGCCGCTGAGTGTGGTGGTCATGGTGCTGGCGATGGTCGGCCACCGCCTGCAGTGGTGCGAGATGGCCACGCAAAGCTGGATCGAAATGGTGCTCAGCTTGCCCGTGGTGCTCTGGGCCGGTTGGCCGTTTTTTGTGCGGGGCTGGCAGTCGTTGGTGCACCGCAGCCCGAACATGTGGACGCTCATCTCGCTGGGCACCGGCGCGGCGTTCGTCTACAGCGTCGTGGCTACAGTGGCCCCCGGCCTGTTCCCGGCCTCGTTCGTCTCGATGGGTCGGGTATCGGTGTATTTCGAGGCGGCGGCCGTCATCATCTCGCTGACCTTGCTGGGTCAACTTCTTGAACTCAAAGCGCGGTCGCAAACCTCGGCCGCGATCAAGTCGCTGCTCGGCTTGGCGCCAAAAACGGCCCGCCGCATCAATGCCGACGGCAGCGAAGAAGACGTGCCCATCACCCATGTGCATGTGGGCGACGCGCTGCGCATACGCCCTGGCGAGAAGGTGCCGGTCGACGGGGTGGTGACCGAAGGCAGCAGCGCGGTCGACGAGTCCATGTTGACGGGTGAGCCCCTGCCGGTCTCGAAGGCCGCCGGCGACAAGCTGATCGGCGCCACCTTGAACACTTCGGGGGCGCTCATCATGCAGTCCGAGCGCGTCGGCTCGCAAACCATGCTGGCGCAGATCGTGCAAATGGTCGCGACCGCCCAGCGTTCCAAGGCGCCTATGCAGCGCATGGCCGACAGTGTGGCCGGCTACTTCGTCATCACGGTGGTGGCGATTGCGCTGTTGACGTTCTTCGCTTGGGGCTTTTTTGGGCCGCAGCCCAGCTGGGTCTATGGGCTGATCAATGCGGTCGCTGTGCTCATCATTGCCTGCCCGTGCGCGCTCGGCTTGGCGACGCCCATGTCCATCATGGTGGCCACCGGCCGGGCCGCGACACAAGGTGTGTTGTTTCGCGACGCAGCAGCGATCGAGAACTTCCGCAAGGTCGATACGCTGGTGGTGGACAAGACCGGCACGCTGACAGAAGGCAAGCCGACTTTCGAGCGCGCCGTTGCGACCGCGGGCTTCGCTGAAGATGAGGTGCTGCGGCTTGCGGCCAGCTTGGATCAGGGCAGCGAGCACCCCCTGGCCGATGCCATCGTGCGTGCCGCGCGCGAACGCAAGCTGCAGCTTGAAAAGCCCGAAGGCTTTGAGTCGAGCACCGGCATTGGCGTGCGAGGCAGTGTGGGCGGCAGGCGGCTCGCGCTCGGCAACACGGCGCTGATGACCGAGCTGAAGGTGGAGGTCGAAGCCCTCAAAGAGCGTGCAGAGGCCTTACGGTCCGAAGGGGCGAGCGTGATGTACCTCGCTGTGGATGAGAAGCTGGCCGGGCTGCTGGCGGTGTCAGACCCGATCAAGGCGAGCACCGCAGAAGCACTCGCCGGCCTCAAGGCCGCCGGCATCCGCGTGGTGATGGCCACCGGCGACGGTCTCACCACCGCCAAGGCCGTAGGCGCCAAGCTCGGCATCGACGAGGTCTACGGCGAGGTGAAGCCAGCCGACAAACTGGCGCTGGTTGATCGCCTGCAGCGCGAAGGCAAGATCGTCGCGATGGCTGGTGACGGCATCAACGATGCGCCGGCCTTGGCGAAGGCCGATGTTGGTGTCGCGATGGGTACCGGCACCGACGTGGCGTTGAACAGCGCCCAGGTCACCCTGGTCAAGGGCGACTTGCGCGGCATGCTGCGGGCGCGCGAGATCTCAGAGGCGACCATCGCCAACATGAAGCAGAACCTGGGCTTCGCGTTCGTCTACAACTCGCTCGGGGTGCCGCTGGCGGCAGGCGTGTTGTACCCGTTCACCGGGTGGCTGCTGTCACCGATGGTCGCGGCGCTGGCGATGAGCTTGAGCTCGGCGTCCGTCATCACCAATGCCTTGCGCTTGAGAGCTGCCAAGCGTGACGGCATCAGCGAGAAGAATCCGCTGTGGACACCACCCCCTGCGGGTGGCTCTGGAAGTGGTGGTCATTGCCGCTGACACGGGCTTCGCCTGCCTGTGGCCCTGCGTGCGCTCGCGCACAGACCCGCGCCGGTGAGAGTGCTTCACTGGCCGCATGCGGCCCGGCCTGGTCATCAGGTCTGGACATAAAAGCGCCTTGCGCCTGCGGACCGCGAAACTTTAAGGCGACCCTTGGGTCGATCCCTCCATGAGCACAAGTACCTTGACGCCAGACATGTGCCAGCGCATCGACGCCTACTGGCGCGCGGCCAACTACCTGTCGGTCGGCCAGATGTACCTGTACGACAACCCGCTGCTGCGGCGCCCGCTCGCGCTGGCCGACATCAAGCGCATGCTGCTCGGACACTGGGGCACGACGCCGGGGCAGAATTTCATTTACGCGCACTTGAACCGCGTCATCAAGAAGTACGACCTCGACATGATCTACGTCTCGGGGCCAGGACACGGCGGGCCGGCGGTGGTGGCCAACACCTACCTCGAAGGGACTTACAGCGAGGTCTACCCCGACATCAGCCAAGACGTCGCGGGCATGCAAAAGCTCTTCAGGCAGTTCTCGTTTCCGGGTGGCATCCCGAGCCACGCGTCGCCCGAGTGCCCGGGCTCGATCCACGAAGGCGGTGAGCTGGGCTACTCGCTCAGCCATGCGTTTGGTGCGGCGTTTGACAACCCTGAGTTGATCGTCGCTTGCGTGGTCGGTGACGGCGAAGCCGAGACCGGGCCACTGGCCACCGCCTGGCACTCCAACAAGTTTCTCGACCCGGTGACTGATGGTGCGGTACTGCCGATCCTGCATCTGAACGGCTACAAGATCGCCAACCCGACGCTGCTTGCCCGCATCACCCACGAAGAGCTGGAGCAGCTGCTGCGCGGCTATGGCTGGACGCCGATCTTCGTGGCCGGCCATGAGCCGGCCTTGATGCACGAGGCGATGGCCACAGCGCTGGACCAGGCGGTCGTGCAAATCCGAACTGCGCAGATCGATGCGCGCGCCACCGGCAAGGCAGTGCGCCCGCGCTGGCCGATGATCGTGCTCGACTCGCCCAAGGGCTGGACCGGGCCGAAAGAGGTTGACGGGCTGAAGATCGAAGGCACATTCCGCGCCCACCAAGTGCCGATCAGCGACCCCGCCACCCACCCCGGCCACCTCGCTTTGCTCGACGACTGGCTCAAGAGCTACCGCGCCGAAGAGCTGTTCGACGCGCAGGGCCGGTTGATCCCCGAGCTGGCCGAGCTCGCACCGGTGCGCGCGCGGCGTATGGGCGCCAACCCGCACGCCAATGGCGGCTTGCTGTTGCGCGACCTGCACATGCCCGACTTTCG
>NZ_JBKJOQ010000026.1:0-4043 GCF_046595475.1 Rhizobacter sp.
CCGCCACCAGCGCTGCGAGGTTGGTTTCGCCGATCAGAGTGACGCCGTGCTTCACGACCGTCTTGTTGGCTTCGGTCAGCGGACAGTTGCCGCCTTGCGCCGCCGCCAGATCGACGATCACCGAGCCGGGCTTCATGGCCTTGACCATCTCTTCGGTCACCAGCACCGGCGCAGCGCGGCCGGGGATCAACGCGGTGGTGATCACGATGTCGGCGGCGGCCACGCGCTTGGCCACCTCAACCTTCTGGCGATCAAGCCAGCTTTGCGGCATTGGCTTGGCATAGCCACCCACGCCAACCGCAGCTTCTTTCTCTTCCGCCGTGTCGTATGACACGTCGATGAACTTGGCGCCCAGCGATTCCACCTGCTCTTTCACCGATGGGCGCACGTCGCTCGCTTCGATGACAGCGCCCAAGCGTTTTGCCGTCGCGATGGCCTGCAGACCGGCCACGCCCACACCGAGGATCACCACGCGCGCGGCCTTCACCGTGCCAGCGGCCGTCATCAGCATCGGAAAGAAGCGCTGGTACTTGTCGGCCGCGATCATCACGGCCTTGTAGCCGGCGATGTTGGCTTGCGAGGAGAGCACGTCCATGCTTTGGGCTCGGGTGGTGCGCGGCGCGGCTTCAAGCGCAAAGCTCGTGACGCCGGCCCCGGCCAGGCGCTGCAGGTTGTCTCGGTCGAACGGGTTGAGCATGCCCACCAGCGCAGCGCCGGTGTTCATGAGGCTCAGCTCCGAGTCGAGTGGCGAGCGCACCTTGAGTACAAGGTCGGCGGCAAAGGCGCCTGCCTGGTCGGTGATCTCGGCGCCGACAGCCTGATAGGCCTCGTCGGTGACGCTGGCAGCGACACCGGCCCCCGACTGAATGCGCAGGGTGTGGCCCTGGGCCTTGAGCTTCTTGGCAGTCTCAGGCGTGATCGCTACACGCGTTTCGCCGGCCATCGTCTCTTGCGGTACCCCAATCAACATGGATCTCACTCCTCAGTCGCCGACGCGACAGTAACTTGCGCCGAACTTACAAAACACGCGAGCGTAACGCATTGTGCGAGCGTGTCCGCCGTAGAACGTCTTATGCCAGCGACACCTACCATCGCGCCATGGCAGAACGTTGGAAACCCAGTGTCACGGTGGCGGCAATCATCGAGCGTGTGATCGACGGCGAGCAGCGCTTCCTGCTGGTGGAAGAAGACACCGCCGAAGGCCTGAAGCTCAACAACCCCGCGGGTCATCTGGAGCCGGGTGAGTCGCCCGAGCAAGGGGTGGTGCGCGAGGCGCTGGAAGAAACCACTTGCCGTTTCACCCCCGAGTGCGTGGTCGGCGTGTACCTCTCGCGTTTCCAGCGGCCGGCCACCTGCGAAGACGTGACCTACCTGCGCCTGGCCTACGCCGGCCACGTGGGCGAGCCCGACTCGGCGCGCTCGCTCGACGAAGGCATCGTGCGCACGCTGTGGATGACACTGCCCGAATTGCACGCGAGCCGCGAGCGCCACCGCAGCAAGCTGGTGCTGACCTGCATCGAAGACTACCTGGCCGGCAAGCGATACCCGCTGTCGCTGATCAGCCCCGACACCACGCTCTTCGCGCCCGAAATCAAGCCGTGAACTGACGCGTGGGTGACCCTCGCACAGTGCGAGGCTTGCTAGCCTGTCACGTATGAAAGTGTCTGAACTCGCACAGCGCACCGGCGTGTCGGTGCACCGGCTGCGGCGCTACGAAGCACAAGGCCTGATTCGCGCCGAGCGCAGCGCGGCGGGCTACCGCGAGTTCTCTGAACGCACGGTGCGCGAAGTCATCTTCATCTCGATGAGCCGTGACCTCGGTTTCTCGCTCGCGCAGATCGGCGGCACGCTGCCACGCTACCGCGGCGGCACGCTCACCATCGACGAGATGGTCGACCACATGCGCGAGCGCATCGCCGAGGTCGACACGCTCATCGCCGAACAGCGAGCGTTGCGCAAGACGCTGGTGTCGCACATCGCCTGGCTCAAAAAGCGAAAGCAGGCGCCAACCCGCCCCCCCTGGCCCGCAACACGGAAGGCATCAAGATGAACACGCCCACTGACTACACACCGCACACCCGGCGCAGTCCGCTCACCGACCCGTGGGAGCCGCTCTTTATGCAGCAAACGGCCGAGGCGGTGAACCTCGCCGTGGAGGTGCGCACTGCGCATTGCAACGCACGCGGCTTCGCGCATGGTGGCTTGATCTCGGCACTGGCCGACAACGCCATGGGCTTGTCGGTGGTGCGCCGTGCACGTGAGCAAACGGGCACGCAGAAAGCCAGCGCCGTGACGGTGTCACTGGCGCTGGATTTCATCGACGCGGCCCAGCAAGGTGATTGGCTGGAGTTTCAGCCGACCGTGCTGAAAGTGGGCCGCACCCTCGCTTTCGCAGAATGCCGCGTGGTCTGTGGCGAGCGCCTCATCGCACGCGGCAACGCGAGCTTCCGGATGGTCTGAGCCTGCTCAGCCGGCAGTGCTCAGCTCCTGCGAGCGCCGCCATTGCACGATCTCGGCGATGGTGAGCGTGGGCAGGCCGTGCGTCAGCGCAAACGTCTCCACCTGCTCGCCGCGCGCCATGCTGCCGTCGGCGTTCATCAGCTCGCAAAGCACCGCCGCAGGCTTGAGGCCGGCGAGCACCATCAGGTCGACCGAGCCCTCGGTGTGGCCGGCCCGTGCCAGCACGCCGCCAGGGTGTGCCCGCAGCGGAAACACGTGGCCGGGGCTCACCAGGTCTTCGGCCATGGCGTCGTCGGCAATGGCGGCCCGGATGGTTGTTACCCGGTCGGCCGCGCTCACGCCGGTGGCCACGCCGTGGCGCGCCTCGATGGACACCGTGAAGGCCGTGCCATAGCGGCTCTCGTTGCGCGGCACCATGGGCGGCAGCTGCAGCCGCTGCAGTGCCTCGTCGGGCAGGCACAGGCAGACGATGCCGCTGCCCTCACGGATCAGCATGGCCATGGTCTCGGGCGTGATGCGCTCGGCGGCCACGATGAGGTCGGCCTCGTTCTCGCGGTCGTCATCGTCGAACAGGAGGATGGGCCGGCCCTGGTGCAGCGCCCTGAGGGCTGCGCGCAGGCGGGAGGGAAAGGAATTGAAGGTCGGTTGAGACATTGAAACGCTCCTCGCAAAACAGTGGGCGAAAAACATTTCAGGGCGCGCAAACACAGGCGCTCTCACGCCGGGGGTTGGCGTGAGCGCGCTTGCATCGGCACATCTTCTTTCATCCGGACTGTGACCGTCGGCCTTGGCATCGCACCAAGTCTGCTGACCCTTGCCCTTTGAGGCGCAAGGCGCTCGCGGGCTCACCACTTGCGTGGCATACCGCCGGTGGGGAATTTCACCCCGCCCTGAAGACGTGTGCCGGCCTGAGAAGGCCAGCTCGGCGAGCTTAGTCAGGGCCCAAGACCTTGCGCGTCACCCACACGACACCTGCCACCTAAAATTGCGCCCCTATGAAAGTCCAACGCATCGTGGTCGGCCTGTCGGGCGGTGTCGATTCCGCCGTCAGCGCACACCTGCTCCAGCAGCAGGGCCATGAAGTCATCGGCATCTTCATGAAAAACTGGGAAGACGATGACGACGACGAATACTGCTCGTCGCGCGAAGACTGCGTCGATGCGGTCAGCGTCGCCGATGTCATCGGCATCGACATCGAGCAGGTCAACTTCTCCGGCGAATACAGGGAACGGGTGTTCGCGCACTTCCTGGCCGAGTACAAGGCGGGCCGCACGCCGAACCCCGACGTCCTGTGCAACAACGAGATCAAGTTCGCGGCGTTCCTCGATTACGCCCTGAAGGCGGGCGCCGACCGCATCGCGACCGGGCATTATGCCGGCGTGCGCGAAGTCGACGGCGCGTTCCAGCTGCTCAAGGCGGAGGACGGCACGAAGGACCAAAGCTATTTCCTGCACCGCCTGAGCCAGCGGCAATTGTCGAAAGCCCTGTTTCCGCTCGCGCAGCTCACCAAGCGCGAAGTGCGTGCAATCGCCGAGCGCGAGCGCATCCCGACGTTCGACAAGAAAGACAGCACCGGCATCTGC
>NZ_JBKJOQ010000083.1:0-31005 GCF_046595475.1 Rhizobacter sp.
TCGTTGAGCGACCGTTTCGAAGTCGTCATCGTCGACGATGGCAGCTCTGACGACACCGCCTTTCGCCACCCAGGGTGCGACTGCGGCGGCGGTGTCGTCAGAGCTGCCATCGTCGACGATGACGACTTCGAAACGGTCGCTCAACGATTCGAGCTGCGGCAGCAGCCGGGCCAGCAAGGTCGGCAGGTTCTCGGCCTCGTTGAAGGCCGGCATGACACAGCTGATGGAGGGTCGTGCGGGGCGGGAAGCAGCAGCTTGCATGAAGGCAGACGTGGCACCAGAACAGGCGGCACTTTACGTCGACTTCAGCTCGGGAAATCGTTCTTTCAGTGCCACGATCAGCGCGCGCGCCGCATCGGGCGTGTCGGGCAAGGGGTGCAGCTCTTCCTTGATGCGCTGGATGTCGCCCACCATCTGGCACAGCTGCTCGAGCGCGTGCTCACCGTCTGCGCCCAGCTTCTTGGGCTGCACGCTCGCCACCAGTGCGAGCAGCAGGTCGCTGATCACGCCGATCTGCTTCCCGTACGAGGCCACCTCGCGCAGCACGCGCACTTCGGTTTCGTCGTCGCCGGCCTTGGCCAGCAGGCTCGGGTGTATGTCTTGCGTGACCGCGCCGCTGAAGGGCCAGTGCACCTCGGGGTTGAAGTTGAGCCAGGACATGCGGGCCTCCCGTGCAGTTGAAGTCGCCATGGTGCGGCGCAGCATGTGCGGCGTCAAGCCATGCGAAGCGCCGCTCCGACACAATCGCAGCACCTGACTTCAGCCGTCTGCATGCTCGCCACCCGCTTGCTCGCCACGCGTATTCAACAGTACCGACACGCCGCTTTGCGCGACGACCTGGTCGCGGCGGTGGTGGTGGCTGTGCTGCTGATTCCGCAAGGCCTGGCCTATGCGCTGCTGGCGGGCTTGCCACCCGAAGTGGGCCTGTACGCCAGCCTGGTGGCAATGCTTGCGTATGCCGCGCTGAGCTCCAGCAGCGTGACCTCGGTCGGCCCCGCCGCCGTGCTCGCCCTGATGACGGCGCAGGCCATGGCGCCTGCAATCGGGCCTGGTGGCGTGAGCCCCTCGGCGGCAGCGCTGGTGCTGTCTGCCGAAGTGGGGCTGCTGCTGGCCGCGGCCGCGGTGTTCAAGCTCGATGTGCTGGCCTCGCTGCTGAGCGCGCCGGTGCTGCAGGGCTTTTCAACCGGCGCCGCCGTGGCCATTGCGGTGTCGCAGCTGCCGGCCTTGCTGGGCAGCCCGGCGCCAAGCACGAACGCACGCGCGATCGTGGCGGCGTGGTGGCAGCACGGCCTCGGGGCTCACGCAGCGACGGCCGCCTTCGGCATCGGCGCGCTGGCCTTGCTGGTGCTCGCGCGGCGCGGCTTGCTGCGCTTGGCGAGCCGCTACTTGTCACGCGAGCATGCGGTGCTGGTCGGGCGGGCGTCGCCCTTGGGGGTGTTTTGCGCCGCCGGGCTGATGGCCTGGGGCTTCTCGGCTGCGTCGCACGGCGTGGCGTTGGTCGGTGCACTGCCCGCCTTGAGCCTGCCTCTCGCGCTGCCGCCTTTCGACGCCGCGCTGTGGGCGCTGCTGCTGCCCGGCGCATCGCTGATCGCACTGGTCACGTTCGTCAGCAGCTTCGCCGTCGCCGAAAGCCTGGCCTTGCAGCGCGGCGAGCATGTGGACGGGCGGCGGGAGCTGGCCGCACTGGCCGCGGCCAACCTGGCCGCCGGGGTGGGGGGCGGCATGCCGGTGGGGGGCAGCTTTTCGCGCAGCGCGGTCAATGCCGAGGCCGGCGCGCGCACGCGCATGGCCGGCGTGTGGGCCGCGCTCTTCATGACGCTGGCGGTGCTGCTGCTGGCCGAGCCCCTGGCCTGGCTGCCGCGTGCCGTGCTGGCAGCGAGCATCGTGCTGCCGGTGCTGTCGCTCGTGGAATGGAGCGCCTTTGCTCGCGCCTGGCGCTATTCGCGCGGCGAGGCGCTGCTGATGTTTGCGGTGGCTGCGCTCACGGTGCTGCAGAGCACGCAGTGGGCGCTGGGCGTGGGCGTGCTGGTGTCGATCGCGCTGATGCTCAAGCACGTGGCGCAGCCGCATGCTGCGCTCATTGGGCGCGTGGCCGGCACCGAGCACTACCGCAACGTGACGCGCTACGCCACCGAGCTCACGCCGGGCGTATTGAGCCTGCGCATCGATGAGAGCCTGCTGTTCATCAACGCGCGTCTGCTGCTGGGCGTGGTGGCGCGCCAGCTCGACGCCTACCCCGACACGCGACGCGTGCTGTTGCAGATGACGCCAGTCAACCGCATCGACCTGAGTGGCCTGGAGGCTCTGCGCGCGCTGCAAGCCGTGCTGCTGGACCGAGGCATACGGCTCGACCTGTCGGAGGTGAAAGGCCCGGTGCTCGACGCGCTGCGCGCTGCCGGCTGGTCGAGCTGGTTTCAAGGGCGGCTCTTTCTCAGCCACCACCACGGCGTGCACGACGAGCAGGGCATGGCGCCCTGAGCGCCTGGGCGCTATCGAAAGGCCCGCACCTCGGCTCCGGTGAGGGTGCTCAGGCGGGCACCAAGGATGGACGCATCGGTCGCGTCGGTGGAGCTGGCCACCTTTATGCGCTTGCGCTCACCAAGGCTCAGGTAAACATGCCAGGTCTCCTGCGAATCGCCACGCTGCTCTCGCTGGATGGCGATGGCGCGTATGGCATCGAAGCGGGCCAGCACGCGACCGCGGTTGGTCACAGCGCGCAGGCGCAGGTCGGCCACGGTGTCGCGCCCACAACTGCGCCAGACCAGACGCGTATTTTCCTGGGTGAGCATCTCGATGTCGCTCTCACCGCTGAAAACCCGGCGCGCTTCGGCAAGAAAGGCGGCCCCGACCTCGCTCGCGAAACGCCACATGTCGCGGCTCATGTGTGGTCCTTTCCCTTCAAGGCTTTCATCATCGGCGTGTGGGCCTGTACGCAGCCCCGGATTACCCCATATTCCATCGCTTGCGGCAACTTGCACCCGCAGCTGGCGCTCCCTCCGTCGATACACTGGCCGACCGCTCGCACCGCCTTCACCACCCGCGCCGCTTCTCTCCATGACGCCTGTCTTGCCTGCCCCTGCGCGTCAGCCCTTGCGCGACCCCACCCTGTGGTTTGCCCTCGCCATGGCGTGGTGCTGGGTGTTGATGCCCGCCCTCATCAACCCGGGCCAGCAGGGCGACCACTTCGAGCAGTTCACCTGGGCGCACAGCATGGAGTGGGGCTACCACAAGCACCCGCCTTTCCCCACCTGGCTGCTGTCCATCGCGATCAAGCTTTTCGGCCCGACACCGTATGCGGCCTACCTGGTGGCGGCGCTGATGGTGACCGGCACGGCCGTGTTCACCTACCTGCTGGCGCGCGCGCTGCTCGGCGCGCGCCTGGCATCGCTCGCCACCGTGCTGTGGGGCCTGCACTGGGCCTTCAGCTGGAAGGCGCAGCTGCTCAACCACAACTCGGTGATGATGTGCTGCATTGCCGCCGCCGCGTGGTGCGCGACGCAAGCGGTGCAGCGCCGGGCGCCTGAAGCGCGAGCCTGGCACTGGTGGATCTTGCTGGGCTTGGCGAGTGGCCTGGCGCTGCTGTCCAAGTACCAGTCGGCGATACCGCTGGTGGGCGTGATCCTCGCGCTGTGGCGCGCCGGCCATCTGCGCACGCGCGCCAACCTGTGGGGCCTTGTGCTGGCGGTGGCCATCTCACTGCTGGTGTTTGCGCCTCATGTGGTGTGGATGGCCCAGCATGACTTCGTGACGCTCAAGTACGGCACCAGCACGCTGCACCAGCTCACCGCAGGCGGGCGCGTGCGCAAGCTGCTGTCGTTCACCGCCTTGCAGGTGCGCATGCTGCTGTGGGTGCTGCTGTGCATGGCGGCAGTGGCGCTGTGGTTGCGCGGCACCGCACCACAGATTGCCGACGACGACGGGGGTGTGAGCGACCCCGAGCGCAAGGCCTGGCTGCTGGGCTTGCTGGTGTGGCCACTGACGGTGCTGGCCGCACTGTGCCTGGCGCAAGGCGTCAACCTGCAAGACCACTGGGGTTTTCAGGCGGTTCAGTTCGTGAGCCTGTGGCTCGCCCTGCGGCTGCGCCGCCTGGGCCCACCCGCGCTGCCACGGCTGGTGCTGCTGGCACTCGTGACCCACGCGCTGGCCATGGGCACCTACTCGCGCTCGGTGTGGGACCCGCGCACGCTGGCGCATCGCGGCCGGCCCGACCAGTTCTACCCGGCGCAGACGCTGGCCGATGTGGTGATGCGCGAATGGAAGCGCGTCACGCCCTGCCCCTTGGCATACGTGGTGGGGCCGACCTACGAAGCCGGCATGGTGTCTGTGTACTCGGGCCAGAACCCGGTGGTGTTCGAGGGCGGTGTGCCGGCGTACTCGCCCTGGGTCGACCTGGCCGACCTGAAACGTGCGGGCGCGGTTTATGTATACAGCCAACCACCCGCGGTGTTGCCCGGGCCAGCGCTGTTGCACCAGCAGGAGTTCAAGCTGCCGAGCCAAGACCTGTCGCTGTACGACGTGTACTGGACGGTCGTCGCGCCCCAGGGTTGCCGCTGAAACTGCGGGCGAAAACGACAGACGAAAAAAGGCCCGACCTTGCGGGCCGGGCCAACGCTCTTCCTCTTAGCCGCCACCGCCGTATGTCGGTAAAGCGGTGGTGACTCCGTGGTAACCGGCACACGTGGCGCCGGTCACCGCGACTCGGGCTGCTTCGGGGGTCTGGTGTGACACGATCCCCCAACCGCAGCAAAACCTCTCCGCCTCAGCAGCCCGGGCCGATCACCACCAGGCTTCTGCCTGGACGCCAATCGACGTGCCTGCTGTCTTGTCGCCAAACACGGCCTTGGTGTTGCCACCCAGGTTGAGGCGTGCAGCCTCGTTCCACGCGGCATGCGTCAAGAACAGACGCACCGTCGGGCGTGAACCCGCTTCCTTGCCAGCCGAGGCTGCAACTGCCGCGGTCAGCTTGGTCATGTTGAGCTTGTCGCCGCCGTTCTCAGGCTTGACCTGATCGTGGCCGGCTTCCACCAGGAAGCGGAATGGCCCGCCGATCCAGGTGTCGGCACGCGCACCGACGGTGAACCACTTGTTGCCACCCGAGGCTGCGCGCTTGGCCACGCGGTACTCGGTGATGAAGTCGACTGCCGTGGCACCAAAGTTGGCGCTTTGCTGGAACACGCCGCGGGTGTTCTTCGACTCGCCCATCTTGTCGTGCTTCACACCGAACAAGGTGTTGCCGCCGAGGATGGTGCCGTTCAAGGTCTGGTAGATGCCGACCGCCAGGCCACTCGGCTGCGAGGCCGGTGCGATCGGCGCGCCTGTCGACTGGTCATCGCTCTTGAGTTGCTTGGACGGGGTCACGTAGATCGCCAGCTCACCGTTCGGCACGTCCTTGATGCCGGTCATGCGGATGGGCAGCGAGAACCGGTTGTTGGTGACCGCCGTGCCTTCCGGGGCCAGCGGATCGCGGATGCCGTAGTTCGGGTCCATCATGAAGGCCACGCTGAGCTTGCCCACGCCCAGGTCCATGTCTTCAAGGCCGGCGCCGTTGCCGTCATTGTTTTCAAGGAACTGGTCGTTGATGCCCGTCTGCAGACGGTTGTAGAAGCGGCGGCCCGCCCAAACGCGGCCATTGGCCAATTGCGAGATGTTGCTGCCGTAGGCGTAGATCTGGCCGAAGCGCGTGGTCAGGGTGTCGGGGCCGTTGCCGGCACTGCCGCCCTGGCCCGACTCCCAACCCTTGTAAACGCTAGGCATCACACGCACATGCCAGTCCGAGCCTTCGTACTCGGCCAGCTTGGCGTCGAACGTGGGCTCAACCACGTAGTCGCACTCGTTGCCGAGGCGGTACTTGGTGTCGGCGCCGGCCAGGCCGAAGCAGACCTGGTTGCCGCCGCGGGTGTTGATGCCCACGCCAGCGCGCATGTAGCCGGAAAATTCAATCGGGGGTGCTGCCAGAGCGGAACCGGCTGCGCCGGCGAGCGTCAAGGCAATGATCAGAGGCTTCTTTTTCATGGGGTCTCCTAGTCTCCTGTTGGTTGGGGGGTTCGCCAAATTGGCGGCTTTTGGTCGGCAAGGCCGGCCAAAACGGGGAGGCGCAGGCATGAGCCGGCGCACGTGTTCTGTGAGTCCATCAGTGCAAAGCGAGCGCATGGCCGCTTTCGTTGAAGAGCAGCGCGCGCGCGGCGAGCGGCGCGATGCCGATGTCTTGCCCCGCGCTCAGGCCGAGGTGGTCGGCGGGCAGGCGCAGTGAGACGGTGTTGTCGGTGCCGCGCAGGGTGGCGTGCACGATGATCGAGTCGCCCAGATGCTCAAGCAGGTCGACGCGCGCGGCCAGGCCGTCTTCGGTGCGCGTGAGCGCCAGGTGCTCGGGGCGTATGCCCAGCACCAGCGCCTTCGATTCGAGCTTGGGCAGGTCGCCGGGCAGGCTCAGCGTGCCGGCCTGGTCGACACGCAGCAGCACGGCATGGCCGGGGCTGGCTTCGGCCGTGCAGCGTATGAAGTTCATGCGCGGCGAGCCGAGGAAGCCGGCCACGAACTGGTTGGCTGGCTGCTCGTAGAGCGCAAGCGGTGGCCCCATCTGCTCCACGCGGCCGGCGTTGAACACCGCGATGCGGTCGCCGAGCGTCATGGCCTCCACCTGGTCGTGGGTCACGTAGACCATGGTGTTGCCGATTTCCTTGTGCAGCTTCGACAGCTCTATGCGCAACTGCACCCGCAACGACGCATCGAGGTTGGACAGCGGCTCATCGAACAAGAAGACGCGCGGCTTGCGCACGATGGCGCGGCCTATGGCCACGCGCTGGCGCTGCCCACCCGACAGCGCGCGCGGCTTGCGCTCCAGCAGATGGGTGATCTGCAAGATCTCGGCCGCGCGGCCGACAGCCTGCTGCACATCGCGCTTGGGCTGGCCAGCGAGCTTCAACGCAAAGCCCATGTTCTGGGCCACCGTCATGTGCGGGTAGAGCGCATAGCTCTGGAACACCATGGCCACGCCGCGCTGGGCGGGCGGCACGTCGTTGATGAGGTCGCCGCCAATGCGAATGTCACCCTCGGTGATGTCTTCCAGCCCCGCGATCATGCGCAGGAGCGTCGACTTGCCGCATCCCGAAGGGCCCACGAAAACGGCGAACTCGCCGTCGGCGATGTCGAGGTCAATGCCGCGCAGAACTTCGACATCGTTGTCGTAGCGCTTGCGGATGTTGCGCAGGGTCAAGGCGGCCATGTCAGCGGTTTCCCTCGATGAAATTGCGGTACCAAGCCGCGCTGTCTTTTGGGGTTCGCACCTGCGTGGCGTAATCGACATGAACCAGGCCGAAGCGCTTGTCGTAGCCCGAGTTCCACTCGTAGTTGTCGAGCAGGCTCCAGTAGAAGAAGCCGCGCACGTCGACGCCGCCTTCCATCGCGGCGCGAATCGCGGCCAGATGGGTGCGCATGTACTCGATGCGCGGCGCGTCGGCCACGCGGCCGTCGACCAGCGCGTCGGCATGGGCCATGCCGTTCTCGGTGATGTAGACCGGGGGGAGCTTGTAGTCGCGGTTCACCTGCAGCAGCAGCTCGGTGAAGCCCTGCGGGTAGTTCTCCCAGCCCATGTCGCTCACGCCCTGCAGGGCGGGCGCGGGGTGCGGTGGCTCTTCTGCGCTGGCCCAGATGCGGGTGTAGTAGTTGATGCCGAGGAAATCGAGCGGCTGGGCGATCAGGTCGAAGTCGCCATCGCGCACCGTCGGGTAGATCGTCACGCCAGGCGCCTTGGGGTAGCGCTTGAGGAAGATGGGGTCCATGAACCAGCGCACGAAGAGCGCGTATTCACGCTCGGCCAAGGCGGCGTCGGCGGCGCTCTTGGTGGCAGCCGACACCGACGACTGGTTGAGCACAATTCCGAGCGGCGTTTTCACGCCACTGGCGCGCAACGCGAGCAGAGCCTTGCCGTGCGACAGCAGCAGATGATGTGCGACCTGAATGGCAAGCTGTGGGTCGCGCGCACCGGGTGCGAACTGGCCGACGCGGTGGCCCAGGTGCGCGGTGCACCAGGGCTCGTTGTGCGTGCTCAAGCTCGCCAGTCGGTCGCCCAGGCGCTGCCCCATCACGTCGGCGTAGTCGGCAAAGCGGTCGGCGGTGTCGCGCGCGCCCCAGCCACCCTCGTCTTGCAAAGCTTGCGGCAAGTCCCAGTGGTAGAGCGTGGCATGCGGGGCAATGCCTTTCGCCAGCAGGCCGTCGACCAGCTTGTCGTAGAAGGCCAGGCCTTTCTCGTTCCACGCGCCCTTGCCCGCCGGCTGCACGCGCGGCCAGGCGATGGAGAAGCGGTAAGCATCGACCCCCAGGCTGGCGATCAACTCGATGTCTTGCGGGTAGCGGTGGTAGTGGTCGCAGGCGACATCGCCGGTGTGGCCCTGGAAAGTGGTGCCTGGGGTGTGCGAGAAGGTGTCCCAAATGGACTTGCCACGGCCATCTTCGTTGGCCGCGCCTTCGATCTGGTAGGCACTGGTGGCGACGCCCCACACAAAGCCGGGAGGAAATTTCAACTGGGTCACGCGTCGAGTCCTTGTGTGCAAAAGATGAAGACGAAATTCGGGTGAGCGGCGTTCAGGCCTTGACCGCACCGGCGGTCAGGCCTTCAATGAGCCGGCGCGAGGCCAACGCGAAGATCACGAGCAGCGGCACCACGGCGATGGACGAGCCGGCGCAGATGGCGCCCCAAGGTGTTTGCCCCGTGCCTTGCAACGCGCGCAGCGCGAGCGGCACGGTGTACATCTCCATGTCGCGCATCACGATGAGCGGGCCCATGAAGTTGTTCCACGAGCCGATGAAGGTGACCAGGCCCAGCGTGCCCAGGGCCGGCCCGATGAGCGGCAGCACGATGCGAAAGTAGATGCCGAACTCGCTGCAGCCGTCGATGCGCGCAGCGTCGATCAGGTCGCGCGGAATGGCCGAGGCGATGTACTGCCGCATCATGAAGATGCCGAGTGCGCCGCAGGCTGCCGGCACGATGAGCGCCTTGGGCTGGTTCATCCAGCCGAGCCAGCTCATGGTGAGCGCGGTGGGGATCATGCCCACGAAGCTGGGCAGCAGCATGGTCGCCATCACGAACAGGAAGAGCTGCTTTTTGTACTTGAACTCGAACATCGCGAAGGCGTAGCCCGCCAGCGAGCAAAACAGCAGGTTGGCGGCGGTGACGGCCAGCGCCACATACAAGCTCCAGCTCATGTTTTGCCAGAAGTACGGCAGGCGCACGAGCAGCAGCTGCACGTTGTCGAGGAAGGCCGAGCCGAACCACAGGGGCGGTGGCAGCGACAAGATTTCTCGGTCGGCATGCGTGGCGAACACGAACATGAAATAGAAGGGCGCCAGCATGATCAGCGCGCCGCTCAGCACGATGGCGTAGGCGCCCAGCTGGGCGGGCTGCAGCCGGTGCGAGCTCAAGCTGGCGGCGCTCATTTGGCGGCCCCTTCGCGCTGGCCGAGCAGCAGGTTGTTGAGCCAGGTGACGCCTGCAATCAGCATGAACAGCAGCCAGGCGATGCTCGACGCGGTGCCGAAGTCACCGTCGATGAAGGCGGTGGCGTACATGTGCATGGCTGCCGTCTTGCCGGCCTGATCGATGCCGCCCGTGCCCCCGGTCAGGATGAAAGGCTCTTCGAACAGCTGCAAGTTGCCGATGATGGTGAGCGTGACGGCAAAGAAGATCATCGGCTTCAAGAGCGGCAGCACGACGTAGCGAAACTGCTGGCGCGGCTTTGCGCCATCCATGATCGCGGCCTCGAACAGGTCTTTCGGGATGGTCTGTATGGCCGAGAGGTACAGCACCGTGTTCCAGCCCACATAGCGCCAGAACACCACGAAAGAGATCATCCACTTCGTGTAGTACGGCTGGCCCCAATCGACGTTTTGCGTCGGCAGCAACCAAGCCAAACCCGGCACGTGAGCGAGCGAGGCGATGGCGGCGTTCACCACGCCGTAGTCACGCGAGAAGAGGGTGGAGAACACCAGCGAGATGGCCACGCTGGAGGTGATGAAGGGCAGGAAGTAGACGCCCACCACGGCGTTGCGCCAGCGCTTGAACGCCACATGCAGGAAGTAGGCGAGCGGCAGGGCCACCATGTGCTGCGGCACCCCCGAGACGATGGCCAGCCACAAGGTGTTGTAGAGCGACTTGTGGAACCAGTCGTCGTTGGTGATGACGTAGATGTAGTTCTCAAGGCCCACCCAGTTCATGGCCGCCAAACCCGCGGCGGGCTCCCATCGGTGGAACGAGAGGTAGATCGAGAACAGCAGCGGGAACAGCCCGAACACGCAGAACAACACGAAGAACGGGCTGATGAAGACATACGGCGCCACGTCGCGGAACGCCAGGCGCTTCTTGCGGCGCGGCGGCGCGGCCGCCGCGCTGGCAAGCGCTTCAGGGATCAGGGGTTCTGACATGGCCGGCATGGCTGCAGGTGTGCTTGGCGGGGCGGGGTGGGCTGCGGGAATTCCGTTCGCACCGAGCTGGTCGAAGTGCCCGCACCGCGGCGCACGCTGATTTCGACCGGCTCAGCCCGAACGGAACGTTCAACGCTCAGCGGCGCACGCGCTTCTTCAGAGCCGCCTGCGCGTCAGCCAGGGCGGTCTTGATGTCTTTGTCTTGCTCAAGCACCTTGTCGAGCTCGGCATTCACCACGTCGTTGGCAACCGGGTCGTACTTGTCGACGGCAATCGCCTGGATCTTGTCGGCCGCCACCTTCCACAGCTGGCGGGCCTTCTGGCCGCCCAGGTACTCAATGGGTTCGTCGAGGAAGGGGTCGTTCTGCGCTTCGATGAGGGCCGGGAAGCCGTCGAGCTTGCGGAAGGCTTCGAGCTGCATCTCCTTGTTCAGGCTCATGAACTTGATGAACTCCCAGGCCGCGGCCTTGTGCTCGGCCTTCTTCGGGATGGCGTAGAACGAGCCGCCCCAGTAGCCAAACGCACCGTTGGGCAGCTGGGCCGAGCGCCACTTGCCGGCCGACTCCTTGGCGAGCCAGTTGTTGAGGTGGCCGGCCAGCCAGGCGCCCATCATTTGCGAGGCAATCTTGTCGCGCTTGAAGCCTTCGCTCCACTCGTTGGACCAGGCGGCGATCTTGCCGTCGATGCCGGCGGTGCGCGCCGCCTTGGCCAGCTCGAAAGCCTTCACGAAACGGGTCGAGGTGACCAGCGGCGCACCCTTCTTGTCGAAGTAGATGCCTTCGCCGTCTTTGAGGCCGGTGCGGATGTAGATGTCTTTGATGTCGACGGCGTTGCCCAGCATGTAGGCGCCAGTGGCGGCCTTCACCTTCTTGCCGGCCTCGATGTAAGACTCCCAGCTCTTGGTGAGATCGGCCTCGGTGACGCCGGCCTTGTCGGTCAGGTCCTTGCGATAGAACATGGCGCCCGGGCCGATGTCTGCCGGCATGCCAGCCAGCGCACCCGTGCCGCTCATGCCCTGCGGAATGGTGAACTTGGCCAGCTTGGCGCGGTACTGCAGCGCGTTGTACGGGGCGCGCCCCAAGTCTTCAAGGCCGCCCGATTCGGCGAACTTGCCGATGAAGCCGTTGTCGACCGCCATCACGTCAGGCAGGTTGGCGCCGGTGGCCAGGGCCGTGGTCATCGCCGTGTGGTGATCAGCATAGGCGAGGCTCGCCAACTTGATCTCGATCTCGGGGTGCAGCTTCTTGTACAGCGGGATGGCCGCCTTCACCGCACGGTCGAAGTCGGGGAACGAGGCCACGGTGAGGGTGGTGGTGGTCTGCGCCTGCGCGCCGGCAGCGACCAGCGCAGCCACGGCCAGCATCAACGGCTTGATCAGATTCTTCATGTCTTGTCTCCTCGCCTTTTAGGCATATAGGTCGATGCCAGTTTTGACATCGTTTTCACAAACAAGCGCACATGTAACGACATCACATGCACTTTCGAGCCCGCTGCCTTTGAAATTAGCGCTTCGGGGGCCATTCGGCTCTCGGAGCGCCCGACACCTCAGGGCGGAACTCGCTGTAACTTGATTTCTCCTGAAATCGATTTCAGGATGGCGGGTATTTCATCGCTGGCCGAAACGGGTGTCAACGCTGGAAACCCGAAAACGCAACGAACCTAGGGAAAGCACGGGGCCGGTGCCGTTCAGCCTGGTTTCAGCGGCGGTTCGCTGGCTATTTCGGGGCGGCCGGCAGCAGGGTGCGCAGCAAGGGCGCCCGCCATTCGAGCGAGCGCGGCTCAAGCACGCCGAAGCCTGACGCGAGCTCCCAATAGGCCCAGCTGAAGCCGCGCGCTTCGGCCTGCTCGCGCACCGCTTTCGTCCAGGCCAGGCGGCTGGCCTCTTCGGCCTTGGAATAGGCGCCGAACTCGCCCAGGAAAACCGGGCGCTGCTCGCGCCGCGCCCAGTCGGCCACGCCGTCGAAGGCGTCGGTGAGGCGCCGCATTTCAGCCGGCGTGGCGCGCCAGGTGGTGCCCATCCAGCCGCCCGCCCCGCTCACCCACTCGGCGCCCTGGTGCGTCACTTCCATCGGCTCGTAGTAGTGAAAAGTGACGATGAGGTTGCGGTCGTCTTTCGGCAACGCGAGGGTGGCCAGCGAGGCACGGCTGTTCCACTCGGAGCCACCCACGATCAGCGTACGCTGCGGGTTGCTGGCTCGAATCACCGGGAGCACGGCGGCCAACGTGCGGTTCCATATTGGCTGGGTGAGGGCGCGGTTGGGCTCGTTGAGCACCTCGAAAATCACGCTGGCGGGGGCGTCGCGGTAGTGCTCGGCCACCTGCTTCCACACCCCCAGAAAGCGCGGCAGCTCAACCTCGGGCTCGGTCATCATGCCGGCGTAGTGGTGCATGTCGAGGATGACGGCCAGGCCCTTGGACTGCGCAAGCTTCACCACCCCGTCCACACGCTCAAAGAACTCGGGGTCTACTGCATAGGGCGGCTGGTAAGCGGCGCGCGCATCCCAGCGTATGGGCAGGCGTATGGCGGTGAAGCCGGCCTGCGCCGTGAGAGTCACGAACTCGTCGCGCAAGGCCGGGCCGGCCATGCCTTCGCGGGCGTGGTCGAGCATGTTGCCGAAGTTGATGCTGCGCTCGAGCAGGCGGTTGCAGCTGTCGGCGCGGGCCTGTGGCGGCTGCTCGAAGCTGCAGGCCTGGGCCGGGGTGGCGACCCCCAAGAGCGCGGCGCAAAAGGTCGCGCAAATCGTCGACCAAAACGCGGCTGAAAGCGTGTACATGAGGTCTCCCGAGGCCAAGGCTTGCGCCGAAAAGTTCTGAAAACGTTATCATGATCGCGCCGCCTGCCAAAATCGTGGCCAGCCTGTTGAAACGTTTCTCGACCTCGCCCGTGACCTCTTTCGACGACCCCTCCAGCACCGCCAACCCCTTGCCTGAAACGGTGACCTTGCTGGACGTGGCCCGCGAAGCCGGGGTCTCGCCCAGCACGGTGTCGCGCATCCTCAACGGCACAGCGAAGGTGGCCGCCGACAAGCGCACGGCGGTTGAAAGCGCCATCCGCAAGCTCGATTTCAAACCCAACCTCTTTGCCCGCAGCCTGAAGACCGGCACCACCATGACGGTGGGCATCCTCACGCAAGACATCGAAAGCCCGTTTTTCAACCGCGCCATGAGGGGCATTGAAGAGGGGCTGACCAGCAGCGGTTACGCGCCCATCATCGTGAGCGGCCACTGGAATGCAAAGGAAGAAGCCGAGCGCATACGCCTGCTGCTGGCGCGGCGTATTGACGGCCTGGTGATCCTGACCGGCCACCTCGACGACGCGCAGATCATCGAGTTCGCACGCCACCAGCCCATCGTGGTGACCGGCCGCAAACTTGAGGCACCCAACGTGCGCGCGCGCGCCCTCGACCAGGAGCAAGGCGGCTACCTCGCCACACGACACCTGATCAGCCTGGGCCACAAGCGCATTGCACACATCGTCGGCCCGCTGGACCATGTCGACGCCGCCGAGCGCCTGGCCGGCTACCGGCGTGCCCACGAAGAGGCGGGCCTGAGCATGTCGCCCGATCTGCAGGTGCAAGGTGACTTCCTGGAAAGCGGCGGTCTGCTGGCCATGAACCGTTTGCTCGACAGCGGCCACACCTTTACCGCGGTGTTCGCCGCCAACGACCAGACGGCTTTCGGCGCCCGGGTGGCGATGTACCGCCGCGGCATACGCGTGCCCGATGACTTGTCTCTGGTGGGGGTGGACGACCTGCCTGCCGCGGCCTACCTCACGCCACCGATCACGACGGTGCGCCAGCCGATCTACGAGATGGGGCTGTTTGCCGCGCATGCGCTCTTGAACATGCTGGGGCACGCCGTGCCCGAGGTAGAGCTGCCGCCGCTGGAGCTGATCGTGCGAGAAACGACGCGGCGTTTGTAGCCGGTACCCGAGAGGCAAAAGCCGCTCAGGCTGAACGGTTTTCGCCGGTGAGGCGGCTAACCCCTCACTGCGGCGTCTTCGATTTGCTGCTGCACCTTGCGCGCACCACGCAAAACGAGTGTCTGGTCGAGCATGGCCTGCGGCGCAACCGCCTGCGCCACTTCGTCCAGCGAATCCGGGTCGTTCATCAATGCATTGGCCATGGCCGAGAGTGCACAGATCGAGCGGCGCGGCGCTTGGGCCGGCAGCTGACGCAGGGCGTTCACCCGCACGTGGTGGCGCACGCTGGCCACGGCGGCAGGGCCCAGGCCCCAGCTTTCGCACAGCGAGGCGCCGAGTGCGTCGTGGCTCACGCCAAAGGCTTCGTATTCACGCTCGACCAGCTCGGTGTCATTGGCAGCGGCCTGCAGCATGGGCTTGTAGACCTCAGGAGCATGCTTGAACAGCACCGCCTTGCCGCATTCTTCAAACAAGCCGGCCGAGTGCGCGCCCCAGGGGTCGACGCTCAGCACCTGACCAATGCGACCCATCAGCAGGCCGCGCACACTGGCGCGCTGCCACACGGCATCGAGCTCAGGCGAGGCCGGAAACACAGCACGCAGGCCAAACTCAAACGTGACCGCCGCCACCTCGCGCGTGCCGAGGTACATGACCGCCTGCTGCACGCTCTGCACCCGCCCCTTGAGGCCGTAGAGCGAGGAGTTGACCGCTTTCATCACCGCGGCCGCGAGCGACATGTCTGATTCGACGAGACGCCCCAGCGTGGGCAGGTCCACATCGTCTTCTGCCAGCAAGAGTGAGAGCTTCACCAGCACCTCGGGTTGGGCGGGCACGTCGATGTTCAACGAGCGGAGTTTGGGGTCGACAGGCATGGGGGGCGTCCGGGTGTAGTCAAGGCTTCAAAGAACATGCTACGCACGGATGAGCCCGGCGATCAAGCGAACAGCCACCCCTCTCCGGGTCTGCAAATCGCTTCGGAAACCACTAACACGCCCGTGCAAATGCCTTCATATACTGGTGAACTCCAGGGAAAACAGGTCTAAACCCATGACCATCAAGCTCGCCAAAAGCGAACAGACACTACAAGCCATCCTTGAAACTGCCCTTCGACTCGCCGTCGTGGAGGGCCTGCATGCCGTCACGCTAGGCGAGGTGGCCAAGCGCATGGACATCAGCAAAAGCGGCGTCTTTGCCCGGGTGGGCTCGCTCGAATCGCTGCAAAGCAAGGTGATCGTCGAGTACGGCCGCATCTTTTCCGCCAACGTCTTTCTGCCTGCCTTGAGCGCGCCGCGCGGCCTGCCGCGGCTCAACGCCATCATGCGGCTGTGGATCGGTCGTGGCACCGGCGAGAACGCCATGGCCGGCGGCCTGCACACCGCCGCCGCCTTCGACCTCGATCACGTGCAGAGCGGCCTGCGCGACCAGTTGCTCGAATCGGTGATGGACTGGCGGGCGCAGCTCAAGCGCTGCATCGTCCAGTGCATCGAAGAAGGCCATCTGCGGCCCGACACCGACCCGCTGCAGCTCACCTTCGAGATCAACGGCCTGATGGTCGGCTTCCTGCACGACGCGCGCTTCGTGCGCGACCCAGCCGCCCACGACCGGGCCACCTCGGCCTACCTGCGCCTGATCTCCACCTACCGCAGTTTCAGCTACACGGGCTGATGCGCGTTCTGGTGCTCGGCGCGGCGGGCTTCATCGGCTCGCATCTGGCTGCCACGCTGCGGCAGCGCGGCAGCCTGCGGGGCCAGGCCATCACCGAGCTGCTGCTGGCCGACAACCGCCCGGTGACGGGCGGGTTGCGCGGCGACATCTGCGACGCGGCCTTCCTGCAGCGGCTTTTCGCGCGG
Organism: Rhizobacter sp.; assembly: GCF_046595475.1. Taxonomy (GTDB): domain Bacteria; phylum Pseudomonadota; class Gammaproteobacteria; order Burkholderiales; family Burkholderiaceae_C; genus Rhizobacter. The sequence goes on from NZ_JBKJOQ010000083.1 coordinate 16,188, forward strand.
CCGGTCGACGCGGTGTTTCACCTCGCCGCCACGCTCACGCTCGACGCCGAGATGGACTTTGCACGCGGCATGGCCGTCAACGTGCAGGCGCTGATGCAACTGCTGGAGCACTGCCGCGCCCAGGCCCGGCCGGCGTCGCTCGTCTTCGCCAGCTCCATCTCCACCTTCGGCGGACCGCTGCCCGACACCGTCGACGACCACGTGGCGCAAACGCCGCAAACCTCGTACGGCGCCCACAAGGCGATGGCCGAGCTGCTGATCAACGACTACAGCCGCCGCGGCTACCTCGACGGCCGAGTGCTGCGCCTGCCGGTGGTGCTGACCCACCCGGGCCCCGCGAGCGGCAGCGTGTCGGACCGGCTGGCGGCGCTGATCCGCGAGCCGCTCAACGGCCGTGATGCCGTTTGCCCCTGGGCTGCCGACACGCGTGTGCCGGTGACCTCGGTGCAGTGCGTGGTGGACAGCTTTCTCGCGCTGCACGAGCTGCCGGCCAGCCGCTTCGGGCCCACGCGGGCGATGAACCTGCCCTCGCTCACCGTCACGCCGGGCGAGATCGCGGCCGCCGTGCAGCGGCGCGGTGCCACCGGCCGCATCACCTGGCAGCCCGATGCGCAGATGCAGGCCATCGTCGACGGCTGGCCGCGTGCTTTCACCTCGGCGATGGCGTTGAGCCTGGGCCTGCGCGGTGACCGCCACATCGACGACATCGTCACTGCTTATATGGATCGCCATGCCTGACGCCGCACTGCCGGTGTGCATCGTCGGCGCCGGCTCTTCAGGCGTGACGCTGGCCAAGGCGCTGAAGGAAAAGGGCGTCGCCTTCGAGTGCTTCGAGATCGGCTCCGGCATAGGCGGCATGTGGCGCTACGAAAACGACAACGGCCTGTCGTCGGCCTACCGCAGCCTGCACATCGACACCAGCCGCCACAACCTCGGCTACTCCGACTTCCCGATACCCGAGAGCTACCCCGATTTCCTTTCGCATCACGAGGTGCTCGACTACCTGGACGCCTATGCCGAGCGGGCGGGCGTGAAGCAGCACATCCGCTTCAACACCAAGGTGGAAGACGTGAGCCCGGTGGGCGACGGCACATGGAACGTGCGCCTGGCCAGCGGTGAGCACAAGCGCTACCGCGCCGTGCTGGTGGCCAACGGCCACCTGTGGGACGCGCGCCTGCCCGACTTCGCCGGCATGTTCGACGGCCTGGCCATGCACTCGCACCACTACCGCACGGCCGATCCGTTCAAAGACAAGCACGTGCTGGTGGTGGGCATAGGCAACTCTGCGGTCGACATCGCAGTCGACGTTTGCAAGTCGGCCAAGAGCACGCTGCTCTCGACGCGGCGCAGCGCCTGGGTCATGCCCAAATACATCATGGGCGTGCCGATAGACTGCTGGTCGTCGTGTCTCATGCGCAAGCTTCACCTGCCCACGCGGCTGGCGCGCTCGGTGATCCAGCGGCTGGCCTTTCTGGCCGTGGGCGACCAGGCACGCTTCGGTGTGCCGCGCCCCGCCCACGCCATCTGGCAGGAGCACGCCACGCTGAGCCAAGAGCTGCTGCCCTGTGTGGGTCACGGCTGGATCAAGATCAAACCCAATGTGCGCGAGCTGCAAGGCAAGCAGGTGGCGTTTGACGATGGCAGCCAGGCGCCCGTCGACGCCATCATCTACGCCACCGGCTACCGCACAAGCTTCCCGTTCATCGCGCCGCAGCTCTTTGCGGTGACTGACGGCGCGGTGTCGCTCTACCGCCGCATGTTGCCGCCGGGCCTGCCGGGCTTGTACTTCGTGGGGCTGGTGCAGCCCATAGGGCCGACCATCCCGCTGGTGGAGATCCAGGCGCGCTGGGTGGCCTCGGTGCTGGCTGGCGACACGCGGCTACCCGACGCGCCCACCATGCAAGCCGAGATCGCGCGCCACCACCGACACCAGGCCCTGCGCTACCTGGGCTCGGCGCGCTACACGCTGGAGGTCGACTTCCGCGACTACGCCCGCCAGCTGGGCGGTGACATGGCACGCGGCCGCGCTACCTGACGAGCGCGTCGTACCCGGTCTTGGCGATGAGGGCCGTGACCACGCAGATGAAGATCACGCGCACAAAGCCCGCCCCGTGCTTCAGCGCGAGGCGGGTGCCGAGCAGGCTGCCCACCACATTGGCCACCGCCATCACCGCCGCGATGTGCCACCACACATGGCCGGTGAAGGCGAACAGCATCAGCGCCGACACGTTGGTGGCGGTGTTGAGCAGCTTGGCGCTGGCGCTCGCGTTGAGAAAGTCATAGCCCAGTACGCGCACGAACAAGAACACGAAGAAGCTGCCGGTGCCCGGGCCGAAGAAGCCGTCGTAGAAACCAATCACGAGGCCGATGGCGCTCGCCACGACCGCCTCGGTGCGGCCGCGCAAGCGCGGTGCGTGGTGGCGCCCCAGGTCTTTGCGCAGCAGCGTGTACGCGAGCACGGCCAACAAAACCAAAGGCAGGGCACGGCGCAAACCACCCGCGCTCACCAACGTCACGAGCCAGGCCCCGGCGAAGCTGCCCACCAGCGCGGCAAATGCCGCCGGCAACAGGGCCCGCCAGCGCATGCTGACCTTTTTGGCGAACTGCGCTGTCGCCCAGGCGGTGCCCCAGACGGCGGCGCCCTTGTTGGTGCCGAAAAGCGTGGCCGGTGCGGCCGCAGGAAACACACTGAACAGCGCCGGCACCAGGATGAGGCCGCCGCCACCCACGATGGCGTCGACGAAGCCGGCAAACAGCGAGGCGAGGGTGACGGTAAAGAGGTCCAGGGGGAGCCCGCGAGGAAAGCCCAGAGAAAAGCGCGCCGCAGAAAACACAAAGGGCGTCAGGTTGCCCTGACGCCCTCGGATTTTGTCATCGGCACGTGCACTTCTTGGGTGCCGGCCTTTGTATGCAACCTGTGAAGCGTTAAGCCTGTGGCTGCTTGTTTATGTCTCCTCAGACCCCCGCCGGTGCCTGGCACACAAGAGGTGCCAACCGCGAGTGGGCGGACTTTAGGACGCTCGCTTCATGCACACACTAGGGGTTTTCCTGCGCCAACTTAGGGCCTCGCCGCGGGCAATCGAAGTGCCACTTCGGTGCCTTGTGTCAGCACGCTGGTCACGGCCACGCTGCCCCCGTGCAGCTCGACGATGCGCTTGACGATGGCCAGGCCCAAGCCCTTGCCCCCTTCGCTCGTGGCGGGGGCCACCGTGTGGCGCGCCTGGTAGAAGCGGTCGAACAGGTGGGGCACGTCGGCCTCGGCAATGCCTGGCCCGGTGTCGCCCACACGCACCAGCACCTCGCCACCCTGGGCTTCGGCTTCTACCGTGATACGCCCCCCCGCGGGGCAAAACTTGAGCGCGTTGTCGACCAGGTTGGCGACGGCGCGCTCGAACAGCTCAACATCGACCGCCGCCCCCACGGGCTGCTCGCTGTGCAGGGCCTCCAGCGTCACGCCTTGCTGGGCGGCGCGCTCGGCGAAGCGCGCGGCAATGTCAGCCAGCAACTCGTGCAGGTCGACCCTTTCAAGGCGCAGCTTGAAGGTGGGCTCGTCGAGCGTGGCCAGGTCGCCCAGCGACTGCACCATGCGCGAGGCATTGCGCGTGTTGCGCAGCGCCACCTCGGCCATGCGCTGGTCGTCTTCGCGCGCGGGGTCACCGGCCCAGCGCGCCTGCAGCGTTTCAAGGCAGGCTGTGGTGGCGGTGAGCGGCGAGCGCAGATCGTGCGACAGGTTGCTCACCGCCTCACGGCGGAAGTGGTCGAGGCGGCGCAGCGCGTCCCACTGGCGGCGCAAGGTGGTGAGCATGGCGTCAAAGGCCAGGGTGAGCTGGCCGAACTCGTCACGCGTGGCCACGGGCAGCAGCGGCTGCGCTTCGGCTGCGCCCTCTTGCAGCCCCTTTTCCGACAGGGCCGCCACCGCGCGGGTCAGGCGCTTCAAGGGGCGCGTCACGGATGCGATCACCACGGCCGCCAGCAAAGTGGTGAGCGCCATGATGGCGGCGATGAGGCCCATGGCCGGGCGCGCGAAGCTCACGCGAGCCGCCTGCCATCGGCTGGCGGGCAGCCCCTCTTTGTGGCAAACGAGGTAGAGATAGCCGGCCACGGTGTCGGCGCTGCGGATGGTCGGGCGGCCCACCGGCCTGGCGGTGACGATGGCGTCGGCGTCCATGCGCTCGGGGTCGTCGCCCATCACATAGGGCATGCCGGGCGCAACCGCCTGGCGCACCGGGCCCATGGCCACCTTGAAGTCGGGTGGCAGCTTCACCGAGCCGGTGCTGGCGAGCACGGTGCCCTCGGTGTCGAGCAGGTAGAGCTGGGTGTCGGGCTCGAACAGCACCAGGTTCTTCAGGAAAACGGTGAAGTCTTCGGGGTAGCGCTCGTGCAGGTCGAACAGGTTGTCGTAGGTGGCCACCACGCGGGTCAGAAAGGCCGAAGCGCGCTGGTAGGTGGTCTCGTGCTCGAAGCGCTGGAAGGCGAAGACAACGGTGGCCAGCACCGCCAGGGCGGTGACGAGGCCGGTGGCAAAGATGGTGAGGGCGATCTTGAGGCGAACGCTCATCTGTGGATGTCGGCGAACGAATCGGGGGGCCGAGCGCCGGGCCGCTCCCACGCTGGCCCGCATCCCCACGGGGGATCGCTCAACGCACCCGTTGGGCGAGGGGTTGTCATGCTCACAGGGGCGCCTCTCTCATCTTGTAGCCCGCCCCACGCACGGTCAGGATCAGCTGCGGCCGCATCGGGTCGGCCTCCAGTTTGGCGCGCAGCCGGTTGATGTGGGTCGTCACCGTGTGCTCATAGCCATCGTGCGTATAGCCCCACACCGCATTGAGCAACTGCGCCCGCGAGAACACATGCCCCGGGTGGCTGGCGAAATGCAGCAGCAGGTCGAACTCGAGCGCGGTGAAGTCGAGCGCTTCGCCTCGCCAGCGCACCTGGCGCTTGGCGGGCAAGATCTCCAGGTCGCCATTGCGCAACGCAGCGGGTTGCATGGCCGCCCCCGACTGCGCCGCCTGCAGCAGCGACGCGCGGCGCAGCAGCGCTTTCACTCGCGCCAGCAGCTCGGCCAGCGAGAAGGGCTTGGTGAGGTAGTCGTCGGCACCCAGCTCCAGGCCCAGCACGCGGTCGAGCTCGGTGGCCTTGGCGGTGAGCATCAGGATGGGAGTATTGCGGCCGCGCGCGCGCAGAGCTTTGCACACCTCCAGACCGTCCAGGCCCGGCATCATCAGATCGAGGATCAAGAGGTCGCTGGCCTGCTCGTTCTGGCTCGCCAGCGCCGCGGGGCCATCGTTGGCCGTGATGACCTGGTAGCCGGCGTTGCGCAGGTTGAGGGCAATCAGCTCGCGGATGTCGGTCTGGTCTTCGGCAACGAGGATGGTGGCGGGCATGGCGGAATTGTCGCGTCTGACCCGCCCTTCTTACGCAAATGTGATCTTCCTGTGATGTTCGGTGACGCTCGTGCGAGGTGTAGCCGCGACAGTCTCCCTACCGAATCGCAACCTCAACGCAACCCCAGCGAACCCCGCAGGAGCCCCCCATGACCGCCACCGCCAGCGCCGCCTTCAGCCCTTCCTTCATGCCTGTCTCTTGGCATGAAATGGTGTCGCACCGCGGTTACCTGGTGCGCTTTGCCCAGCGCAAGCTGCACGACCCCATGCTGGCCGAAGACGTGGTGCACGACGTGTTCGAGGCCGTGATCTCGGGCCGCGCGGCCTTTGCCGGGCGCGCGGCGCTGCGCTCATGGCTCACCGCCATCCTGAAACACAAGATCGTCGACCTGGTGCGCAGCCGCGTGGGCCTGGACAGCCTGGACGAGCAGGCCCTCGACGACGCCACGCTTGCCATGCAATGCCCCCAACCGCAGCCCGACGAGGTGGCCGAGCAGCGCGAGCAGCTGCGCCACATGCTCGCGCGCATCGATGCGCTGCCCAGCGGCCTGCGCGACGTGATGCAGCTGCGTGTGCTGCAAGACCAGCCCACCGAAGCGGTGTGCAGCACCCTGGCCATCAGCGAAGACAACCTCTTCGTGCGGCTGCACCGGGCGCGCAAGCAGCTGATGAGCTGAGCGGCTGACGCGCGCCGCTGGCACGCCATCTGCAAGGGAATTTGCAGCGGTATCCTCACCGCAAATTCCCTCTGAAAGGCCCGCCATGCCCACGCCCATTCCCGCCACCCTCATCCCGGGCGACGGCATAGGCCCCGAGATCGTCGACGCCACCCTGGCGGTGCTGGCCGCCGTGGGCGCGCCCTTCGTCTGGGATCACCAGATCGCCGGCCTGCGCGGCGTGGCCGTGGCCAACGACCCGCTGCCACCCGCCACGCTCGACAGCATCCGCCGCACCCGGCTGGCGCTGAAGGGCCCACTGGAAACACCCTCGGGCAGCGGCTATCGATCGTCAAACGTGCGGCTGCGTGAAGAGTTCAAGCTCTACGCCAACCTGCGCCCGGCGCACACCATCATCCCGGGCGGGCGCTACGACAACATCGACCTGGTGATCGTGCGCGAGAACCTGGAGGGCCTGTACATCGGCCACGAGCACTACGTGCAGATCGACGACGACCCGCACGCGGTGGCCATGGCCACCGGCATCAACACCCGCGCCGGCTGCCGCCGATTGCTGGACTTCGCCTTCCAGCACGCGATTGCCACCGGCCGCAAGAAGGTGACCATCGTGCACAAGGCCAACATCATGAAGGCGCTGACGGGCATCTTCCTCGAAACGGGTGAGCAGCTGTACGAGCAGAAGTACAAGGGCCGCATCGCGATGGAAACCATCATCGTCGACGCCTGCGCCATGAAGCTGGTGTTGAACCCCTACCAGTTCGACGTGGTGGTCACGACCAACCTGTTCGGCGACATCTTGTCCGACCTGGTGGCCGGGCTGGTGGGTGGCCTGGGCATGGCGCCGGGCGCCAACATCGGCGCCGACGCGGCCATCTTCGAGGCCGTGCACGGCTCGGCGCCCGACATCGCGGGCAAGGGCATTGCCAACCCGACCGCCTTGCTGCTGGCCGCGGCCATGATGCTCGACCACGTGAAGCTGCACGACATGGCCGAGCGCGTGCGCCGCGCCATCGACGACACGCTCAACATCGACCAGGTGCGCACCGGTGACCTGGGGGGCAAGGCCAGCACGGCCGAATACACCAAGGCGCTGGTGGCGCGGGCAGCGGCAGCCTGAAGCGCCCGGCGTGGAAGGTGCCGGCGCGGGTGTCTTTCGTCACTTTTCCGCTTTGGCCGCCGCGACCGGCTGACGCGCCAGCCACTGCGCCGCTTCGTCCGCAGTAAGCGGCGCGGCGTAGAGCGAGCCTTGCAGCACATCGCAGCCCGCCGTGCGCGCGGCCAGCGCCTGGGCTTCGGTCTCTATGCCTTCGGCCACCACAGCCAGGCGCAGCACACCGGCCAGGTTGCAAATGGCTTTCACCACCGCCGCTGCCTCGACGCCGGGCAGTGGCTCGATCAGGGTGCGGTCGATCTTGACCGTGCCGACCGGCAGGCTGCGCAGCATGTTGAGCGACGAGAAGCCGGTGCCGAAATCGTCTAGCGCCACCTCTATACCTTCGTCGCGCAGCTGCTGGATCTGCTCACGCGCTTGGTCGAGGTGGGTGACTGCAGCGCTCTCGGTGATCTCCAAGGTGAGCAGCGCGGGCGGCACGCCGTACTGGCGCAGGGTATTGGCCACCATGTCCGGAAAAGCGGGGTCTAGCAACTGCACCGGCGACACGTTCACCGCCACCGGCAGCAGCGTGGTGCCGGCGTCGCGCCAGCGAGCCAGCTGCTGGCAAGCCTGCGCCAGGATCAGCCGGCCCAGCGGCACGATCAACCCGGTGCGCTCGGCTGCCGGGATGAACTCGTTGGGCCCGATGCGGCCCAGGCCCGGGCGATCCCAGCGCACCAGCGCCTCGAAGCCCACCAAGGCTGCGTTGTGCGCGTCGACCTTGGGCTGGAAAAAGAGCAGGAACTCGTCGTTGCTGACACCGGCACGCAAGGCCTGCTCGGCGTCTAGCACCACGCCCGAGCCGCGCTCGAAGCGCTCTTGCGCAAACTGCAGCGAGGTGCCGGGCACGGCCTTGGCCTGGTGCATGGCGGCATTGGCCGCACGCAGCAAGGCCTCAGGGTCGCGCGTGGTGCCGGGGTAGAGGGCCACGCCCATCGACACGTCAAGATAGAACTCGTGCGACTGCACGGTGAGCGCACGCGACAGGCGCTTGCGCACGCGCTGCACCAGCGCATTGGCGCTGGTCTCGTCGTGCGCGGTGCGCGACAGCAGGGCGAACTCGTCTTCGCCCAGGCGCATCAGCTCGGCGTCGCCATTCACCGCCTGCTGCAGGGTTGACGAGAGCGAGCGCAAGACTTCGTCGCCCACCGAGTGGCCGTGGGCTTCGTTGAAGAGCTTGAAGCGGTCGATGTCGAGCAGCACCAGGGCGAAGGCGCTGTCGCGCACGCCGCACAGCACGCGCAGGCGGTGCAGCAGGGCGCTGCGGTTGGGCAGGCCGGTGAGCTCGTCGTGCGTGGCCTGGTGCAGCAGGGCCTGGGTGGCGTTGTGCTGCGCGGTCTCGTCGGTCACCACCACCTGCTCGGCGGGGCGGCCGTCCCAGTCGATGCGCCAGGCGGTGAAGCGCAGCTGGATGGGCGTGCCGTCGAAGCGGTAGCGCAGGCCGTCCCAGCTCGCTTGCACCAGCTCACCCGAGAGGATGCGGCGGTGGCGCTCGCGCGCCGCTGCGCGCTCGGCCTCGGGCATGGTGGCGTCGCGCCACAGCGTGTTCACCTCGGCCAGCGACGACAGGCCGTAGATGCGCAGCAGCGCGGGGTTGGCGTAGCTGAGCCCTTCGCCCTGCACCACAGCAACGCCCTGGTGCGAGCGCTCGGTGAGCTGCTGAAAACGGTCACGCAGGCGGCGCGACTCTTCAGCCGACCGGCTCACGGCCGCATGCAGCAAGGCCAGGCCCAGCGTCAGCCGCAGCACGGCTGCGATGGTGGCCTGCACGGGCACGCCCGCCGCGCCTGCCACCACGAAGGTGAACTGGTTGGCGCCAATCAGGATCAGCAGCAGGCCCACCAGCCGCTCGGCCGCGCCCTGGCGCCACAGCCAACCCAGCGCGACCATGCCGGCAGCGATGTGCAGCGCGGCACCCACCGACTGCGCCAGGCGCGGGTGCACTTGCAGCAGCATCGCGCTGGTGAGCAGCAGCGCGACGATCAACCCGGCCACGTGCAGGCGCTTCGGTGAGAAGCCGGCCAGGCGAGCACTGCCCAACATCACGAGCGCGAGGTACAGCGCCGACAGCACGGTCATCGCGACCATGCCGATCGCCTGACCGACCGGCGAAGGAAGGCGCAACACCACATAGGCCAGAGGCACGAATACCTGTGTCAGGTAGGCCCAACCCAGGTCGCGCGAAAACACCTGCCGCTCGTCGCGCCACCACGCCAGCAGCAGCGTGATGCCCACGATCAGGTTGACGGCAGCGTTGAAAGCGAGCGGGTAATTCAAGTCAGGCACGCTCATTCGCCGGCCAGGATCCAGGCAGCTGCGCGCTCGGCAATCATCAGCGTGGGCGCGTTGGTGTTGCCGCTGGTGATGGTGGGCATGACGCTCGCGTCCACCACCCGCAAGCCGCGCACGCCGTGCACACGCAGACGCGCGTCGACCACGGCCAGCGGGTCGGCCTCGGAGCCCATCTTGGCCGTGCCCACCGGGTGAAAGATGGTGGTGCCGATGTCACCGGCCAGCTTGGCCAGCTCGTCGTCGCTCTGGAACTGCGCGCCGGGCTTGACCTCTTGCGGCTGGTACTTCGCCAGTGCGGGCTGCGACACGATGCGCCGCGTGACGCGCAGCGACTGGGCGGCCACGCGGCGGTCAGCTTCGGTGCTGAGGTAGTTGGCGCGAATGCTGGGCGCGTCGTTAGGCGAAGCACTCTTGATCTGGATCTGCCCGCGGCTCGTGGGGTTGAGGTTGCACACGCTGGCGGTGAAAGCGTTGTAGGCGTGCAGAGGCTCGCCGAAGGCGTCGAGCGACAGCGGCTGCACGTGGTACTCGAGGTTGGGGTGCGGCTGGTCGGGGCTGCTGCGCGTGAACGCGCCGAGCTGCGAAGGCGCCATGCTCATCGCACCCGAGCGCTTGAGCGCGTACTCGAGGCCGATCATCGCCTTGCCCCACAGCGAGTTGGCCTGGGTGTTGAGCGTCTTCACGCCTTGCACGCTGTACACCGCGCGAATCTGCAGGTGGTCTTGCAGATTGCCACCGACACCCGGCAAGTGGTGCTGCACGGCAATGCCGTGGTGCTGCAACAGGCTCGCCGCGCCTATGCCCGACAGCTGCAGGATCTGCGGCGTGCCCACGGCGCCGGTGGCCAGGATCACCTCGCCACGCGCCTTCACCTGAATGGGCTCGCCCTTTCCGTGCGGCAGCACCTCTACACCTACGGCTCGCGGCGCGCCGTCGCTTCCGGTTTCCAGCAGCACACGCGAAGTGTGCGCACCGGTCCAGACTTGCAGGTTGTCGCGCTCCTGAATTGGCCGCAGAAACGCCTTGGCCGCGTTCCAACGTATGCCTTTGCGCTGGTTGACGTCGAAGTAGCCCACGCCTTCGTTGTCGCCGCGGTTGAAATCGTTGCTGTGAGGAATGCCGGCTTCTTGTGCGGCCTGCGCGAAGGCATCGAGCACGTCCCAGCGCAGGCGCTGCTTCTCTACACGCCACTCGCCGCCTTGACGCTCGCCCTTGGGGTCGAAGCCAGGGGCCGCATGCACCTCGTCGGCGCCTTTGTGGAAGTCTTCGTGCTTCATGAAGGCCGGCAGACACTCGCGCCAGCTCCAGCCTTCGTTGCCGAGCGCGCCCCAGTGGTCGTAGTCGCGTGCCTGGCCGCGCATGTAGATCATGCCGTTGATGCTGGAGCTGCCACCCATCACCTTGCCGCGCGGGTAGCGCAGCTTGCGGCCATTCAAGCCCGGGTCTTCGTCGGTGTAGTAGAGCCAGTCGGTGCGCGGGTTGCCGATGCAATAGAGGTAGCCGACCGGAATGTGGATCCACAAATAGTCGTCGTTGCCACCCGCTTCGATCAGCAGCACGCGCTTACTGGCGTCTGCCGAGAGCCGGTTGGCCAGCAGGCAACCCGCCGTGCCGGCGCCGCAGATGATGTAGTCGTAAGTCGAAGGTTTCACGTAAGGCCACTCTGCAGTTCGCCGCAGAGTCTAGCCGTCGCAACCCCGGTATCGACTACTCGGCAACAGCAGGTGTTGCTGGCGTGCGCAAGAGGCTGTACCAGTCGACACGGCGGGTCAATGTCATGACGCCTGCCAGCACAGCGAACAGCAGCACCGAGCCGATGACGAGCGCGGTCTGCTCCATCTGCAGCAGCGCATAGAGCGCGCCATACAGCGCGGCCACCCCGGCCCCGAAGCCGAGGCCCGCGCGCCAGCCGCGCAGCAGGTGGGCGCCATAGAAGCTGAGCAAGCTCACGCAGGCGATGCTGGCCACTGCATACGAGAGGGCAAACGGCAAATGCTCCGACAAGCTGAGCAGCAGCAGGAAGAAGATGCTGAGCGCACTGCCCACCAACAGGTACTGAATGGGGTGCACGCGCAGGCGGCGCATCACCTCGACCATGCCGACTGCAACGAAAGTCAAAGCAATGAAGAGCAGGCCGTACTTGATGGCGCGATCGCTCAGCGAGTAGGGGTTGACGGGGTCGATGAAGGACACGTTGAACGACTCGATGCACTTGCCCTCAGTGGCATCGCTGTCGCAGAGCGCGGCGCCGCGAGCGAAGTCGAGCGGCGCGGTGGTGGCCAGCGACGAAACCTGCCAGGTGGCGCTGAAGTTTTTCTCGCGCACCTCGCGCGTCACCGGCAGGAAGCGGCCGCCGAACGACGGGTGTGGCCAGTTGGCGTCGAGCTGCACGCGGGTGTCGTCGGCGACCGGCGCGACAGCGAGGTCGGTGGTGCCCACCAGCTCCAGCGTCACCTCGGCACTGAGGGGCTGCTCGCGCTGGCGCAGCGCCTCGGGCAGCACGGCATGGAAGCCACGCGGGTGGCTCTTGTGTGTGGTGCCGGCGGCCACGGGCAGGCTGGCGCTGCCCACTTGCACGAGGGCCTGGCGAATACCGCGTGCATCGCTCACGCCCACCATCAGCACCGGGGCCTGGCAGGCCAAGCGGCCGCCCGCGTGTTCAGCCACCGGGCGCAGGCCGGTGAGCGGCGCCCAATCGGCCTTCAGAGTGGTCTTGGCAGCGTAGGTGTTGATCTTGAAGAGCCCGCGGTAACGCGGCTCCATGTTCACATTGGCCACCACGCTCAGCTGGTGCGGTGTGGCGCTGAGGCTGAACTCGCGCCGGCCGGTGCTGACAGTGCGGTCCTTGCCTTCACCACTTACGGCGTCCCATTCCTCGACGCAGCTGCTGTGCAGCACCGGCCCGAGCAAGGCCTGGCGGCCGGCCTGGCTTTGCTCGACGCTGGCTTCGGCTTCGCGAAAGCGTTGCTGTCGTTCGTCAGCGAGGTAGCCGATGCGTGCCAGCGCCAGCATCAGCAGGCCCACGATGGCGAGGACGGCAAAGGTTTTGGCGACGAGGGGGTTGATTTTCATGCGGGCTCCAGAGGTGAAGCGACGCAATGTCGCCCCGGGCCATGAAGCGCGAATGAAGCCTGCGTGAAGTGAACCAGCGCGCTTGTCAGCGCAAGGTGCTGGCCAGGATCGGGAAGAGCTTGATCAGCCCATCGGACATCACCTCGACCGCAAGCGCGGCCAGGATCAGCCCCATCAAACGCGTCATCACATTGATGCCGGTCTTGCCCAGAACCCTGGCAATGCGCCCCGACGCGCTGAAGGCCACCCACACCGCGAGGCCGATCACCACGCCGTAGCCGACCAAGAAGGCGATCTCCCACCAATGCTGCGTCTTGTCGGCGTAGATCACCATGGTGGAAATGGTGGCGGGGCCGGTAAGCAGCGGGATGGTCAGCGGCACCACTGCGATGCTGTCGCCGGCGTCGACCTTGGTGTTGCCTTCGGTCACGTCTTCCTGGCGCGTTTCGGCCGGCTGGGCGTTGAGCATTTGCAGCGCCGAGATGAGCAGCAAGGTGCCGCCGCCGACCTGGAACGACGCCAGCGAAATGCCAAAGAACTCGATGATCTTCAGGCCCGCCACCGCACTGACCGCAATCACCACGAAGGCGCTGAAAGCGGCCACGCGGATGGTGCGCTGGCGTTGCTCGCGGCTGAAGCCTTCGGTGAAATGGATGAAGAACGGGATCACCCCGATCGGGTTCACGATGGCCAGCAAGGCCACCAGCGGCTTGTAGATTTCCATGCCGTGATTTTGCTAGAGCGCTGCGAGCGCACGCAGATAGCGCAAACCCGGCACAGCGCGCGGGCCATACCAGCTGAGCAGCTCGCCGTCCACGCGCTGCACTTGCGCCTGCGGGCACAGCGCCTGCGCCTGCAGCAAGTGCTCATCGGTGAAGTGAAAAGGCTCGGAGCTCAGCAGCACGCGCTCGACATCGGCGAGCCAGGGCTCGTCGCCACGCAAGGCGGGGTAGCGCGCAGCGCCGTGCGGCCCGCCGTCGATGGCGGGCTCGGTGCACCACCGAATGCGCGCGAGCATGCGCGAGAGGTAGGTGTCGCGTGCAACCGTCATCCACGGGTCGTGCCAGATCAGATAAAGCACGCGGCGCTCCGGGCGACCGGCGGCTTGCGTGAGCGCAAGCTCTTCGGTCAGGGCCGCGCGCAGGGCCCGTGCCCGCTCGGCCACCCCCGGCTGGCCGGCAAACGTTTTGGCCAATTGGTCGACCAAGGCCAGGTTGTCTTCAGGGCCACAAGGGTGGGTGACGACGATTTCGGCATTCCAGGACTGAAGCGCCTGGGCGGTATCGAGGCGGTTTTCATCCACATTGAGCAGCACATGGGTGGGGGCCAGCCGTCGCAATTTGGTGAGATTGACGTCTTTGGTGCCGCCCACTTTGGGAACATGACGCAATTGGGGTGCCGGGTGTATGCAAAAGCCCGTTCGCGCCACCAGGCGATCAGCCAAACCCAGTTCGACCACCAATTCGGTAAGGCTTGGGACCAGGCTGGCGATGCGCACGTTCATGGGGCCAAAGCGGCAAGTGGGGCCTTGCCATCATAGGGATGGCGCATATCGATACCCGACGCTCAAATGCCCTTCCCCGAAAACAACACTTTCAAGTCGGTCGTATTGCAGGGCTTTCCACTATTTGCACCGCTTTGCGCAATTACTTGATAATGGAATTTCCCGGTATGGATGCAGCGCCTTCGCTTGAATGGTTCAGGATAGGTAGAAGCTCCACATTTGTTCTCTGAAGAAAGGCGCTCTCCATGGGCAATAAACTTTACGTCGGCAACCTCGCCTACAGCGTTCGCGACGAGGATCTCCAACAAGCATTCGCACAGTTCGGCACTGTCTCATCTGCCAAGGTGATGATGGACCGCGACACCGGCCGCTCCAAGGGCTTCGGCTTCGTGGAAATGGGCTCTGACGCCGAGGCCCAATCGGCCATCAACGGCATGAATGGCCAGGCCCTCGACGGCCGCGCGCTGGTCGTCAACGAAGCCCGCCCGCGCGAAGAGCGTCCGGGTGGCTTCGGCGGCGGTGGTGGCGGTGGCCGCTCCGGTGGTGGTGGTGGCGGCTTCGGTGGTGGTGGTGGTGGCGGTGGCCGCTCCGGCGGCGGCGGCTTTGGTGGTGGTGGCAGCTCCGGTGGTGGTGGTGGCGGCTACGGCGGTGGCGGCGGTGGCCGCTCCGGTGGTGGTGGTGGCGGCGGCTACGGGGGGGGTGGCGGTGGGCGCTCCGGTGGTGGTGGCGGCAGGTA
>NZ_JBKJOQ010000110.1:0-69277 GCF_046595475.1 Rhizobacter sp.
CTCGCACCGCGAGGGCCGAGTCGGCAGGGGTCGCTTCTTTGCCTTCTTTCTTGGCGATCCAAGAAAGACGGTCGCCTGCCGGGGCGAAATCCCGGCGCGGCCTCACGCAGTGAACAACACCAAACGCAAAACCGAGCGAGCCTTCGACACACGCAGCGGACCCTGCCCTGAGGTATCGAAGGGTCAGGCTGAGCGGCTGGTGGTGCGTGAGCGACCGCGCAAGGTGTGATGCCAACCGCCTGGTGAAGCGGCGCTGCGAGATCCTCAGCGGAGTGCAGAGGCTCGCGCACCGGGGCCTACCGATTCACCTTCTTTCGGCAGCACCAGGCAGCAGCGATCGCCAGCGCGCGCCCAAGCGCCGAGCCGCGCGTCGAGCTCGGGCGAGAGCGGCTCGGTTGTGTAGATCGTCCACACCAGCCTGAGCACCGAGCCCGGCAGCAGGCCCCCGAGCAAGATGCGCGCTTGATCGCGCACCTCATCTTCATCCAGCCTTAACTCGGCCAGCCGCTCGGTGCGCAGCCGAAGCACGAGCACCACCGCGCGATAGCGCCGCCCGTCATGCATCAGCTCGTCAACCCCGGCACACCAGGCAGCGGCGACGGCCGTCGATCCAGCCAACACTTCGCGAAGGATGGCCCAGCTGTCGTCATCCAGCACAGCCGGGATCACGTCGCCTTGCTGCAGTTTCTCGACGGCGAGGCCGAGCGCACGCCCACGCTTGTCACGCGCGCGGGCTAGCAGCGCGTCATTGCGATCGCGCTGCGCGTCGTCGGCCAACAGCAGGGGATGGTGCGCAATCTGGTCACGCGCTGGCAAGGCCCACAGCGGGTCGCTCTTGATGCACGCCTCCAATGTCGCAACGCCCTGCGGGTCACCTGCCTTCAGCTGTGCAGCGCCAAGCAGATAGCGCGCGTGGCTGTCGCCTGCGGCATCACCGAGCCAGCGGCGTGCAACAGCCATCACCGATGCAGGATCACCGTATTCGAGCTCAAGCTGCGCGCGCGCAAGCGTCTCGTCTTGCGCCGCCCGCAAGGTGTCGAGCCGCCGGCGCTGGCAGCGCTGGCGGATGTGCTGTTGTCGCCACATGCTCGCGTTCTGCTCGTGCCAGCTGGCGTCGTGTCGCGCAATGGCGTCTCCCCACTCAGGAAACCATGCCGCCCCAGCCACTTGCTCGGGCAGGCGACAGGCACCGAGCGCCTGTTCACCGCTCACCCCCAAGGCACGGATGCGTTCAGCGGTCGACGGGTGCGTGTCATTCGGGTTCGATGCCTTGTCTTTCAGCACTTCGAATTCTTCCGCTTGCGGTGGCTTCGTGAGCACACGCTGTTGCACGTAAGCCATCCAGGCCGGAGGCGGCATCTCTTGCGTGGCAATCAACAGCGGCAGCTCCTTGCTCGCCATGGCGCCCCACCGGCGATCGAAAACCGCCAAGCTCAGCAGCCCCGACGCCATCCGCGAGTGGCCCACGATGCTGGCGCCATAGGCGTCGGCTTCGTACTCGCACAGGCGCGAGTAGTTGAAGGCGAGCTTGGAGAAGCGCGGGGCGAACCAGTGCGCAAAGAATGCGGCACCGCGTTCAAGCAGCGAAAACGAGGTGAGCGGCCCGCTGGCATATGAGACCCAATCGGCACGCGCGCGGTAAATCCACTGCCCCAGGCGGCCATGGCGGTGCGAGAAATGCCCCAGCTCGTGCGCAATCACGCCGCGCACCGTGTCCACATCAGTCAAGGCCAGCAAAGGCACGCCCAGGATGAGAACACGCTGTTTGCGCCATGGTTGCCAGTGCACCGGGGCTTCCAGCGCTGCGGCATTGAAATCGTTAACAAGGCGCACTTCGTCGATGCGCGGTGCGCCGATGCGGTCGGCCAGCGTTCCCAGATCTTTGAACAGCTCGGGTGCCTGGTCGCGCAAGACACGCGTGCCCGGTGTCTCGTGAAAGGGCTGTACAGCCCACCAGAAGAAGGCGGTGACGCCGAGAATCGGCCAGATGCCGAAGTAGCCCGACCAGGGGTTGAAGCGCATCAACAGGATGAAGGGCGCAATCAGCACCAGGTGATAGACGACCACACCCGACACCGCCGCCATCGCCAAGCTGAACATCCTCCAGCGTGAGATCGAGGGCAGTGCCGCCGCAGCAGCACCGGTCTGCACGTCTTCGCGCGTGGCGCTCATTTGTCTTTCCTCCCGCTGCCTTTTTTTTCCCCGGCCAAAGTATCACGCGCGGCGCGCACGCCATGAAAGTACGCCTCTTCAAACACCGAGTACGCCGACAGATCGCTGTGCGCAAAGGCAATGCGGCCTTGCGGTGGCCCCTGCGACAAGGCAAGCAGTGACGCGCTGCTGCGCAGGCCGGGCACCGGGATGCTCATGGCGTGGCCGTAGCGCATGAGGTCGATGCGCCGCACCTTGGATGGCAGATCTTTGTGCGCCTTAGCCAACTCTTGCAGCACGCCCGCCGCACGCGTGGCCCAGTCGTCTTTCAGCAGCGCTTGCCGGTGCGGCGGTGCCGCGCCCCACGACCAGTACGAGCTCAGCACCGTCGGCCCGAGGTAGGGCCGCGTACTCTGGTGCATGGCGTCGACGTAGCCCAGGCTCTCGCTGCCGTAGAGCACGTTGTCCCATGAGGGCGGCGCGCCCGGGCGGTCGGCCAGCGCTTCGCCCAGGTGCAGGTTGGCCACCATCCATGGCGCGTAGCGCGTGCGCGCAGCCACGTCTGCCAATGCAGCGGGCGGGGATTCGAGCAGACGCGCGGCGATGAACACCGGCACGGCAAGCACAACGCGACGCGCCGCCCAACGCTCCATGTGCGACCCGGCCGCATTCCAGGTGTCAACCTCCACGCCGCCACGCGTTTCTCTCACGCTCATCGCCACACGGCCCATGTGCAGGCGGTCTCGAAACGGCGCCGCCAGTTTTTCGGTGAGCCATGAGTTGCCCTCGGGCCAGGTGAGCACGCCTTCGCGTTCTTCTTGCGCAGCACCCGGCGCATGAAAGCCGTGGCGGCTCGCGAAGTAGTGCAGGCCGGCCCAGGCCGACACCTCTTGCGCACCCGCACCGAAGTCATCACGGCAACAGTAATCGAGGTACCAGCGCAAGGCGGGCGCGGTGATCTGCTGCGCCTGCAACCACTGCGAGAAGCTGAGTGCGTCGAGAGCATCGAGCTCGGGCCGCCAGGTCGAGCGCCAGGTGGGGATGGCAAAGGCCCGCCCTCGGCTCGCGTCGCTCACGAGTTGCGCAAAACGCTGGTACTGCGCCAGCGTGGCGGCTCGCTCAGCGGCAGGCAGCGCGTCAACGGGCGGCAGCAGGCCTTCGTGCCAATGACCGTCGATGAAGAGGCGCTCTTGCGGGCTGTGGCACAAGTGGCGCTCGTCGTAAACCGCCTGACCATTCACCATGCGGCGCAGGCCCAGCTCTTCCAGCAGCTGCGCCACTTCAGTGGCCTGCTCGCCCGGCACCGGCAGGTAGTGCGCGCCCAGCGGGCAGGCCATGCCGCCCATCTCGTGGCCGCGGCTGTTGCCGCCGGGCGAGTCTTCCAGGTCGAGCAGGTGCACGTCGTCAACACCGGCTTGACCCAAGACACGCGCGCAGGCCAAACCGGCCACGCCCGCACCCACGATGAGCACCCCGGCACGCCGCTGCACCGCAGGCGGCGGCAGGCTGCCGCTTTTCGTGTCACGCAACTTGTGCCCGCGCTCATACGAGGCACCGACCCAGCTGCCGTCGTAGTGGGGCTTGGACGTGCGCTGGCACGCGGCCAGTGGCAGCGCGGCCGCTGCGGCGAGCAAGGCGCGCCGACTTGGGCTCATAACAGCTTCATTGGTGTATGCGGCCCCACTCTTCCTCGAAAGTCTGCACCAGCACCTGGTTCGACAGGCGGTTGACCTCGGTGGGCACGCGGGCCATGTCGGGCGGGAACTGCAGCAGGGCGGGCAGGCCGGCCAGCGTGAGAAAACGCAAACCCGTCGGCAGCTGCGTGGGCGTGCGCAAAGGCCGCCGGCTGGCGAGGATGAAACCCCATTCGCCGAAGCTGGGCACATGCGCGTGGTACGGCGTGGTGGTGAGGCCCGCGGCTTCGAGGGTGGTGGCCACCGTCCAGAAACTCTTGCGCGCGATCAAGGGCGAGGTGGTCTGCACCACGGCATAGCCCGAAGCCGAAAGATGCGAGTCGATCAACGAATAGAAGCTAGAGGTGTAGAGCTTGCCGATGGAAAAGTTGGTCGGGTCGGGGAAGTCGACCACGATCACGTCGTAGCTGCCCGGGTTGGCCTCTAGCCAGGCAAAAGCGTCTGCGTTGACGATGCGCAGCTTGGGTGAGCGCAGCGAATCGGCGTTGAGCTGGCGCAGCAATGGCTGCTCGGCGAAAAGCTGGGTCATGTGCGGGTCGAGCTCGACCAACGTCACCGATTCGACGCTGGCGTACTTGAGCACCTCGCGCACTGCCATGCCGTCACCACCGCCGAGCACCAGCACGCGCTTGGGCGCACCCTGCGCCGCCATCGCCGGGTGCACGAGAGCCTCGTGGTAGCGATACTCGTCGCGCGAATGAAATTGCAGGTTGCCGTTGAGAAAGAGGCGCACGCCCACGCGGCTGGCCGTGACGACCACGCGCTGGTAGGCGCTGGTCTCGCTGTAGAGGATGTGGTCGCCATAGAACCGGTCTTCGGCCCAGGTGCTGATGCGGTCGGCGGCCGCCACCGCCGCCAGCAGCGCGGCCACCACGCACCCGCAGGCGACGACGTAAGCCGACAGGTGCCGCAGCTCGCCGCGAAAGAGCCACAGCGCCCACACCGCCACGCCCGCGTTCAGCAAACCGAAGAATGCGCCGGTGCGCACCAGGCCGAGCTGCGGCACCAGCAGCAGCGGGAACGCAATGGCCACGGCCAGGGCGCCGAGATAGTCAAAGGTCAACACCTGCGACACCAGGTCTTTCAGCGCATAGCGCTCGCGGAAGTGGCGCTTCAGGATGCGCATGACGAGCGGGATCTCAAGCCCGACCAAAATACCGATCAGCAGCACCATCGCGTAAAGCGCAAAGCGGAAGGACGGCGCCGCGAGTGTTTGCAGCGAAAACAACGCCGCCGGCATCAGCCCGCCGACCAGGCCCACCAGCAGCTCTATGCGCAGGAAGTGCGCCACCAGTTGCCGCTCAAAGAAGCGCGACAACCACGAGCCTATGCCCATCGCAAACAGGTAGCTGCCAATGACGGTGGAAAACTGCAGGATCGAGTCGCCCAGCAGGTAGCTGGCGAGTGCGCCTGCGGCCAGCTCGTAGACCAGCCCACAGGCGGCCACGACGAAGACCGACGCCAGCAGCGCGACTTCGGCGGGCTGGATGCGTGGCGCTGGGGCCGTCGCTTCAGGCCGGGTGTCAGCGCCCGACACGGTCAACCGTGGATGGCGGCAGAAACAATCAGGCCGATCGCGATGCACATAGCGCCGACCACGATGGCCAGCGCCGTGTTCTTCTTCTCGATGATCTCGGCCCACAGGTCATAGGGCGTGAGCTTGTCGACCACGATGAAGCAGACCCAGAACACCAGCACACCGATCAGTGCATACAGCATCGAGCCGAAGAAGATGGCGGGCTTGAGCCATTCGATTCCCATCATGAGACTCTCCTTTGAAAAATGAGATGCAGGTGGGTGGCGCTCACTTGTGGCTGCCCCCGCTAGAGAAACCACCAAATGAGCCGCCGCCCGTGCGATAGCCCCCGCTGCGGCGGCTGGCAAGGCAGTTTTGATACTCCTGCGACGCTTCGCCATAGCTTGCGCGCAGGCTGTCGCAATCGGGGCCGTCGTCGCTGCAGCGAAACATCATCAGCAAGACCACCACCACGAACACCCAGAAGAAGATCTTGCCCAGCAGGCCTGCCGCATTGCCCGAGGTGGGCAGGGTATCGCGCTTCAGCGCTGCACTCTTGTCGGGCGCGAGGCGAAAGGCCTTGGCCACCACGTCGGCGGCCAGCGTCTCGCCGCCAGACCATACGATTTCGCCATCGGTGCGCTCACGGTTGAGGCGCTTGGCCTTCGCATCACCCGCGCCTTGGTAGTCGGTGTTGTAGGTGAGCTCGTCGCGCTTGAGCTGCCAGTAAAACTCGCCCAGCACGTAGGTGACGCGACCGGTGTAGTCGTAGAGCTTGCGGTACAGGGCGCCCTGGTAGCGCAGGTTTTCGCCCACCGTGGCGGGCACACCGGTGATGGGCGCCGTCCAGCTCCAGCCGTCTTCGGAGTCGACCAGAAACGTGAAGCCCTCTTCGCGGTGGTACAGCAGGTACTCGCGCCAGAAGCTCTGCTCGCCATCGTCTACCTCGCAGCGCTCGGCGTAGCCCACCACCTGCCAGGGCTTCATTGGCTTGCCGCCTAGCGCCAGGTTGCCGACCGTGCCGAGTGGGATCTGCGGCTCAGTGCCGTTGGCTTGCGCGTAGTGCGCCAGGTCGCCGCCCACGCCTTGAGACACATCGACCACGGCATGGCACTGGTGGCACACGATGGACTGGGTGGTCGACAGCTTCAGTTCCAACGAGGTGCCGCAGCTTGGGCACTCGATGCTGCGCGCCTTCAAGGTCTTCTCGGCGTTGTCGGCCAAGCCCGTCATGGCGAGTTCGCTGATCGCGACCGAGAGGCCCACCGACCACTTGGGCACCGCCGCGTCGCTGTAGTCGAGCGTGCCAACTTCGTCGCGCGTGCTGCGCAGGTCGGCCACGATGAAGCCGCGCTCGGTGTTGGGCTTGAAGGGCAGCTCGCCTTGCGCCGCGATCAGCTTGGCAACAGTGACTGAAGCGACCGTCCAGCCCTGGCCGGCCACCATCTCTTGCGTGCCGGGACGCAGCTTGTCGGCGGCAGGCGCCGCGGCTTCAAGCGGCGCATCGAAGGCGATGACATAGCGGCCGTTGTCTTCGCTCAGCCAACCGCTGCGTCCGGAGTCGAACAGCGCATGCCACTCGTTCCAGGTGCCGTCTTTGAAGCGGTACTGCAGCCGGCCAACCAGCGTGAAGCCGGCGCCCTGGTATTTGCCGCCGGCACCCAGTTGCAGCGGCGAGTGGTCGTCGAACAACTCGGCGCTCTCGCCGATCTTGCGCAGTGCGTCGCCCTCGCGCACCACGGTGCTGCGGCAAAAGCTGCACACCGCGAAGGGCGACGCCGCAGAGCGAAATTCCACCGCCGCGCCGCAGTTTGGGCATGCGGCACGGTAGGCGCGTTGTGGGCTGGGTTCTGTGGCCAAGGGCGCGAAGGGGTCGAGGCTGGAGAGCGGCAGTCAAGCCAAACCGTTCGGGCTGAGGTATCGAAGCCCAGCGCAGGCTTCGATACCTCAGCCCGAACGGAAACGCATCAAACGAGCTTCTTCAGCAGCTCGGCCTTCTTGGCGTCGAATTCTTCCTGCGTGAGGATGCCCTTCACCTTGAGCTCGCCCAGTTTCTCGAGCGTGGCCATCACGTCGTCGGCCTTGATGGCCACGGGTACCGCAGCAGCGCCCACCGGCTGCGCGTGCAGGCCTTGCGAAAGCTGCTGTGCCATCACCTGGCCCAGCGCCACACCCGCGCCCAGGCCCATGGCGTCGCCGGCAATGCCGCCGCCGCCCGAGCCTGCGCCTTCGGCGAACTTCGGAATCGCCTGCGCCGTCTGGTACTGCATGAACTTGCCCATGTCATTGCCGACCATGCCCATGCCGATCTTCTGGTCGAGGATCTTCTGCAGCTCCTCAGGCAGCGACACGTTTTGCATCGTCACCGATTCGAGCTTCAGGCCCAGCTTCTCGAACGACGGTGCCGTGGCTTCTTGCAAGGCCTTGGCAAACTCGATCTGGTTGGCCGCGAGGTCGAGGAAGGCCACGCCGCTGGAGGCCACCGCGTCGGAGATGTGCTGCAGCATCAGGCCGCGCAATTGCCCGTCGAGCTCGGCCACGGTGTAGCTGGCGCGGGTGCCCGAGATCTCGGTGAAGAAGAGCTTGGGGTCGACGATGCGATACGCGTAATTGCCAAAGGCGCGCAGGCGCACAGCGCCGAAGTCTTTGTCGCGGATGGTCACCGGCTGGGTCGTGCCCCAGCGCTGGTCGATCTGCTGGCGCGTGCTGAAGAAGACCACGTCGCTCTTGAACGGGCTCTGAAAGAGCTTGTCCCAGTTCTTCAGGTACGTGAGCACCGGCAGCGTCTGCGTGCTGAGCTTGTACATGCCGGGGCCGAAGACGTCGGCCACCTTGCCTTCGTTGACGAAGAGCGCCATTTGCGACTCGCGTACGGTGAGCGAGCCGCCGTACTGGATTTCGTTGTCGGCCATGGGGTAGCGCCAGGCGAGCACGCCGTCGCCGGACTCTTGCCACTCCAGAATGTCGATGAACTGTTTCTTGATGAAATCCATCAGGCCCATGTCAGTCTCCCAGGTAGAGGGTGTGAATCATAGAGGCAGACACGGCAGGCGCAAACGACAAGGCGGACCGAAGTCCGCCTTGTGTTGCGATGAGCCGAGGCCCGCAAAAGCGAATCAGCCTTGGTTGCGGCGACGCACCGTCCAGCCCACTGCGACCAAGCCCAGCGCGAGCAGGGCGTAGGTCTTGGGCTCGGGCACCGGGGCAGCCACCGACGCGCCGACAGTGGCAAACACGCCGCCATAGCCCACCAGACCGCCGCCGAACAAACCCCCGTTTCGGCCGGTCACGTCACCGGTGACCACGAATTGATAAGCGCCCGCCAGCAGGTTGCTGAAACTGAAGCTCGATGCCGTGGAGTCCACGAGCGAACCCGACAGGCCGCCGCCGGAAAGGGTCACCGAGTTGAGGTCGATGTTGCGGCGCAGCGAGCCGTCCCACTCCAAGGTCAGGCCGAAGGAATCGGCCGGGCCGTTAAGGGTGAAGTTGTAGCAGTCTTCGAAATGCTGTGTCGAACCGAAGCTGTTGCCGAACACCTGCAGTGCGGGCGGGCCCATCACGCCCAGGCTGAATGTGTCTGTGCAGGCCGCCATGGCCGGAGAGCCTGCCACCAGCGCCAGCAGCACCGCCAGCGATTTGAATTTCATGGAATCTCCTCGGGAATTGGGTGCGTCGAAACGCGTAACTCAATGTGCCACGCAGCCCCCGCGACGTCTCGTTTGGCGCCCCCCGATTCACGGGGCAAAACGCCTCTGAAACACCCCCCCAATCAAGTGCCTGCAAAAGGTGGAATTTTTCGAATGTCTTGATCCGCGTGAAATACCTCTCAGCCTGTGGCTTTTCATGCGCGTTTAAGCACACAGGCGATCCTCGTTATGCTTTACGCCATGCCCGACCTGAAACACTCGCTTCGCTTGGCCATCGTGGGGGCCGGCCCCGTTGGCTTGGGCCTGGCGCTGCACGCGGCGCGTACGCTGCCTGCCGCCCACATCAGCCTCTTCGACAGCCGCCCTCTCGCTCAAGACGTGTCCGGAGACCCGCGAACGCTCGCGCTGTCCCTCGGCAGCGTGCAGCTGCTCCAGCGTCTGGGCGCATGGCAGGCAGACGCCGCCCAGCCTATTCTCGAAGTGCATGTGTCGCAGCAAGCGCCGTCACTGGGCGGCGTGCTGGCCGATGTGCTGGGCGAACCCGAGGTACGCATCTCGGCCGCCGAAGAGCGCGTGCCGCTGCTGGGTGCGGTGCTCAGCTATGGCGCCATCGTCGCCCCCTTGCAAGCCGCATGGCTGGCCGCCCGTGAACGGGAGCCCGATCGGCTGAGCACGCGCTTCGGCACGCCGGTGCAAGCCTTGAAGCCGCAAGCTGCCGGCGTTGAGATCGACGCCGGCATCGTCGACAGTTTCGACCTGGCCGTGGTGGCCGAAGGCGGCGTCTTCACCAGCGATGCACCTTCTTCCGTCGCGCCCGCGGTACGGCCGCCGCTGCGCCACGACTACGCCCAACACGCCTGGGTGGGCACCGTGCGCCTGGCCAACGCGCGGGCCGGCGTGGCCTACGAGCGCTTCACACGCCACGGCCCGGTCGCGCTGCTGCCGCTGAAAGACGGCCAGGCTGCGCTGGTGTGGTGTGTAAGCCGGGAAGATGACCCCGTCAGCGACCTCGACGGCGCGCAGCGCCTGGCCGTGCTCAACACCCTATTTCACCCCGAGGTCGGCGAGCTCACCGCCGTGTCGCCACTGAAACGCTTCGAGTTGGGGCTGACAGCCGAGCGCACACTCACGCGCGGCCGCACGGTGCGCATCGGCAATGCGGCGCAAACGCTGCACCCGGTGGCCGGGCAAGGTTTGAACCTCGGGCTGCGCGACGCTTTTGATCTGGTGCATGCACTGTCGCGCTCGTCGGACATCGATGCCGTGCTGCGTAAGCTCGAATGGCAACGCGCACCCGACCGCTGGGCCATGATCGCCGCCACCGATTTCCTCGCCCGCAGCTTCACCTGGAAGCTCCCCGGCGCCGGCGCCGCGCGCGGCTTGGGGATGATGGCGCTGCAGGCGTTGAAGCCCGTCAAATCGGCGCTTGCGCGCCAGATGATGTACGGCTCGCGCTAGCGACTCTGTTCACCTCAGACGATGCGGTGCGTCAACGCAGGCAGCTGAGCGCGTACTTCGGCAATGCGCTCTACATCGAGCTTGCCCATCACCACGCCCTCGCCCGCTTCGCGCAGCGCCAGCACCTCGCCCCAGGGGTCGATCACCAGGCTGTGACCGAAGGTGCGGCGGCCGTTCTCATGCAGACCGCCTTGCGCGGCCGCGATCACATAGCACTGGTTCTCGATGGCACGGGCGCGCAGCAGCACCTCCCAGTGCGCGAGGCCCGTGGTGTGGGTGAAAGCGGCGGGCACGGCGATCAGGTCGCAAGGCGGGGTCATCAAGCGGCGATACAGCTCGGGAAAGCGCAGGTCGTAGCAGATGCTCAAGCCCAGGCGCAGGCCGCCGACATCGCAGGCCACCGGCGTGTTGCCCGCCTGCAGCACGCGCCCTTCGTCGTAGCGCTCGCGACCGTTGTCGTAGCGAAACAGGTGCATCTTGTCGTAGCGCGCACTCAAGACCCCGAGCGGCGAATAGACGCAACAGGCATTGAACACGAGGTCTGCTTGTTGAGTGCGCAAGGGCAGCGTGCCGCCCACCACCCATACGCCGTGCTCGCGCGCGGCCTCGGCCAGCATGCGCTGGATGGGCCCGTCACCAGGCGCTTCGGCCAGCGCCAGCTTGTCGCGGTCGCTGTGGCCCATGAAGCAGAAGTACTCGGGCAATAAGACCAGCTCGGCGCCATCGCCTGCCGCCTCGGCGATCAGCCGGCGCGCTGTGTCCAGGTTGCGTTCGACGCTAGGGGTGGCCACTGTTTGCAGCGCAGCAATCCACATGAAAAAGGCTCCATTCGGTTGGCTGTCGCCCCGGCGAGACAGCGCGGGCAGCTTACGCCCCGACCCGCATGCCCACCACCCGGCAGTGCCCGGGGTTGTGGGGCAAAATCCGCCCGCCATGGGCTCTGAGACCTCTTCTGTCGGCGCCGACTACAGCCGCTTCGTTCAGCGTGTGCGCCGCCGCTTTGCCAGCGAGCTGCCGCTGCTCGCCGCCGGGCTGCCCGATCGCGCCAGCATCGAGGCCCTGATCAACACGCTGATGCTGGGCGGCCGCTCGCTGGCAAGCGCCTTGCGCGTAGCCCGCCACCTGGTGCTGGAGCGGCTGGCGGTGCTCGACATCGAGCAAGCCGCGCCCATGCTAGACATCACCCGCGCGATGACGCAGCTGGCCGAAACCACGCTGGGCCGAGCCGTGGCGCAGGCCTTCATCGATCAGGACGAACGCTACGGCGCACCCCTGAACGAAGCCGGCGAGCGCATCGATTTTTGGATCGTCGGCATGGGCAAGCTGGGGGCGCACGAGCTCAACGTGTCGTCTGACATCGACCTGATCTACGTTTACGAAGAAGACGGCCAGACCCGCGGCCCCAAGGTCATCAGCGCGCACGAGTATTTCTCGCAGGTGGCCCGCAGCCTGTATGCGTTGATCGGCGACAGCACCGATGACGGCTTCGTCTTCCGTGTCGACCTGGCGCTGCGGCCCAATGGCAACTCGGGCCCGGCGGTGGTGAGCCTGGCCATGCTGGAGGAATACTTTCTCGTGCAGGGCCGCGAGTGGGAGCGCTTTGCGTGGCTCAAGAGCCGCGTGGTCGCGCCGCTCTCCAGCGTGACCAATGGCCGCGCCCAGGCACTCAGCGCCACCGTCACGCCCTTCGTCTACCGCCGCTACCTCGACTACGGCGTGTTCGAAGGCCTGCGCCAATTGCACCGCAAGGTACGTGAAGAAGCGCAGCGCAGAGCCGCCGGCCGGCCCGAGCGCGCCAACGATGTGAAGCTCTCGCGCGGCGGTATCCGCGAGATTGAATTCATCGTGCAGCTGCTGCAGGTGGTGCGCGGCGGGCAGTTTCCCGAAATGCGCACGCGCTCCACGCTCAAGGCTTTGCAAAAGCTCGCCGACAGCGGCCTGATGAAGCCCGAGAGCGCACAGCGCCTGGCCGAGGCTTACACATTTCTGCGCCGCGTTGAGCACCGCATCCAGTTTCTCGACGACCAGCAGACGCACGTGTTGCCGACCCTCGATGCCGACCTCGGCTGGATCGCCCGCAGCATGGGCTTCACCTGCACCGCCGATACCTGCGAGCTGCTCAAGTACTTGGGCGAAACACGCGAGTTCGTGGCGACCGAGTTCGACGCGCTGCTGCACGACGGGCGCGCCCCTTCTGCCGCCAGCCCAGCCAACGGCGGCTGCCGCACCTGCGGCCCGACGCCGCCACCCGTCGACAGCGCAGGCTTCATGGAGCGCCTACCGCCCGAGCTCGCAGAGCGGGTGCGCACCTGGACCGACCACCCGCGCATCAAGGTGCTGCGAGAAGACAGCAAGCTGCGCCTCGCCCGCCTGGTGGTGCGTGCCGCGCAAGCGGTGGTCGACAAGACCTGCACCATGGAAGCCGCTACGCGCTTCATCGATTGGCTGGAGCCGCTGCTGCGGCGCGAGAGCTACCTCGCGCTGCTGGTCGAGCGCCCCGAGGTGCAGAACCGGCTGCTGCGCCTGTTGGGCCTGGCGCGCTGGCCCGCGCAGTTCCTCATGCGCCACCCCGGCGTGATCGACGAGCTGGCCGACGAACGCCTGCTGCACAGCCGCTTCGAGCGCGACAGCTTCATCGCCGACCTGGAAGCGCGTCACGAGGCCTGGAGCCGCTTCGGCCAGGCCGACGAAGAGTCGCTGCTCGACACGCTGCGCCGCGCCCACCACGCCGAAGTGTTCCGCACCCTGGTGCGCGATGTTGAAGGCCACATCACCGTCGAGCAGGTGGCCGATGACCTCTCGGCGCTGGCCGACGCCACCTTGCAGTGCACCATCAACTGGGCCTGGAGCCACCTGAAGCAGCACCACCGCGAGTCGCCACGCTTTGCCGTCATCGCCTACGGCAAACTGGGTGGCAAGGAGCTCGGCTATGGCAGTGACCTCGACGTGGTGTTCGTCTTCGACGACGCCGACGAGCCCGACACCGACCGCGCCGCCGAGGTCTATGCCGCCTTCGTGCGCAAGCTCATCAACTGGCTGACCACGCGCACTGCCGCAGGCGAGCTGTTTGACATCGACACGGCGCTGCGGCCCAACGGCAACTCGGGCCTGCTCGTCACCTCGGTCACCTCGTACGAGCACTACCAGAAAGGCCGTGGCAACAACACGGCTTGGACGTGGGAGCACCAGGCCATCACCCGCGCCCGCTTCTGCGCCGGCACGCCTGAGCTGGCGCCTCGCTTCGAGGCCGCGCGCCGGGCGGTCATCTGCGCCGAGCGCGACGTGGAGGCGCTGCGCGCCGAGATCCAGGCCATGCGCGAGAAGGTGCGCTCTGCACGCCCGGTGAAAACCGGGCTGTTCGACGTGAAGCACAGCGCCGGCGGCATGATGGACGCCGAGTTCGCCGTGCAGTACCTGGTGCTGGCGCAAGGCAAGGCCCACCCCGGTTTGCTGGACAACGTCGGCAACATCGCCCTGCTGGAGCGCGCCGAAGCCTGCGGCCTCTTGCCGGCGGGGGTGGGCCACGCTGCAGCCGATGCCTACCGCGAGTTGCGCCGCGCGCAGCACCGCGCGCGCCTCGACGAAAAGCCGACCCAGGTCGACCCCGCCGGCGTGGCCGTGCAGCGCGACGCCGTGCTGGCGCTGTGGCGCGCCGTCTTCCCGGTGGCTTGATGGGTTTGCTGCTGCGCCAACCAGGCGCCGCCTGGTTGGCGGTGGCGCTGTCGCTGCTCGTCGGCAGCGTGCTGTCCCTGGTGCTGCACGCCACCGCCGCGCTGGAGTGGCAGCCCGCGGCGGCCGCCACACAACCCTGGCGCTGGTGGAGCGCCGCCTTCGTTCACTACAGCACACTGCATGTGGTGGGCAACCTCACCGGGTTGGCCTTGACCGCAGCCTTCGGCTGGGTCTCGCGCGTGCCGCTGCGCGCGGCAGTGGCCTGGTTCTTCGCCTGGCCACTGACCCACCTGGCATTTCTGATCGCCGTGCCCGAGCTGCTGCACTACGGCGGGCTGTCAGGCGTGGTGCATGCCGGCGTGGCCGTTGTCATCACCCACCTGCTCCTCACGGGTACACGGGGCCAACGCGCGGTGGCCGCGACGGTGCTGGCAGGGCTCATCGCCAAGATCGCCACCGAGACGCCGTGGCGCGAAGCCGTGCAGCACCACGAAGGCTGGGACATCGGCATCGCCCCCATGGCCCACGTAACCGGTGTGCTGTCGGGCACGCTGTGTGTGCTCATCGCCCATGCCTGGTGGCGACATTCATCTCAAGACTCTGCACATGTCTGACCGCAAACCCCATCTCGACGCGTTGGCCGTGGTGTCGCTCATTGTTTGCAGCTTTCTCTGGGGCCTGAACCAGGTCGCCGCCAAGGCGACGTTGGCCGAGATGTCGCCCTTGATGCAAGCCGCCGTGCGTTCGGTCGGCGGTGTGGCCTTGGTGCTGCTGTGGGCGCGCCTGCGCGGCATAGCGCTCTTTCAGCGCGACGGCACGCTGCCTGGCGGTCTGCTGGCGGGGGTGTTGTTCGCAGCCGAGTTCGCCTGCATCTTCATTGGGCTGCAGTACACCACTGCGTCGCGAATGATCGTCTTCATCTACTTCGCACCCTTCATCGTGGCGCTGGGCATGCCCTTCATCGCTCACTCGGAGCGGCTGTCGGCAATGCAGACAGGCGGGTTGGTGCTGGCGTTTGTCGGGGTGGCCAGCGCCTTCGCCGAGGGTTTCACTCAGCCGGCCACCGGCCGGCAGCAGTGGATCGGCGACGCGCTGGGCGTGTTGGCCGCATTCCTGTGGGCGGCCACCACGCTGAGCATTCGCGCGAGCAGGCTCAGCACGGCCTCAGCCGAGAAGACGCTGGTCTACCAACTGGGTGTCTCGGGCGTGCTGCTCGGCCTGGGCGCGCAGTGGCACGGCGACACTTGGCCTCAGCACTTGTCCGCCATGGCCGTCGGCTCGCTCGCCTTCCAGACCGTGGTCGTGGTGTTCGCAAGCTATCTGCTTTGGTTCTGGCTGGTGCGGCACTACCCGGCGACACGGCTGGCGGCATTCACGCTGCTGACGCCGGTGTTCGGCTTGTTGATGGGTGTGCTCTTGCTGGGCGAGCCGGTCACCGCGCGGCTGCTGCTGGCGCTGGGCGGCGTGGCCGTCGGCATGACGCTGGTGAACCGGCGCTAGCTCCGGATACGCTTGACCAGCGAGGTGGTCGAGTAGCCGTCGACAAACGGAATGGAGCGCGCGTCACCGCCCCAGCTGCGCACGGCCCTGGTTTCGGCCAGGGTCTCGATGTCGTAGTCGCCGCCCTTCACATACAGCTCGGGCCGCACCAGCGCGAGCAACTCAACCGGCGTCTGCTCGTCGAACAGCGTCACCAGGCTTACGCTTTCCAATGCCGCCAGCACGCAGGCACGATCGGCTTCAGCATTGAGCGGTCGGTCGGGGCCCTTGCCCAACAGGCGTGCCGAGGTGTCGCTGTTGAGGCCGATGACCAGGCTGCCACCCAGCGCGCGTGCTTGCGCGAGGTAGCTCACGTGGCCGCGGTGCAAGATGTCGAACACGCCGTTGGTGAACACCACCGGCCGCGCCAGTGCGCCCAGGCGGGCGGGCAGCTCGGCGCGGCTGCACAACTTGTCGAGGAAGGTGGTCGTCATGGGGCGAGATTGTCGCCTGCGTGGCAGCCCCGGCAAGCACGCGCGGCCTAGACTGCGCGACAACAACAGGAGACAGACATGACGATCACGCTGTGCGGTTCCACCATCTCGAACTACTACAACAAGGTCAAGCTCGCGCTGCTGGAAAAAGGCATTGCCTTCACCGAAGAGAAGGCCAACACCGGCAGCGAAGACGAGGCCGTGCTGAGCGCCACGCCGCTGGGCAAGATTCCCTTCATGCGAACGCCGCAAGGCACCCTGTGCGAGAGCCAGGTGATCCTCGACTACCTTGAAGCCACCCACCCCACGCCGGCGCTGATCCCGGCCGACCCGTGGCAGGCCGCCAAGGTGCGCGAGCTCATCACCTTCATCGACACCTACCTGGAGCTGACTGCGCGCCAGCTCTACGACAAGGCCTTTTTCGGCGGCGAGCTGAGCGAAGCCGACGCGGCACGCATACGCGCAAAGCTTGAGAAGCAGATCGTCGCCTTCAAGCGCCTGGCCAAGTTCACGCCCTATGTGGCCGGCGACAGCTTCACCATGGCCGACTGCGCTGCCTGGGCCAACCTTCCGCTGGTCTCGATGGCCACGAAGGCGGTGTATGGCGTTGACCTGCTGGCCGCTGCCGGCGTTGACCTCAAGGCCTACACCAAGAAGGTCGACGAACGGGCCACGGCGCAGAAGGTGAAGGCCGATCGCAAGGCCGACCAGGCCAAGGCATAGACAGGCGCATCAAAAGAAAAGGCCCGCACTGTGCGGGCCTTTTTCATGGGCGTGAGCCTCAGGCGGGCAGCGGGCCGGGCGGTTGTCCGGCAGCGACCTTGGCCGCCACCTTGGCCGTCACTTCCTTGCGGAAGCGGTTGAGCTCTTGCACGCTGGCGAAGCTGCGCTCCATCAGCAGGCTCATGTTGTGCAGGATGCGCTCGACGACCTTGGTTTCCCACACGGCGTCGAACTGGATCTGCTTGTCGAGCCACTGCTCCAGCCACTGCGGGTTGGGCAGGCGGCTCTGGATGGTGTCGCGCGGGAACAGCTTTTCATTCACGTGCAGGTTGGTCGGGTGCAGCGCCTGCGCGGTGCGGCGGGCGCTGGCCATCAGCACGCCCACCTTCGCAAACGCGGCACGGGCTTCGTCGCCAAATTTCTGCATGGCGCGCTTCATGTAGCGCAGGTAGGCGCCACCATGGCGGGCTTCGTCGCGTGCCAGCGTTTCGTAGATGGCCTTGATGACCGGCTCGGTGTGCCACTCGGCCGCGCGGCGGTACCAGTGGTTGAGGCGGATCTCGCCACAAAAGTGCAGCATCAGCGTTTCGAGCGCGGGGGCCGGGTCGAACTCGAAGCGCACTTCGTGCAGCTCGGCTTCGGTGGGGCACATGTCGGGCCTGAAGCGGCGCAGGTATTCCATCAGTACCAGCGAGTGCTTCTGTTCTTCGAAGAACCACACGCTCATGAAGGCCGAGAAATCGCTGTCGTCGCGGTTGTCGCGCAAGAACATTTCGGTGGCAGGCAGGGCCGACCACTCGGTGATGGCGTTCATCTTGATGGTCTGGGCTTGCTCTTCGGTGAGCTGGCTGCCATCGAACTCATCCCACGGAATGTCGGTGTCCATGTTCCAGCGCACGGCTTCGAGTTGCTTGAAGAGTTCGGGATAAAGCATTTTCAGCCTTTGGTGGGTTGACCCTGCATTTTAGTCGCGCGCTTCATGACAGCTGTTTTGCGGCCCCTGCACGGCCCAAGGTCATGACCGCTGCGCATCCATTCGGCCACATCGTGCGTAGGCAAGTGGATGGGCGCACGATGGCCCTTCTTTCACTACGCCATGAGGCTGTTGCCATGACCAAGCGCTTCCATTCCCTGTGGGCATTGACAGCCCTGATGGCCTTCGCAGGCCACGCCCACGCCGCCGGCTGCCCCGCCCTGCTCAACCGCGAAATCCCCCGCCTGCAAGACGAGAAACCGCAGAGCCTTTGCCAGTACGCCGGCAAGGTGGTGCTCGTGGTCAACACCGCCAGCTTCTGTGGCTTCACGCCTCAGTACAAGGGGCTGGAGGCGCTGTACAGCAAGTACCAGTCGAGAGGCTTGGTGGTGCTGGGATTCCCGTCGAACGACTTCTCGCAGGAGCCGGGCGACAGGAAAGCCATTGCCGATTTTTGCGAAAACACCTACGGCGTGAAGTTCCCCATGTTCATGAAGACGCGCGTGGCCGACTCGGCCGGCACCCAGAAGAGCCCGCTCTATGCCGACCTCAAGCAGATCAGCGGAGAAGCCCCGAGCTGGAACTTCCACAAGTATGTGATCGCCCGCGACGGCAAGACCGTGCAGAGCTTCGGAACCAAGATTTCGCCTGATGACGCGAGCTTCGTGAAAAACATCGAAAAACTGCTTGATGCAAAATGAAGACTGATGAGTTATATTTCATACCAGTCAGTTCAAACCGGGTTGAGTGCCATGTCGAAAATCATCTGCAAATCGAGGGAACTCAGCGCCCCCCAGGGCGTCGAACCGGGCGTTGGCGTGCTCTTCGTGCCAACGCAAGCCATTTCTATGCTGCACAGCCGGCCGGTTGATCCGGTTGGAATCCCGGGGGGTGTTCCCTCCTCCCTCCTCCCTCCCTTGTTCCCCCTGGGGCGCTGTGCAGCAATCTTTATTCAACGGGGCGCGGCCTGATGCGCCGCGTCGCCGTCATCGGGTCGGGCATCTCGGGCCTGTCTGCCGCGTACACGCTGGCGCCCGACGCCCAGGTCACGCTCTTCGAGGCGGGTGACTACTTTGGCGGCCACACCCATACGGTCGACATCACGCTCGATGGGCCGGACGGCAAAGTCACACACGGCATCGACACCGGTTTCCTGGTCTTCAACGAGCGCACCTACCCCAAGCTGATCGCCATGCTGGCTGACTTGGGCGTGGCGACCACCAGCTCAGACATGTCGTTTTCGGTGAAGGTGCCCGACGTGGGCCTGGAGTGGAGCGGCAGCGACCTCAACACAGTGTTCGCCCAACGGCGCAACCTGGTGCGGCCAGCCTTCCTGCGCATGCTGGCCGACATTTTGCGGTTCAACAAACTCACCACCGCGCTGGCCGAGCGCGGAGAAGACGCGGCGCTGCAGCAGCCCATAGGTGACTTCCTGGCCGAGCACCGCTTCTCGACCGAGTTTCGCGAGTGGTACTTCCTGCCCATGATCGGCTGCATCTGGTCTTGCCCGACGGATCAGATGCTGCGCTTCCCCATCGCCACCATGATTCGCTTTTGCCACAACCATGGCCTGCTGCAGGTCACCGACCGGCCGCGCTGGTTCACGGTGACGGGTGGCGCGCGCAACTACGTGCGCAAGATGCTGCCACGCATTGCCGACGCCCGGCTCAGCACGCCGGTGCGCAGCGTGCGGCGCACGGCCTCTGGCGTTTTTGTGAGCACCGACAGCGGCACCGAGCACTTCGATGACGTGGTTCTGGCCTGCCACAGCGACCAGTCGCTCGCGCTGCTGGCCGACCCAACAGCCGACGAGCGCGAAGTGCTAGCCGCCATTCGCTACCACCGCAACCGCGCGGTGCTGCACACCGACACCTCGGTGCTGCCCACCCGCCCGCTGGCCTGGGCCGCCTGGAACTACGAGCGCGCCACAGACGGCCCGCGCGAGCAGGCCGCTGTGTGCCTGCACTACCTGATCAACCGCCTGCAACCGCTGCCGTTCAAGCAGCCGGTGGTGGTGTCGCTCAACCCCGTGCGCGAGCCGCTGGCCGGCACCGTGCATGGCGAGTTCGACTACGCCCACCCGGTGTTTGACAGCGCCGCCATCGCCGCGCAACAGCGCCTGCCCGCACTCCAAGGCCAGGCGCACACCTGGTTTTGCGGCGCCTGGACGCGCTACGGCTTTCATGAAGACGGCCTGATGTCGGGCCTGGCCGTGGCCGAGGGTTTGCAGCAGCAATGGGCGAGCCGCCTCACCCGGGAGGCCGCGTGAATTTGCCGATGATCGGCACCGGCCAAGTGCAGCACACGCGGCTGCGCCCGGCCAAAAACAGCTTCACCTATGGCACCTACTTCTTGATGCTGCCCATGCGCAGCCTGCGCACGCAGCCCTCGCCCGCATTGAAGCGAAACCGCTTCGGCCTGATCAGCTTCCACGACCAGGACCACGGCGACGGCCGCGCCGATAGCCTGGCCTGGCTAGACGCGTTGCTGGCCCGTGAAGGCATTCGCGACGCCACCGGCGAAACCTGGTTGCACTGCTACCCGCGCGTGCTCGGTCACACCTTCAAGCCGGTGAGCTTCTGGTACTGCCACCGCGCCGACGACTCGCTGGCCGCCATCGTGGTCGAGGTCAACAACACCTTTGGCGAGCGCCACTGCTACCTGCTGCACGGGCCCGACCTCGCGTTCGGGCGCGAGCTCCATGCCGCCAAGGTGTTTCACGTCTCGCCGTTCTGCGACGTGGCCGGCAGCTACCGCTTTCGCTTCTTGCGCACGGGGCTGCATCCATCGGCCGAAGGCCTGCGTAAGAACTCGCAGAGGACGGTGGCACGCATCGACCACGACGACGAAAGCGGCCCGCTGCTGCAAACCAGCGTGTCGGGCAGCTTGGTCGAGCTGACGCGGCGCAACACGCTCGGTGCCTTCTTCGGCATGCCGCTGATGACGGTCTTCGTCGTGGCGCGTATCCACTGGCAGGCACTGAAGCTGTGGGTCAAGCACGTGCCGTTCTTCCGCAAACCCGAGGCGCCCAAGGCCTTCGTCACCCGATAACCGGATCAATGGACTTGCCACGATGAACACCAGCACCCAAACGAGTTTCAGCCCCCCGGCCCTGCTAGCCCACGCCCCCGCCGCAGCGCAAGCCGTGTTCAGGCTGCTGAAGAACCTGAAGCACGGCACGCTCGACGTGCAGCTGCCCGAAGGCAGCCATGTGCGCTTCGGCACCCCGGCCGGCGGCGAGCTGCGCGCATCGATCCGCCTGCGCAGCTGGAACGTCTGCGGCGCCGCACTCAAGTCGGGCGACATCGGCTTTGCCGAAAGCTACATCGCCGGCGAGTGGACGACGCCCGACCTGGCCAGCCTGCTCAAGCTCTTCATCGCCAACCGCGACGAGATCGAGACCATGGTCTACGGCACCTGGTGGGGCTCGCTGCTCTACCGCGCCAAGCACCTTTTCAACCGCAACTCGCGCAGCGGCAGCAAGAAAAACATACACGCCCACTACGACCTGGGCAACGAGTTCTACCGCCTGTGGCTAGACCCGACGATGAACTATTCGAGCGCCTGGTTCGAGGGCGACCACAGCCAGAGCCTGGTCAGCGCGCAATGGGCCAAAGTGCGGCGCGCGCTGCAGCAGTGCGAGGTGAAGCCCGGTGACCGCGTGCTGGAGATCGGCTGCGGCTGGGGTGCGCTGGCCGAGTGCGCGGCGCGTGAGTTCGATGCGCACGTCACCGGTGTCACCTTGTCGAGCGAGCAGCTCGCCTGGGGGCAAGCGCGGCTGAAAGACGCCGAGCTGAAGGGCGACCTGCGCTACCAGGACTACCGAGACATTGCAGATGGCCCCTTCGACGCCATCGCCTCCATCGAGATGTTCGAGGCCGTGGGCCGCGAGTACTGGCCTAGCTTCTTCGAGACCTTGAAGCGCCAGCTCAAGCCCGGCGGCAAAGCCTGCATCCAGAGCATCACCATCCGTGACGACCTGTTCGACCGCTACGTGAAGTCGACCGACTTCATCCAGCAATACATCTTCCCTGGCGGCCTGCTGCCCAGCCCGAGCGCGTTTCGTGCAGCGGCGGCCAAGGCGGGCCTGAAGATCGTCAACGAACTCTCCTTTGGCGAAGACTATGCCGAGACGCTCAAGCGCTGGCGCGAGCGTTTCATGGCCGAAGACGCGCGCGTGCGTCGCCAGGGTTTCGACACCCGCTTCATGCGCATCTGGGAGTTCTACCTCGGCTATTGCGAAGCCGCCTTCGCCACCGGCAACACCGGCGTCATGCAGTTCACGCTGCAGCGCGACTGAGGCCACCTTCATGCCCAAGCTCTCACGCCGAAAGACGCTGCTGGCACTGGCTTGCCTGCCGCTCGGTGCGTGGGCGCAACCGGCGCAGCTGCCGGGCGCGCGCCTGCTCGGGCAAGGCCAGCTCACGTTTTTCGGTCTCAGCATCTACAACGCCAAGCTGTGGGTCACCGACGCCTTCAAAGCTGATGACTTCACCCAAAGCCCGCTGGCGCTGGAGCTGGACTACGCACGCGCGCTCGATGGTTTGAAAATCGCCGAGCGTTCGCTGGTCGAGATGAAGCGCGTGGGCGAGGTGAGCGAAGACAAGGCCACAGCCTGGCTCGCCGCCATGAAACAGGTCTTCCCCGACGTGAACAAGGGCGACCGCATCACCGGCCTGTATCAGCCCGGTGCAGGCATGCGCTTCTTGCTCAATGGCAAGCCGCAGGGTGAGGTGCGCGACCCTGCATTCGCCGCACTCTTCATCGGCATCTGGCTCTCGCCACGCACCTCAGAGCCCAAGCTGCGGCAAGCCTTGCTGGGCTTGGCATGAGCGCGACCCTGGCCACGAGCTGGACGGGCCGCTGGCAGAACGGCGTGAGCTACGGCGCGCCCGGCTTTGCACTCGCCTTCGTGGCGCTGCCGCTGTATGTGGTCTTGCCCAATCACTACGCCAGCGCGTTCGGCGTGCCGCTCGCGCTGCTGGGCGCGGTGCTGCTGGGCGCTCGCCTGCTAGACGCCGTGATCGACCCGCTGATTGGCCGCTGGGCCGACACGCTGCTCGACCGCTCCACCACCCAAGCCTGGGCCGTGATGGCGATGGCAGCGCTGGTGCTGGCCCTCGGCTTTCACGGCCTCTTCTTTCCGATGGTGGCGCGCGACAACACCGCCGCCCTGCTGACCTGGTGCGCGGCCCTGCTGGCCGTCACCTACCTGAGCTATAGCGTCATCACGGTGATCCACCAGGCCTGGGGAGCTCGCCTTGGAGGCGACGAGGCGCAGCGCGCCCGCATCGTCGCCTGGCGCGAAGGCCTGGCACTGTGCGGTGTGCTGGTCGCGAGCGTGCTGCCGTCGGTGGCAGGGTTGGGTGCGACGACGCTGGTTTTCGCGCTGGCACTTGCCGCTGGCATTTCGCTCTTGCGCAATGCACCTCAGCCTCAGCGCCCCAAGCAGCTCGAGCTGCCATCGCTGCGCCTGCCTCTGAAGACGCCAGCATTCCGCAAGCTCCTGGCGATTTATCTGCTCAACGGCATTGCGAGCGCGGTGCCCGCAACGCTGGTGCTGTTCTTCATACGCGACCGCTTGCAAGCACCGAGCTACGAGCCGCTCTTCCTCGCCAGCTACTTTGCAGCGGCCGCCTTGTCGATCCTGTTGTGGGTGCGGTTGGTGGCGCATTTCGGCCTGGCGCGCAGCTGGCTCGCCGGCATGCTGCTCGCGATTGCCGTGTTTGCATGGGCCAGCCTGCTGGGCAGCGGCGACGTGGCGGCCTACACCGCGGTGTGCGTGCTGAGCGGTGTGGCCCTGGGCGCCGATCTCAGCCTGCCCGCCGCGCTGCTGGCCGGCGTGATCCAGACGGCCGGCCACGCCGGCCGAGCCGAAGGCGCTTACTTCGGTTGGTGGAACTTCGCCACCAAGCTCAATCTCGCACTCGCGGCAGGCGTGGCCTTGCCGGCCTTGCAGCTGTTCGGCTACGCGCCGGGCAGCCACAACACACAGGCCCTAGGCGCCCTCGCAATCGCCTATTGCGTGCTGCCCTGCGTGCTCAAGCTCGGCGCCGCGGCGCTGCTGTGGACCCAATGGATCAAAGGAACCCCATGAAGCGATTTCTCTGTTCGACTGCGATTGCCTTCGGCCTTGCCCTTGGCCTTGTTGCGTGCGCCTCGCCCACCCCCTCGGACTACGCGGCCGAGAAACCAGTGCTCGACCTGCAGCGCTACTTCAATGGCGACATCACCGCGCACGGCATCTTCACCGACCGATCGGGCAAGGTGGTGCGCCGCTTCACCGTCCTGATGAAGTGCCAGTGGGCAGGCGATGAGGGCGTGCTCGACGAGGCCTTCACCTACAGCGATGGCAAGAGCGACCGCCGCGTGTGGAAGCTGAAAAAGTTACCCGACGGCAAGTACACCGGCACCGCGGGCGACGTGATCGGCACGGCCATCGGCCAGGCCGCAGGCAACGCCTTTCAATGGGCCTACACCCTGAAGCTTCCGGTGAACGACAGCGTCTACGAAGTGCAGCTCGACGATTGGATGTACCTGATCGACGAGCACGTGATGCTCAACAAGGCCGTGATGCGCAAGTTCGGTATCCGCCTCGGCGAAGTGACGCTGTCCTTCCACAAGCCCTGACCATGTCGCTAAACCCCCGCATCACCGAGTGGAAGGGCCGCGTCGTCTGGCTCATCGGCGCCTCGACCGGCATTGGCCGCGCGACCGCCGCATTGCTGCATGCGCAAGGTGCACAAGTCGTGGTGTCGGCTCGCAACGCCAATGCCTTGCAGGCCTTCGAGCTTGCACACCCCGGCAGCGCAGGGATCGCGTTTGACGCCACCGACCGCAGCGCGTTTGCGAGCGCCGCGCAACAGGTGGTGGCGCGCTTTGGGCGCATCGACCTCGCGCTGTACAGCGCTGGCTACTACAAGGCAATGCGGGCCACGCAGTTCGACCTCGATGAGGCACTGCGCCACCAAGAGGTGAACTATGTGGGCGCACTGCACATGCTCGACGCCGTGTTGCCGGTGCTACTGCGTCAGAAGGCAGGGCATGTGAGTGTGGTCTCCAGCGTGGCCGGCTACCGCGGCCTGCCCAACTCGCTGGCCTATGGGCCAACCAAGGCCGCGCTCATCAACCTCGCACAAACGCTCTACATGGACTTGCAACCCCTGGGCATAGGCACCTCAGTCATCAACCCCGGCTTCGTGGAGACGCCGCTGACCGCGCAGAACGAATTCGCCATGCCAGCGTTGCTCACGCCCGAGCAAGCGGCGCAAGAGATTCTCAAGGGCTGGGCGCAGGGCAAGTTCGAGATTCACTTCCCGAAGCGCTTCACGCTGTGGTTGAAGGCGCTCACGCATCTGAGCGACGGGCTGTACTTCCG
Organism: Rhizobacter sp.; assembly: GCF_046595475.1. Classification (GTDB taxonomy): domain Bacteria; phylum Pseudomonadota; class Gammaproteobacteria; order Burkholderiales; family Burkholderiaceae_C; genus Rhizobacter. Next base: position 25,186 of record NZ_JBKJOQ010000110.1, read on the forward strand.
CGCCATCCGGCGGAGCACGGGGCTGTGACCAGCACTCGTTTCAATGACCCGCGGGTGGCGCGCATCGTGGCGCTGTTCGAGCAGCTCACACCGGCCGACATCGAACGCTTAGGTGAGTTCTACGCACCCCTTGCCACCTTCAAAGACCCATTCAACGAGGTGCAAGGCTTGCCCGCGATCCAGCGTGTGTTCCGCCACATGTACGCCTCACTGCACGAGCCACGCTTTGTGGTGCGCGACGTGATCGTGCAAGGCGATCAGTGCTTTTTGAGCTGGGATTTTTTGTTTCGCTTCAAGCGCTTCAGCACGAACAAGCCGCAGACCGTACGCGGCGGCTCGCAACTGCAGCTCGACGCCATCGGCCTCATCACGCTGCACCGTGACTACTGGGATGCGGCCGAAGAGTTGTACGAGAAGCTGCCGCTCATCGGCACGCTGATGCGCTGGCTGAAGAAGCGCGCAAACAACTAATAGCTCTGTCGGCTACTTGAGCCAGCCCTTGCGGTGGAAGTACCAGAAGGGCGAGATGATGCTGATGAACATCAGGCCCAACGCCAGCGGGTAACCAAAGCGCCACTCCAGCTCGGGCATGGCCCTGAAATTCATGCCGTAGATGCTGGCGATCAGCGTGGGCGGCAGCAAGGCGACGCTCGCCACCGAGAAGATCTTGATGATCTTGTTCTGGTTGATGTTGATGAAACCGACCGTCGCGTCGAGCAAGAAGTTGATCTTGTCGAAGAGAAACGCCGTGTGGCTGTCGAGCGAATCGATGTCACGCAAGATCTGCCGTGCCTCTTCAAACTGCTCGGCGTTGAGCATGCGGCTGCGCATCATGAAGCTAACCGCGCGGCGTGTGTCCATCACGTTGCGGCGGATGCGGCCATTCAAGTCTTCCTCTCGCGCAATGGCCGCGAGCGCCTGGCCGGCGGCCTGGTCGTTGACCTCTTGCTTGAGCACGCGCGCGCTCACCTTCTCCAGGCTTTCGTAGATGTTCTCCAGCGCATCGGCGCTGTACTCGGCGTCCGCGTCGTAGAGCTTGAGCAGCACGTCTTTCGCGTCTTCGATCAGCGCCGGAATGCGCCGCGCCCGAAGCCGCAGCAGGCGAAACACCGGCAGGTCTTCGCCGTGGATGGAAAACAGCACCTTGTTGTGCAGGATGAAAGCCACGCGCACGTTGCGCGGGGTTTCGTCGTCGTCGATCAGGAAGTCGGAGCGTATGTGCAGCTCGCCGTTGTCTTCTTCATAGAAGCGGGCCGATTCTTCCAAGTCGTCGTCGACCACGTCTTCGGGAATGCTTACGCCAAAGTGCTGTGCGATCCAGCTTTTTTCTTCCCGTGTGGGCGACTCCAAGTCGACCCACACCGGGTGCACGTTGACCAGTGCCCCCGGGCTTTCGATTTCTTCTTGAAACAGCCGGCCATTGGCCAGCGTGAACACATTCAGCATGCAGGGGCTCCGACAGGTCCGGCAGGGGCTGCTTGACAGCACGATGCGGCGGGTGTGGCCAGGGAAGGGTGACGGGCTAACGTTTGAGAAACCGCCTCGCCCCGGGCCCGCGAGCGCATCAGCGCCGCGAAGGTGTGTCAGAGCGGACGGTCACCGAGGGTGACTGCTGTCCATATGCGTGATTCGCACTCCGTGAATGAAAACGCGAATTATCACACCCGCTCGCAAGCGCCATCAAGCCACCACATGGCCCTCGAATCAAGGGAAGACGGCATCGATCCGTGATGAAACTGGCGGTCTTTCGGCCCGTATCAACTGCTTGCACGAGCACACCTGCTCGCAGCGTTGTCACTCGCTTGTCACCTCCCACTTTCAGGCGCACACTGGTTTCAACGACTTCGGTCCACCCCTCTTTCCCGCCTTTCCCGCCTTTCCCTCCTCGCCTCCCCCGCTTTCCCCACCCCCTGCGAAAAGGAGTCCTCATGAATTTGACGATCAGCGGCCATCACCTCGAAGTGACACCGGCCTTGCGTGAGTATGTGCTTACCAAACTAGACCGGATCACGCGTCATTTCGACCAAGTCGTGGACATCAATGTGCTGCTGTCGGTAGAGAAGCTGAAGGAAAAGGAACGAAGGCAGAAGGCAGAGGTCACCCTCCATGTGAAGGGCAAAGACATCTTCGTGGAGAACTCGCACGAAGACCTCTATGCCGCCATCGACCAGCTAATGGACAAACTGGACCGCCAAGTCTGTCGCCACAAAGACAAACTGCAAGACCATCACCACGTGGCGGCCAAACGTCTTGACGCAACGCTTTGAATTCATCGCCACCTCCGGGTGCAAAACGCGGCCTTCGGGCCGCTTTTTTTCGCACAGAGTGAAGCAGCACCTGCAAATGCGGGGCCGAATTCGTTGCTGCAACGCAGCGGCAAGTGCACAATTCCTCGCAATGCCCGAGCACAGGTCCAGCCCGGGCATGAGGCCCATTTCTATAATTGCACACTCAGTCACTATTGAGTCCATGCCTCACATGAGGCCCAGAGCGTGACCTGCAGATGAACCGACTCTCCGCCATCCTGCCCCTCACCAACGTGCTCGTTGATGTCGAGGCCACCAGCAAGAAGCGCGCGTTCGAGCACGCAGGCCTGGTATTCGAAAACCAGCACGCGATTGCGCGTGCCACGGTCACCGACAACCTCTTTGCTCGCGAGCGCCTTGGCTCCACCGGCCTAGGCCACGGCGTGGCCATACCGCATGGCCGCATCAAGGGCCTGAAGAACCCGCTGGCCGCCGTGGTGCGCGTGCAGCAGGCAATTCCTTTCGATGCACCGGATGACGAAGCCGTCGGCCTGCTGATCTTCTTGCTGGTGCCAGAAGCGGCCACCCAGCGCCACCTTGAGATCCTCTCCGAGATCGCCGAAATGCTGAGCGATCGAGAGTTGCGTGAGCGCCTCAAGACAGAAATCAGCGCCGCCAAGGTGCACGAGCTCATTTCCAACTGGGAACCGTTGAAGTCCGTCGCATGATGACGAGACACGCAGCGACGAGACCAGACACCAGCGCGTGAAGCCCTCAGTCATCAGCGCGGAAGCGCTGTTCGAAGAACACCGCGCGGCCCTGCGCTGGGAATGGGTCGCAGGTCATGCCCACCCCGAGCGCCGCTTTGATGAAGCCGCTGTGCGAAATGCGCAGTCGGCTGCCGACTTGGTGGGCTACCTCAACTACATCCACCCCTACCGCGTGCAGATCGTGGGGCGGCGCGAGGTGGCCTACCTGCAAGACTCTTCCCCCGAAGACCAAGAGCGGCGCATCCAGCGCATCGTGACGCTGGAGCCACCGGTGGTCATCGTGGCCGACAACCAGACGCCTCCCGACAAGCTGGTCGCCCTTTGTGACCGCGCCGATATTCCACTCTTCGTCACCGACGGCTCGGCCGGTCATGTGATCGACGTGGTGCGCGGCTACTTGAGCCAGCTGTTCGCTGAGCGCACCACCCGCCACGGCGTCTTCATGGACATCCTGGGGGTGGGCGTGCTGCTCACCGGCGAGTCGGGCCTGGGCAAGAGCGAGCTCGGCCTGGAGCTGATCTCGCGCGGCCACGGCTTGGTGGCCGATGACGCGGTCGACCTCTATCGCATCTCGCAAACCGCCATCGAAGGCCGCTGCCCAGAGCTGCTAATGAACCTGCTGGAAGTGCGCGGCATCGGCCTGCTCGACATCAAATCGATCTTTGGCGAGACCGCGGTGCGCCGCAAGATGCGGCTCAAGCTCATCGTGCACCTGGTGCGCAAAGAGACGCTGGAGCGCGATTTCGAGCGCCTGCCCTATGAGCCGCTGAATGAAGACGTGCTCAGCATCCCGGTACGCAAGGTGGTGATTGCAGTGGATGCCGGCCGCAACCTGGCCGTGCTGGTGGAAGCAGCCGTGCGCAACACCATCCTGCAGCTGCGCGGCATAGACACCTACCGCGAGTTCATCGAGCGCCACCAGAAGGCCATGCAAAAGCCGGAGTGAATCGGCGGCTTGGCCGCGTGCTTACTTGGTTTTGTATTCGCAGTTCTTTTTCGTGCAGACGGCGTAGAGCGAGAGTGCGTGGTCTTGCAGCTCAAAGCCTCGCGCATGGGCCACGGCGTTTTGACGCTTCTCGATTTCCGCGTCGTAAAACTCTTCCACACGGCCGCAGTCGATACACACCAGGTGGTCATGGTGCTTGCCTTCGTTGAGCTCGAACACCGCCTTGCCCGACTCGAAATGGTTGCGCGACAAGATGCCCGCTTGTTCGAACTGCATCAGCACCCGGTAGACCGTGGCCAGGCCAACGTCAGCCCCTTCATTCAGCAGGGCCTTGAAGACGTCTTCAGCCGTCATGTGCCGCTGGTTGCTGTGCTGAAACACATCCAGGATCTTGATGCGCGGCAGCGTGGCCTTCAGGCCACTGCTCTTCAGGTCGTCGGCGTTGGACATGGGGTTTCTCGGCTGGTGCGCAACGGAGCAATGCGGGGGTCAGCCGCTAGAATCGTTGAATCATATCGAGGTTGGTTCGCCGCGGCGCCCCTACTACATCCATCATGCGCCTCCGCCTTATTTCTCCCCTCGGCTTGCTCGCCCTCACCGGGCTGGGTGCTTGCAGCTCCCTGCAGTCGAGCGACAACTTTCTCGGCTTCATCACGCCATACCGCGTGGAAGTGGTGCAGGGCAATGTGCTGACCAAGGAGCAAGTTGCTCTGGTCAAGCCCGGCCAGACGCGCAGCCAGGTGCGCGACGTGCTCGGCTCGCCGCTGCTCACCGACACCTTCCACGCCGACCGCTGGGATTACGTCTTCACCATTCGCCGCCAAGGCGCCGCGCCGCAGCAGCGCAAGGTGGTGGCGCTGTTTGAAGGCGAAAAGCTCAAGAGCATCGACGCTCCCGAGCTGCCTTCCGAGCGCGAATTTGTGGCCTCGATCGACACCTTCAAAAGTTCCAAGAAGGCACCGCCACTGGCCCTGACACCCGACGAAATCAAGGCCCTGCCGATCCCGCCCAAGCCGGAGCAGGCCGCTTCGGCCCCCGAAGGCCCGCTGCGCACCTACCCGCCGCTGGAGCCTCGTACGTGAGCGCTATTCGAGTCGCCGTCGCCGGCGCTTCGGGCCGCATGGGGCACATGTTGATTGAAGCCATCGCCGCGTCTGACGACTGCGTGCTGGCCGGTGCGCTCGACGTGCCGGGCAGCCCCGCGCTCGGCCAAGACGCCGCGGCTTTTCTCGGCCTCACGAGCGGCGTGCACATCAGCGCCGACCTGAAAAGCGGCCTGGCCAACGCGCAGGTGCTGATCGACTTCACCCGCCCTGAAGGCACCATGGCGCACCTGGCCGCCTGCCGCGAGCTGGGCATCAAGATGGTGATCGGCACCACGGGTCTGAGCGAGGCGCAGAAGGCCGAGATCGCCGCCCAGGCGCAGCACATCGCCATCGTGCACTCGCCCAACATGAGCGTAGGCGTCAACGTGGTGATGCGCCTCCTCGACATGGCCGCGCGCGCGCTGAACCAGGGCTATGACATCGAGGTCATCGAGGCCCACCACCGCCACAAGGTCGACGCCCCCAGCGGCACCGCGCTTGCCATGGGCGAGGTGGTGGCAGCCGCGCTGGGCCGCGACTTGAAAGACTGCGCCGTCTACGCCCGCGAAGGCGTGACCGGTGAGCGCGACCCCTCGACCATCGGCTTCGCCACCATCCGCGGCGGCGACATCATCGGCGACCACACCGTGCTCTTTGCCGGCACTGGCGAGCGCATCGAGATTGCGCACAAGGCCAGCAGCCGTGCCGGCTATGCGCAAGGCAGCCTGCGCTCAGTGCGTTTCCTGACCACACGTGACACAGGCCTCTTCAACATGAACGACGTACTGGGCCTGGCCTGAGATGGGCAGCTTCGCTCACTTCTGGCAGCAAGGCGATGCCATCACGCGCGGCGTGGCGGCGCTGCTCTTGCTCATGTCCATCAGCGCCTGGGTGCTGATTTTCTGGAAAGGCTGGCTGCTGCAGCGCGTGCGCAGCGACATGGCCCGCGCCGTGCCTGCCTTCTGGACCGCAGCCTCGCTCGACGGCGGCCGGGAGCAGCTGGCCGCCTTTGACCGCGAAGGCGTGCTGCGCCCCTTGCTCGCCGCGGCCACCACCGACCCGACCGGCGGCACGCTCGAAGCGCGCGGGCACATCGCCTCGCAGCTCACGCGCCGCTTGCGCGACGCCCTGCACCGCGTGCTCACGCAGCTGCAGTTCGGCCAGGTGGTGCTCGCCTCCATCGGCAGCACGGCGCCCTTCATCGGCCTCTTCGGCACGGTCTGGGGCATCTACCACGCGCTGCTGAGCATCTCGGCCGCGGGCACCATCACCATCGACCGCGTCTCCGGCCCGGTGGGCGAGGCCCTGGTGATGACGGCCGCCGGCCTGGCGGTGGCGATTCCCGCCGTGCTGGCCTACAACATTTTCAACAAGCGCGTCGCAGCTTGCGAGGCCGAGCTCGAAGGCTTTGCCCATGACCTGCGCGAGATGCTGGCCGAGGCGCCCGCCACGCCAGCCGCGCCCGCCACGCAAGCCGCCGCCTGACATGGCTTTCGGTCGCCTCGAGCGCAGCTCAGCGCCACCGCCGATGAGCGACATCAACATGACGCCGCTGATCGACGTGATGCTGGTGCTGCTGGTCATCTTCATGATCACCGCGCCGCTGATGAGCGCCAGCCTCAAGCTCGACCTGCCCAAGACCGATGCCGCCACCCCGAGCGACGTGCCCGACTTCATCGCCGTGGCCATCGACCCGCAGGGCCGCCTCTATGTGGGCGAGCAAACCTTGGCGCCCGCCGCTTTCGCCGAGCGCATGGCGCAGGCGGCCAAGAAAAACCCGCAAACCGAAGTGCAGCTGCGCGCCGACAAGAGCGTGCCCTACGGCCAGGTGGCCGAGCTCATCGGCATGGTGCAAAAGGCCGGCCTGACCCGCATTGGTTTCGTGGCCGAGCCTGCGGCCACCACGAAGCCCTGAATCGAAGCAGCGCGGCACTTCATCCCTTTCGGGTTGATCGTGCAGAACTCAATCACCCACGAGGTGAAGAAATTGCGCCGCGGCAGCGCGGGGGTCGGCAGCCTGTGTGAGCGCGCTCACCACCGCCACCGAGCCCACGCCACACGCCAGCACACCCGGCGCGCGTGCGAGGTCTATGCCTCCAATGGCCACCACCGGGTAGGCCGGTTGGTAGCGCTGCGCCCAATCGCGCAGCCGCGCCAGGCCCAGTGGCTTGTAGGCCATGGCCTTGAGCGTGGTCGGGTAGACGGGGCCCAGCGCCACATATGACGGCCGCACGGCATGGGCGCGCGACATCTCCAGCGGCGTGTGCGAGCTCACGCCCAGACGCAGGCCCGAGCGGCGCAGCGCAGGGATGTCGGCCTCGGCCAGGTCTTCTTGCCCCAGGTGCACGCCTTGTGCGCCAAGCTCAAGGGCGTCGCGCCAGTCGTCGTTGATGAAGAGTTGCGCGCCCGGCACTGCGCGCGCAGCCCGCACGGCCGCACGCAGCTGTGCGCGCCGCTCGGCTTCGGGCATGGTGCCGGCCTTGATGCGCAACTGCAGCGTGCGCACCCCCCACGTCAAAGCGCGCGTGATCCAGTCGACGTCGGGCAGCACGGCATAGAAGCCCAGCGGGTGAGCAGGCGGCAGAAATGAAGGCGGGTCTCGTGCATCGGGCGTGCCGGCCCAACGCAGCGTCGGCAGGGCTGCGCTCGAGAGCTTTGCCGCCGCGTGCGTGTTGGGCCTGCCCGCACCCACCCACAGAGCTTGCGCCACGCCTGCTGCAGTGCGCAGCTTGGCCTCACAGCTCGCATCGAACACATCCCAGCCCTGAGCGAGCATGCCCGCCAGCACTGCCGAAAACACGCAACCACTGCCGTGCGCGCTGCCTGGCGTGCGCGGGGTGGACAGCTCAGCGCAGCGCTCGCCGTCGTACACCCAATCCATGCTCTCCGGCCCCTCGCCGTGGCCACCTTTCACCACCACCGCGCCACGGCACAGCGCGCGCAGCTGGGGCAGGTGCTCAGCCACACGAGCCGGGCTCACCCCGACCAGCGCCGCAGCCTCGGGCAGGTTGGGCGTGATGACATCGGCGTGGCGCATCACCGTCCAAAGCGTCATCAGCCAACAGGCTTGGTGCGCCTCAAAGGCGTGCCGGCCGTTGGAGCCACTGAGCACCGGGTCGACCACCACCGGGCACGCCCTGGCGGCGAGAAAGTCGCTCACCTCGCGCGCCACCGCCACCGAGCCCAGCATGCCCACCTTGATGGCCGCGGGCTCGCCGTCACGCAGCACCGCTTGCAGGGCGTCGCGCACCACGGCGGCATCGACCGGCAGCACCTGCGCCAGGCCCTGGCTGTTTTGCACCGTCAACGCGGTGACCACGCTGCAGCCTCCCAGGCCCATCGCCGCCCAGGTGGCCAGGTCGGCCGTGATGCCGGCACCGTGGATCGGGTCGTGGCCCGCAATCGTCAACAAGCGCGTCATGCGTGTTGCCAAAACGGTGTGCCCAGCGTGGGCGTGGATGGCTGAGCCGTTTGCTGCACGCTCATCGGCGTGGCCTCGAAGGCCGCACGCCCGGCCGCCACGGCCTGCGCAAACGCAGCCGCCATGCGCACCGGGTCACCGGCCTGCGCCACAGCGGTGTTGAGCAGCACCGCGTCGAAGCCCATTTCCATCACCTGCGCCGCATGCGAGGGCAGGCCCAGGCCAGCATCGACCACCAGCACAGCCTGCGGCAGGCGCGCACGCAAGGCCTGCAAAGCGCTGGGGTTGACCACCCCGCGGCCGGTGCCTATGGGCGCTGCCCCCGGCATGATGGCGGCCACGCCGGCGTCGTGCAGGCGCTGCGCCACCACCAGGTCATCGCTGGTGTAGGCGAACACCTGAAAGCCTTCGCGCACCAGCACACGCGCCGCCTCCAGCGTGCCGTAAGGGTCGGGCTGCAGGCTGTAGTCGTCGCCCACCACTTCGAGCTTGATCCACGGGGTGGCGAAGATCTCGCGCGCCATGTGCGCGAGCGTGATGGCTTCTTGCGCGCTGTGGCAGCCGGCGGTGTTGGGCAGCACATGGCAGCCGAGATCGCGCACGCGTTGCCAGAAGGCGTTGCCGCCACCGTGCTCGGGCTGCAGGCGGCGCAGGCCCACCGTCAGCACTTCGGTGCCGCTGGCGCGCACCGCATCGGCCATGCACTGCAGCGAGGGGTAGCGGGCGGTGCCCAGCATGAGGCGGCTGTGCAGCGGGGTGCCGGCCACCGTCCAAGAGTTCGTTGACGCGTTGCTCATGGATCAGCCCCCTGTCACCGGCGCAATCACCTCAACCCGGTCGCCGGGCTGCAGCACCGTCTGCGCCCAACGCTCGCGCGGCACGAAGCTGCGGTTGACCGCGCAGGCAAATGCCGCTTGAAGAGAGTAGCCCTGGGCCTGCAGGAGCGCGGGCAAGCCGTGGCCCTGTGCTTCGATGTCACGGCCGTTGAGCGATACGGTGATGGCGTCGGTGGAGTTCATGCGTTGAGCCGTTGAGTCAATTGATCGACGAGCGCCGGGGCGCACAGAAAGCCGTGGCGGTACAGGCCGTTGAGCTGCCACACACCGGCCTGCTGACGCAGCGCGGGGCAGTGGTCATCGAGCGTGGGCCGCAAGGCCGCGGCAATATTCAACACGCGAGCCTCGGCAAAGGCCGGGTGCAGGCTGTACAGCGCGCTGCCCAGCTCCAGCACCGAGCGCAGCGTGGCCGGGCCGCTGTCTTCGGACTCCAGCTCGGTGGCCCCCACCACGTAACGATGCCCGGGGCGCGGCGCGACATAGAGCTGGTAGCGCGGGTGCATCAGGCGCACCGGGCGCTGCAGAGCCACGCCTTCGCAGGCGACGGTAAGGATCTCGCCCCGCACACCGCGCAGGCCGGGCCAGTCGGTGCGTGCGCCGAGGCCACGCGTGTCGATCACCGCATCGGCCGAGCACACGCCCAGCGCGCTGTGCAACTCGTGCTCTGCCAAGTGCTGCACCTCGACGCCTTCATGCCACTGCACACCGGCCGCATCGAGCGCCACGGCCAGCGCCGCCATCAGCTCGTCGTTGGCGAGCTGGCCTTCGCCTTCGAGCAGCAGGCCTTGCGGGAAGCGGCCCGCCAGCGCCGGCTCCACCGCCGCCAACGCAGCGGCATCCAGCGTCTTGATCTGCATTGCGTGCGCCGCGGGCAGCTTGCGTCGCAGCAAACACTCAAACTGCTGCAGGCTGCCCGCATCGGCCGCATGTGCCAGCACCAGCGTGCCCTCACGGCGGTAGTACACCGAGCGCCCGCTGTCGGCGTGAAGCGCATCGAGCCACTGCGGCCACAGCGCCATGGCCTGCTGCGCCAGCGCGTACACCGCACCACCAGCCACCGCCAGCTCGGCGAGCGGCGCGAGCATCGCCGCAGCCACCATGCTGGGCGAACGGGCGTCGCGACGCTGACGGGCGTCAAACAGGCTCACGCGCCAACCGGTGCGTACCAGTCTCCAGGCCACCAGGCGACCCGCCAGGCCCGCGCCTGCAATCGCAACATGCGGCACCGTGCGCCCCTCAGAGGTAGAGCGAGCTGCCAGCCGCGCGAAACGCCTCGGCCTTGTCGTCCATCGCCTGTCGGATGGGGATGGTCGCCGCCCCTTGCTGCGCGGCGTACTCACGCACTTCTTGCGTGATCTTCATCGAGCAAAACTTGGGGCCGCACATCGAGCAGAAGTGCGCCACCTTGGCGTTCTCTTTTGGCAGCGTTTCGTCGTGATACGCCATCGCGGTGTCGGGGTCGATGGCGAGGCGAAACTGGTCTTCCCAGCGAAACTCGAAGCGCGCTTTGGAAATCGCGTTGTCCCACATCTGCGCACCCGCAAAGCCCTTGCCCAGATCGGCCGCATGCGCGGCGATCTTGTAGGCGATCAGGCCTTGTTTCACGTCGTCGCGGTTGGGCAGGCCCAGGTGCTCTTTGGGTGTGACGTAGCAGAGCATCGCGGTGCCATACCAGCCGATGTTGGCCGCCCCCATGGCCGACGAGATGTGGTCATAGCCAGGAGAGATGTCAGTGATCAGCGGGCCCAGCGTGTAGAAGGGTGCATCGAAGCAGGCTTCGAGCTGGCGGTCGACGTTCTCTTTCACCATCTGCAGCGGCACGTGGCCCGGGCCTTCGATCATCACCTGCACATCGTGCTGCCAAGCGACCTGCGTCAGCTCGCCCAGGGTTTGCAGCTCTGCAAACTGCGCCGCGTCGTTGGCGTCAGCTATCGAGCCGGGGCGCAGGCCGTCGCCCAGCGAGAAGCACACGTCGTAGGCTTTCATGATGTCGCAGATCTCTTCGAAGTGCTCATACAAGAAGCTCTCGCGGTGGTGCGCCAGGCACCACTTGGCCATGATGGCGCCGCCGCGCGAGACGATGCCGGTGAGCCGCCCCGCAGTCAGCGGCACATAGGCCAGGCGCACGCCGGCGTGGATGGTGAAGTAGTCCACCCCCTGCTCGGCTTGCTCGATGAGCGTGTCGCGAAACAGCGGCCAGGTCAGATCTTCGGCGCGGCCGTTCACCTTCTCCAATGCCTGGTAAATGGGCACCGTGCCTATGGGCACTGGCGAGTTGCGCACGATCCACTCGCGCGTCTCATGGATGTGGTCACCGGTCGACAAATCCATCACCGTGTCGGCGCCCCAGCGCAGCGCCCACACCAGCTTGTCGACCTCTTCTTCGATGCCCGAGCTCACGGCCGAGTTGCCAATGTTGGCGTTGACCTTCACCGCGAAGTTGCGCCCGATCACCATGGGCTCGCTCTCGGGGTGCTTGACGTTGCAGGGGATCACCGCGCGCCCCGCAGCCACCTCGTCGCGCACAAACTCGGGCGTGATGTCGCGCACCAGGCGCGCGCCGAAGGGGTGGCCGGGGTGCGGCGCGCGCTCTTGCGCGAGGCGCTCGCGCACCTGGGCGCGCAGCAGGTTTTCGCGCAGCGCCACAAACTCCATCTCGGGCGTGACGATGCCGCGCCGCGCAAAGTGCATCTGCGACTGGTTGGCACTGTGGGCGCGCTCGGCAATCCACGGCGCGCGCAGCGGCGACAGGCCACGCGCAAGGTCTATCTGCGCCTGCGGGTCGGTGTAGGGGCCGGAGCTGTCGTACACCCGCAGCGGCGGGTTGGGCACGTGCTGATCGCCACCGACGAGGGTGTCGCTCAGCGAGATCTCGCGAAAGGGAACGCGCAGCTCAGGCCGCGAGCCTTGCAGGTAGACCTTGTGCGATCCGGGGAAAGGGGTGCGCGTGATGCGGCGCGAAATGTCGTCGGTGTCGACTCGGGCAAGGGTCTTGGCCATAGGCGCTCCAGGAGTGGGTGCCTGCCTGGAGACCGCGCTTGCAAACTCCCGAAAGAGCGAGCGCCGAAGCCGAGTGCATTGTTTCCTACGCGGGGATGACCCCAATCAGGTTCAACGGGTTAGGCGCTTTGCACCCTCTCAGCCTCGGACTTCACAATCCTCGGCACCCCGACAAGCGGGCGCATTCTATGCACGCTCGTCGGGGCTGCGCAAGCACTACTTTCAGCGCACCGAGTTGTAGTTGACCGGCACGAACACGTAGCCCTTGCCTTCCGTGCGCAGGTGGCCAATGCCAGGGAAAGGCAGGTGGGCGCTGGCGATCCAGTAGCCGCCCTTGGCTGCATCGGCAAACGCGCGTTTGCGCTGCACGGCCGCGGCCTTGGAGTCGCTGTCGAACTTGATCGTCACCGCGGGCTTGGGGAACTGCACCGCTGCCACATGCATCAGGTCGCCCCACAGCACCAGCTTCTGGCCCTTGGACTCGACCACGTAGATGTTGTGCCCCGGCGTGTGGCCGTGAGCGGCGACCGCCTTCACGCCCGGCACGATCTCGGCCTCACCCGTCAGGCCCTTGAACTTGCCGGCGCTCACATAAGGGTTCAGCGACAGCTGCGCACCCTGGAAGAAGCCTTTCATTTCCTTGGGCGCCTTTTCCAGGTTGGCGGCGCTGAGCCAGAAGTCGGCGTCTTCCTGGCCGGCGTAGACCGTCGCATTCGGGAAGGCAATCTTCCCGTCTTGAATCAAGCCACCGACGTGGTCGCCATGCAGGTGGGTGATGACGACCGCATCGACTTGATCGGCCTGGTAGCCCGCCGCCTTGAGGTTGGCGTGCAGCTGGTCGAGCCCAGGGCCAAACAGTGCAGCCGCGCCGGCATCGACCAGCACCAGCTGGGTGCCGGTGTTAATAAGGTACGCATTGACCGAGGTGGGCACCGCCTCACCCTGGAACGATCGCTTGAGCAGCGCGCTGACTTCGGTCTTGGTGGTGTCGGTGAGCAGCTCGTTGGGCTTCAGATCGAGCACACCGTCGAGCAAGGCGGTGACTTCAAAGTCGCCGAGCATCATGCGGTAGTAGCCCGGCGCCTGGGTCTTGACTTGCGGCGCGGCCGCATGCGCAGTGAAGGCGAGCAGCAGGCCGCTGGCCAACGCTACAAAGCCGTGGCGCAGTGATTGCGAGACTGTCATGAATGATCCCTCGTGTTGTGATGGCAGAGGGCGCAAAGCATAGGGGCGCAGACCATGTTTCGCCGGCCGCAGCGAGGTATCCCTTTTGATGACAGGGCAGCTGTCACAAAATCAGCGTTGAATCAAACGCCGGCCTTCGCAAACACCACCACCGACACCCCACGCGCCGGCTCGACGCCATCGGCGTTCTGGTACGAATGCGGCAGGTTGCCGGGGAAGGCCAGCACGTCGCCTTCACTCAGTGTGTAGCGCTCGCCCGCCACCATCAGGTTGACGCTGCCATCGAGGCAGGTGAAAAACTCGCGCGTGCCTGGCAGGTGAGGCGTGCCGCCCATCACCGCGCCGGGGGCGAAGTCCATCACCTCCATCATCTCGTCGGGCACGGGCTCGGGCACCAGCTCTCGAATGCTCACACCGCGGCCCTTCACACGGCGCACCACCTCGCTGCTCGCCCAGCGGCGCACCATCGCGCGCGGCGAGGCCAGCAGCTCGTCTATCGGCACGCCCAGCGCACCCGCCACCTTCACCAGCACGGCAAGCGACGGGTTGCCCTCGCCCGACTCAAGGTTGGCAATGGTCGAGCGCGGCACTGCCGCCGCCTTGGCCAGGCCATCTTGTGTGAGCGAGCGGGTGTGGCGCAGGCTCACCAGGTTGCGCGCCAGATGGGCGGCGACTGGCGAGTCGGGGCTGGCTTCTGGGTTCGCTGCAGAGCTGGCGTCAAGAGCGGGCATGGTGGGCTGCATTGTGCGACGACCCTGTCCAACTGATGAACCTTGTGCCAATGCGTTGGACAAGGCACTCGCCGCCAACGCCATGGCTGCCTATCGTCACCCTATCGCAATGAAAAGGCACTCACCATGAGCACCCCCAACACATCAAACGACCTGCGCGTGGCCATCACCGGCGGCACCTCGGGCCTCGGCCTCGCCCTTGTTCAGCAGCTCAGCGCACGCGGCGCACGCGTGGCCTTCGTGGCGCGCGACGCGCAGCGCGTGGCGGCACTCGCACACACCCTGCCGGGCACACACGGGCTGGTCGGCGATGTCTCTCGCAAGGCCGACACCTACCCGCTGGCGATGCAGATCACCGCCGCGCTCGACGGGCTCGACGTGCTGATTCACAACGCCTCGCACCTCGGCCCCGTGCCGCTGGCTTTGCTGGCCGATACCGAATGCGAAGACTTCGAGGCTGCGCTCGCCACCAACCTGCTCGGCCCCTTCCGCCTGACCAAGGCACTGCTTGGTGCGCTGAGCGCATCGGCCCGCGACGGCCGGCCCGCACTGGTGATCCACATCACGAGCGACGCCGCCGTGTCGCCCTACCCCGGCTGGGGCGCCTACGGTGCGAGCAAGGCCGCGCTATCGCACATGAGCCGCATCTGGCACGAAGAGCTGCGCGAGCACGGCGTGCAGGTGATCGCCGTCGACCCCGGCGACATGGACACACCCCTACACGCCCTGGCCGTGCCCGACGCCGACCCCGCCACGCTCAAGCCCCCGGCGCAAGCCGCGGCCGAGATCATCGCCCTCATCGACAAGGCCCTCGCATGAAAGCCGCCACCGCTGCCACCCAACGCCCGCGCGACGCGCGCCTGCTTGTGGTCGACGCACAAGGCCAGCTGCACCACGCGGCACGCGACGCCCTGCCGCGCTTCACCCGCCCCGGCGACCTGCTGGTGGCCAACGACGCCGCCACGTTGCCCGCCAGCCTGAGTGGCGTGCACCTGCGCAGCCAGCAGCCGATCGAGGTGCGGCTGGCCGGCCGGCGCTCGCTCGCGGTCGACGACGTGCGCGAGTTCACGGCCATCGTCTTCGGCGCTGGTGACCACCGCACACGCACCGAAGACCGCGCTGCGCCGCCAGCACTGCGGCCCGGCGACGCGCTGGCCCTGGGCCCACTGCGCGCCGAGGTGTTGCACACGCTGGGCCACCCGCGCCTCATCTCCCTGCGCTTTGCGGGCACGCCCGACGCCATCTGGGCCGGCCTGGCCCGCCACGGCAAACCCATTCAGTACGCCCACATGCGCGAGGCCTTGGCGTTGTGGGATGTGTGGACGCGCGTGGCCGCGCTGCCAGTCGCTTTCGAGCCGCCCTCGGCCGGTTTCGTGCTCGACTGGCGGCTGTTGCAAGCGCTGCGCGAGCGCGGTGTGGCGTTTGCCACGCTCACGCATGCAGCCGGCATCTCGTCAACCGGTGACGATGCGCTCGACGCGCGCCTGCCCTTTGACGAGCCCTATCACCTGCCCGAGGCCACGGTGCAGGCCATTGCGCGGGCGCACCGGTGCAGCGGCCGCGTGATCGCGCTGGGCACCACCGTGACCCGCGCGCTGGAGCACGCCGCCGCGCAGGGTGGGTTGCACAGCGGCACGGGCGTGGCCACGCAGCGCATCGGCGCCGACACGACCCTGCGCGTGGTCGATGCCCTCATCAGCGGCACCCATGAGCCCGGCACCTCGCACCACGGCCTGCTGCGGGCCTTCGCCAGCGAACCACTGCTGCGGCATGTAGACGAAGCGCTGGAAGCCGGCCACTACCGCACCCATGAGTTCGGCGATTCGGTGCTCATCGAGCGGGCTCCGCGGCGCTTGCCTTCGTCGGCACCCGATCAGGCAATACCGCACGTGGCATGAGGGCCGCAGCGGGTTTTTTGGGGTTGTTTGCCGCGCCGCTAGCTCGAATAATCGTGCGTACTCAAAACTCGAAACCGTTGGAGCCCCTTCATGCGCAAACCCGCTGCATACGCCCACGCCGCCCTAGCGCTCACCTTGGCGCTGATGATCGGCGCAGCCGAGGCCGCACCTTCCACAGCCTTCGACCCCGCCGTCCAGGTGCAGGGCACACAGCTGCAGCTCAACGGTGCCGGCACGCGCTACAAGGCCTTCTTCAAGGTGTACGACATGGCGCTTTACACCGCCAAGAAGGTCACCACCCCCGAAGAGCTGCTGGCCCTGCCCGGCCCCAAGCGCCTGCAATTCACCGCACTGCGCGACCTGCCCGGCACCGACCTCGGCCGCTTGTTCATCAAGGGCCTGGGCGAAAACTCGCCGAAAGAGATGGTGCAGAAGCACGCCATTTCCACCACGCGCTTCATCGAGATCTTCTCCGGCAAGTCCAAGCTCGTGTCTGGCGAGTCGTTTGCGATGGAGTTTCTGCCGGGCAAGGGCACGCAGTTCTACATCGTTGGAAAACCCCAGGGCGAGCCCGTGGGCGACGCCGAATTCTTCGCCATGGTGCTCAAAATCTGGGTCGGCAACTCACCCGCTGACAGCTCGCTGAAAGACGCGCTGCTGGGCAACGATCGCTAGGCATGAGGGTGCTCATGTCGGCCTCTCTGTCGGCAACCACGTCGCTTTGCGGCTGACCCCCATGCCACTGCTGCGCGGCTTGCTTGATCGCGCGGTGCTCATCGTCGGCGTGTTCGCGGGCGGCATGGTGCCCGGCTATCTGGCGCAGTACCGCCAGCGCGTGGGCGGCGCGCTGGGCCAAGCCCTCAAAGACCTGGCCCCATTTCAAGACATCGCCAACCGCTTTCACGGAGGCAGCCTCGACAAGCTGATCCAACACCACTTGGCCAGCACCGATGCGAGCTTTCATGCCGAAGGCTCAGCCATCCAGGCCATCGTCGATTCGGTGGCGTCATTGCAGACGAGCCTGGCCGCGCTCAACACCGACGTGTTCCACCAAGCCTTCTACCTGCTGGCGCACGCCGACACCGCCATGGCGCAAGCCACCTGGGCGGCGCATCGCCCAGCCTTCGGGCTCAGCCTCGACAGCCTGCTGATGGCCGCGGCGTTCGGGCTCAGCGTATGGGTCGTGTTCCTCGCCATCTGGTGGGCCATTGCAGCGCTGCTGGCCAGGCGCGGCGCAGGCGCGGGCCGCCGTTACGCGCGCTGACGCAAGCTCTAACAGCTCCGGCAAGAAGCGCCGGCAAAAAAGCGCCGGACCACCTTGAAATTGGCGCTCGCAGAGGTGCGGTTCAGCGCACCTGCCGCTGAACCGCCCGTTTGAACTCGAAATAAGCGGGGCGGGGTTGCCCAGACCCATCAATCAAGCCATAGCGCTCTGTCATCCCGAGGTCGCGCAGTGCGAACCAGAACAGCGGCTGGTCGATGCCCCCCGAGGCCGGCACTGCGTCGATGAGCAAGCGCAACTGGTCTGCGGGCTGATCAGTGCCGTACTCGGTGATCCACACCGGCGGGCGGCGGCCCTGCAATCGCTGCAGCTGGTCGCCCACCGCCTGCCGGATCTGGACGAGCCGGCCCTCGCCGCCGTAAGGGTGGATCGACACCGCGTCAACACACGCTGGTGGCAGCTGCGAGAACACGTTGTCGATGAACGCCGCAGGCTCATGCCCGTTGGGCGACAACGCCCCGGCCACCAAGGGGGCAGGGTCGCCTGCGCCGCGCAGGCCGCGGTTCACGGCCGCCACGGTGTCGGCGTACAAGCGGGCGTCCTCCGCAGCCGACAGCTGGGCGAACGGCCAGCCGTAGCCCGGCAAGTTCGGCTCGTTGAACGCTTCCCAGGCCGCGACCCGTCCTCGCGCCCATTGCCCGGCGGCGCGCGAGAACGCCTGTGCACGCTCGGCGAAACGGGTCGTATCGGCACGGGCCCAATCGGGCGGGTGGTTGATGATCAACAGCACAGGCACGCCTCGCTGCTGCGCCTGCGCGATGAATGATTCGTAGGCGGACCAATCCGGGTGCCCCTCGGCCACTTCGACGTCACGCCAGTAGAGGTCAGCGCGCAGCCATGGCGCGCCCAAGTCCGTGAGGGCCGACCACATGGCGGCGTCGAAAGGCGGGTGCGCTGCCACACCCAAAGTGGGTGTGGCAGCGCGCGATGCGGCGGTGCAGGCACTTTGCGCAGGAGAGGGGGTCGGTACCGTGGCGGGTGGACTGGCCGGCGCGGCGGCGCCGCCGCAACCGGCCCCCGAAGTCATTGCAGCGGTGGCGATCCAGAACGCGATGCGGTGCCAGCGGCGGCGTTGTGTCGCAAGGGCAATGGAGAGGTGCATGGGGGGTCCGTGGGCAACACAACAACAACTGCACCGAGGAGCCTACCGCAGCCGCGGCGCCACACGCACTGATACACGCTCGCGCAGTCCCGCACCGGCGCTCAAAGGCCCGCACCCCTCGCGGCGCGCATGCCTGCCAACAAGCTCAGCTGCTCCTTTTGAATCTCGATCAGCTCGCCCCACTGCGTCTCGCGCAGCTGGTCGATCTTCTCGTGCAGCAGCATGATCTCCAGCTCGGCCTTGAGGTTGACCTCGTAGTCGTGTTCTGCGCTCAGTCGGTCTTTCTCTGACTGCCGGTTCTGCGACATCAAGATGACCGGCGCCTGGATGGCGGCGAGCATGGAGAGAAACAGGTTGAGCAGGATGTACGGGTAAGGGTCGAAAGTGTTGCTCCGGGTCGCCAGCAAGAAAGCGTTGAGCAGCACCCAGGCCAACATCACGGCGGCGAACAGGCCGACGAAAGTCCAAGAGCCGCCGAACCGGGCCACGGCATCGGCGGCGCGCTGCCCCTGTGTGGGCCGCTCGGCAAAGTCTTTCACCACATTGCGCGCAATGTGCTTGCGCTGTGCGACATGCCGCGCCACCTTCTGGGTCGAGGCGTCCAGCGTGGCAAAGGGCACACCCAGGAGCCGGGATGAGATGTCGTCGTGCTTGTGCATTGGAGCCTCGCTTCCCCCACGGCGTGGAGAGGCCTGATTGTGGTGCCGCATCAGGGCATGTTCACACCCACTGAGCGCTCAGGCCCGGCGTCCATTCGGGCGCGTGGTATTCCCCATTGATCGGGTCCCGAACATAGCTGAGACGATGCGCACCGCGCGCAATCGCATGCAATGCCGCGACGAACCGATCTATTTCGTCTGTCGTGTTGTAGACCCCAAAGCTTGCACGCACCAGGCCCGGCATGTCGACACGCCCGCCGTCGTCCAAGCCGGCTTGCAGCCGACGAACATCGTGCTGCGTCAAACCCAACAGATGCGCCAGGTAAGGGTGGGCGCAAAAACAGCCACTGCGCACACCAATGCCATGCTCGGCCGACAAGATCGCTGCCACCAGAGCGTGCGGCAGATTGCCCAAGCGGAACGGGATCACGCCCAGGCGTTGCGATGCGCCGCCAGGGTCGGCATCGCCGTACACCCGCAGCCCCTGCACACCGGCTAAGCCGCGCAAGGCATGCGCCACCAAACCCGCTTCATGGTGTGCCACGGCGTCCATGCCGATGGCACCCAGGGCCTTGATCGCGGCAGCCAGCGCCACCGCGCCCACCACATTGGGGGTACCGGCTTCATCACGCTCGGGCGCCGCGGCCCAGGCCACCGAGTCGGTGGACACATGGCGTATGGTCCCGCCGCCTCGGTGCTCGGGTTCACCGTGCTCGAAGGTGTCGCGCCGGCCGATCAGCGCACCCACTCCGAAGGGCGCGTACATCTTGTGGGCCGAAAGCACCAGGTAGTCGATGTGCGCCGGGTCGGCAAGCTCACCCATGTCGATGCGGCGGTGCGGCGCCAGCTGGGCCGCGTCGACGAGGATGCGCGCACCCGCCGCATGCGCAAGCTCCGCCAGCCTGTGGATGTCTGGCATGAAGCCGGTCACGTTGGAGCCCCCGGTCACGGCCACCAGCTTGACGCGGCCTGCATGCCTCGCAAGCAGGTGCTCGACATGAGCCTCGTCCAGCCGCCCCATCGCGTCGGCTGCGATGTGTTCCACCCGGGCTCGTGCGCGCCAGGGCAGGTCGTTGCTGTGGTGATCCAGCGTCGACACGAGCACCACGTCGTCGGGAGCCAGCGCCAGTCGATACGAGAGTTTGTTGATGGCCTCGGTGGTGTTCTTGCCGAAGATGACGACATGCGCTTGCGCATGCTCTTGCGCATTTGCGCCGACAAAGGCGGCAACCGTCTCGCGCGCATCCTCATAGGCTCGGGTCGCCACACGGCTCTTGTAGCCGGCACCGCGGTGTACTGACGAATACCAGGGCATGAAGTTGTTGACGGCCGCCAACACCTCGCGCAACACCGGTGTGCTCGCCGCGTTGTCGAGATTGATGTAAGGCCGTGTCGTGCCGTCAATCAAGGGCACGTGCTGGTCGACACCCACCATGCGCTCGCGCACCGATGCGAGCGCGAGTTGCTTCATCGACGCGGCTCCAACGAGCACACACCACCACTGCAGATCTCGAAGGCTTCATCTTTCTCTGCCCAGCCGCGCCTGACCATCAGCGCGTGAATCTCGCAACCCAGGCACAGGCCCAGCACGGCCTCCAGCCACATCAGTGCGAGGCACAGCAGGCAGATGGAAAGCGGCAGCGCCCCGCGAATGCCGGTGTTGGTGATGACCGTCATCGCAGCCGACAACACCAGGCCCAGCGCCCAGGCGAAACGTTTGGGTTTGGCCGAGACCCACAAGGGCGCTTGCCGTCGCACCATTGCGCGTGCGATCAAGCCGATGGGGCTGTGTCTGATGCCCAGCATGAGCCGGCTCAGGAACTCGACAAAGAACAAGGCCGTGACGATCTGGATCGGCCAGTACAGCTTGGCGAAATACGCATAGACAAACGCCACCGCACCCAACACCAGGGTGAGCCCGGCCGCGGCACGCACCTCATGCTCGTTGAAGACCGCAGCGCGTACCGCCCGGCCCTCGGCGCTCAGGCCTGCGATCACCTGGCCGAACCGGCCGCTCGTCAGCGCGAGCTCGTTGCGGCTCACGGCAGCACCCGCACGATGGCGAGCCCGGTGGCGAGGCCGTTGCGTGCGGAGCCAGCAGCGACGATCTTGCCGTCGGGCTGCACCACCACATCCATCGCACCGTCGGTCGCGCCGAAGAAGTCGACCTGCACCAGACCCGCGGTGCCGAAGCCGGTATCCACGGCACCACTGCTCAGATAGCGCGCCACGCCAAAGTCGGCGCTGAGCGAGCCCGACACCTGGCCTGCCAGCACGATGCGGCCGTCAGCCTGCAGCGCCAAGCCGCGGCCGTAGTCATTGCGCGTGCTGAAGTCTGTGCGCACGAGACCGGCAGTGCCGAAGCCGGTGTCTAGCGTGCCGTTCGCGTTCAAGCGGAGCAGGGCAAAACGATAGCTGCTGCCGAAGGCGGCCTGACCGCCGACGACGATCTTGCCGTCGCCCTGCACGGCGAGGTCGCTCGCTTCGTCCCACACATTGCCGCCAAAGTCGATGCGCACGATGCCACTGCTGCCGAAGCCGGCATCAAGCGTGCCATTGGGCAGGTAGCGGGCCAGGCCAAAGTCGGGATTGGCGCCGCCATTGGCGGCCACCCGGCCCGCCACCACGATCTTGCCGTCGGGCTGCAGCGCGGCGGCGTAGCCGAAGTCGGCCGTGCCGGCGATGTTGGTCGTGACCTTGCCGCCCACGCCGAAGCCTGTGTCAAGCGCGCCGTTGGCCAGGTAACGCACCAAGGCCAGGTCTTGGTCGGCGCTCGTGCCGGAGCCCAGGGTGGCGATGCCGGCGGCCACGATCTTGCCGTCGGCCTGCACCAGCACCGCATAGGCCCGATCGGTGCTGCCGGTGAAGTCGGTGACGACCTTGCCGCCGCTGCCAAAGGTGGTGTCGAGGCTGCCGTCTGCGTTGTAGCGCAGCACCACCATGTCCTGGTTGAACACCACCGGCAGCGCGGTGTAGCCGGCCACAACCACCCGACCGTCAGCCTGCACTGCGAGCGCCTGCATGGCGTCGAGCCCGCCTCCGTTGGCGACGATGGTCACCCTGCCCGCGGTGCCGAAGCCCGCGTCGGTCGAACCATCGGCGTTGTAGCGCGACAGGGTCATGCCGCCAAGCAAGAGCAGCTTGCCATCGGCCTGCAGCGCCAGTGCCTTGGCGGCCGGGAGCGTGTTGCTGAGCTTGCCCGCGCTGCCAAAGCCGGCGTCCAACGAGCTGTTGGGTGCGGGGCTTGTGCAGGCCACGACGATGTTCGTCACGTTGGCACCGGGGACCGTACCGCTGCCGTTGGTGACCGTGCAGGTCTGCGCCGGGTTGGCCGGCTGGGTGGTGACACTCACCGCATAGGCCAGGCCATCGGCCAGCGGGCTGGCAAACGTGAAGCTCCCGTCTGCCACCGGCTGCACCGTCTCGCCGCCGTTGGTGTTGCGCAAGCTCAGGCCGCTGCCTTGCAAGCCGGTGACGGTGCCGCCCAGCGTGAAGCTTGCAGGCGGCGGGGGCGTCTCGTCGTCGACGATCGTCACCACGGTGCTCGCTTGTGGCCCCAGCACCGCGCAACCCCGGAGCTCAGAGAGCGTGAGCGTGAGCCTGCGATCGGGGTCGACCAGGCTGTTGTTGATGAGCGGCACGGCCACGTAGCGCTGGCCTTGCTCGCCATCGGCAAACCTGACCAGTGTGGACACGGCCTGGTAGTCGGCCCCCGCGTGGGCGCTGTCATCTTGTGTGGCCACGCGAACCGTCAGCGCACCGACGCCCCCGCCGCTGCGCGTGACCCAGACCGGCACCATGCCCCCCACAGAAGCCTCGGTGGCCACCGTCGAATCAGAATCAAATTGCAGCACGCCGGCCGCGGGGTCAACGCCAGTAGCGCAAGCGGGCGCCGCTTGCACCGGTGCGGGCGCTGGCGGTGTCCCCGCCACACCCACCGTACCCGCCGCCACGGTGACCGGCGCGACGCCATTGCTGCGATAGGTCACACCGGAGAGCTTTTGCGGATCGCGCAAAAACACCCCGGCATACGACTCACGCTGGCGCCGATTGTTGGTATCGGCCGTGACGGCCACCACGACCCTGAACTCTTCGTCGCGGTTCACCAGATCGAGTGGAATGTGAATGACCGTGCTCTGCCTCAGGAAGGCACGGGCGTGGGTATGGTCGGCGTTGAAGTCAACGTTGTCGCTGTAGACAAAGTCTGGCTGTTGATCGAAGAGTAGGTTGCCGTCACCGGCCGGCCCAGAATTGAAGTGCCACGCCGGGTAAAGAGACAGCTTGCCTTTGATATAGCCGTAGAGGTGGGAAAACACCGAACCATGGGTGAGGTCGACCTGGCTGGAGCCGGTGACGTTGCCATTGGCGTCCTTGATCGGGATCTCTTTCCACGCGAACACCTCGTAGGTGAGCTTGGCGTCGATCAAGTTGCCGCACTCGTAGGTGGTGATGTCGACGCCCTCGGGATCGGGGTGAGTCTCCCTGGAGCAGCCACGCGTGTTCGCCGGGTTGAACGGGTTGTAGTCCATCGCTTCGAGGGTCGACTCCGAGATCACCAGGTCCATGTCGGCAGCGTCGGTGGTCTTGCGAAACGCCTGGAACTGGTTGTAGTAGACCGAGCTGCCGATGGGGCTCTGCGGCACCCTCACGTCACCCATGGGAGCTTGCGTGGCCACCCAGTAGGTGTCGCCTGCGGCGTTGGAGAACACTTCGCCTATCGCCTCGAACGGGACGCCTGGGGGTGCGATGGCGAGCGGCCCAAAGCTGTGTTGCAGGTTGACCGGCCGGTTGCCGGAGCTCGTGTTGGGAACCACCACCGCGGTACTGCCGTCCGGGTGGTGCACCGACATCTCCCAGTTGCGCGACACCCAGTTGTCCGGCTGCGCAGGCGGGGGCGGCGGCTCGTCGGAGCCTCCGCCGCACGACACGAGCATGGTCAGCGCGGCGAGGCCAAGCGCGCGGCCCAGGGCGCGCACATGCCGCCCCGCAAGAGAGCGGCCAACAAAGGAGAAGGGGGTGATGGCGGGCAACATGGTCTACAAGCCCTGCTGGTCGTCGCGCAGCTCGGTCACGCGCGTCTTGTTTTTGTCTTGGGTGGCGTCCCACTTCGGCTCGGCCAGGCTGTAGGCGAGCACCACACCCGCGCCCACCTGAACCTCGCTGCTCTTGTCCCAGCCGAGCTCGCGGTCGGCGCGCACCATCACGCCCTCCACCATGACCGCGCCGTTGTTGGCCACCCCCGCGGCAAAGCGCTTGTAGAGCTCGGCTTCGACCACGATCAGAAAGTCTTTCACCAGCCGCGCACCGCCGCCGAACTCGATCAGCTGGGTGATCATCTTGGGCGAGGCGTTGACTTGATCGATCAGGTCTTTTTCACCCAATGGCGACACCTTCACCAGCTTGACGAGGCCCTGCTCGAAGTCAGCCACCTTCAGGCCCACTTTGCCGCTGGCCAGGCCCGGCACCGAGAGCGCCGCCATCAAGTTGATGCCCTTGCTGTCGGTGAACTCGACCTCGAAGGCCGAGGTGCTGAACTTGATCTTGGCCAGCTTGGGCGCAGGCAGCACGTCCCACACGTCGAGGTAGTTGAGCTTGCCGGGCCCTATGGGCGTCTTCTTGTCGCCCCACGCACCGGGCTTGATGCTGCTGGCCTTGCCTACAAAGTACTTGAAGCCTTCGAGGTTGACGCTGTTGTCGCCGATCTTTGCTTTCATGGTGTTGCTCCTTGCACGACCCGCGGCACAGGCGGGTCGTTGGAAGCAAGCGTAGGCAGCCGCCGCGTTCGAAGCGCGGGCACCAGTACCCAGATCGCGGCGGGGTGCTACCTATTTCTTCGCGGCCAGCGGCGGGTGGCGGGCCACCAGCTCGGCACGGCTGCTGACGCCCAGCTTGCCGTAGATCGCCGCCACGTGATGCTCCACCGTACGCTCGGAGCGGCGCAGCAGCCGCGCGATCTCGCTGGCCATCAGGCCCTGGCGGGCCAGCTCAAACACCTGCCGCTCGCGCGCGGTCAGGCCCAGCGGGTCGCCTCGGGTGCGCGGCTGTGGCCCGCGCGGCACGCCCGCAGCGCCGCACTCGCGCAAACGCCGGCGCACCCACTCGCTGGCGGGCAACGCGCCCAGCGCCTCAAAGACGACCAGCGCCTCGCGCAAACCCTCTTCATCGCCGGCACACAGGGCCAGTGCACGGTTGTAGGGGCAGCCCAGCCGGTTCCATTCGTCGGCAGCGGCGCGCCAGTCGCCTCGGCATTCGAGTGCATAAGGCCTCGGCAGCTCAGGCAGCGCAATGTCGACGTCGACCCCCGCGCGCAGCAACCAGGCCGCCAGCTCACCCGAGCGCCAGCGGTCGCCCAGGCCCGCGAGGTGGGTCAGCGCTGGCCGTGCAATGGCGTCGACATGACTTGTGCGGCCTTCCAGCCAGGCCACTTCCGCCAGCGCGGCCGCGGTGCTGATGAACCAAATTTCCACCCGCGCCGCTTCCATGGCCTGCACTGCCACAGCGAGCCGGCGCGCCGCATCGCCCACCCCGCGGCGCAGCGCCAGAAAGTTGGCGACAAACTCATGCGTGGAGGTCTCCATCGGCGAGGGCGTGTGCCGCTCGGCCACGTTGGTCAGGTCGAGATCGGCCTGCCCCCACTGGCCCATGACCGTGTAGGCAAATGCCCGCCGAATGCGGATGCGCACGGTGAAGACATCGAGCCCATGCGCCTCGCAATACGCAATGCCCTCGGCTGCATAGCGAAGCCCGAGCGTGAACTCATGGTGCATCACGCACATGATGAAGAGGTTGTTGTAGGCGCGCGCGGCGTCTTGCTCCAAGCCATGCTCCAGCGCGATCTCAAGGCTGCGCGCGAGGCGGCCCCAAGCCGCACCATCGTCGTTCAGGCGCAGGCGGGCAGACCCGACATTGTTGAGTGCATGGCAAAGGGCTTCGGCGTCGTCTAGCGCCTCGGCCAGCTCGATGGCACGCAGGCCCCACAGCTGCGCGCCTGCCATGTCTTCACCCACCAGGTGCAGGTGTGACAGGGTGCTGTAGGCCAGGGCCAGCTCGCGATGCGGTGGCAAAGCGCTCAGCATCGCTATGGCTTGCTGCGCCAGCTTGAAGGTTTTGGGGCCACTGCCGTTTTCAAACCAGTGCAGGCGAGCCAACCACCGCAGGTTGCTGCCCTGGCGCAAGCGGTCGCCCAGCACGCGGCCGATTTCGCAGGCCTGCTCACGCGCCGCAATGGCCACGCGTTGCTGGTTGGTCAACATGCAGGCGTAGGCTTGGGCTTCAAGCAAA
The DNA here is from genome assembly GCF_046595475.1 of Rhizobacter sp. Classification (GTDB taxonomy): domain Bacteria; phylum Pseudomonadota; class Gammaproteobacteria; order Burkholderiales; family Burkholderiaceae_C; genus Rhizobacter. Next base: position 51,628 of record NZ_JBKJOQ010000110.1, read on the forward strand.
TCGGCCCGCGCCGCGGGCTCCAGCCCTTGCTTGCGCTGCAAGGCAATGCCGTAGAGCCGAGCCGCTTCCCGGTGGGCGCCACTGGCGGCGGCCTGGCGCGCCGCCAAGGGCGCCAGCTCGGCCACACGCTCGAGCAGCCCCGCCGCCTCGGCATGGTGGACACAACGAGCGGCTTCAAGCATCGCGCCCTGCACCTCAGAGAGTGCTTCGTAAATCGCGCGGTGGCCGCTCGTCCGACGGTGCGCCGGCAGGCCTTGGTACACGGCATCACGCGCGAGCTCGTGCCGGTAAGCCAGCGCGTCATCGATTTGGAGCAACAGGCCGGAACGCAGGCAGGCGTCGATCTCCGCCGCGCCAGGCGCTGCAACCCGCTCCAGGAGCTTGCGCTCGGCCCGGCCCGGAAGCAGGCTGACCCACTCGGCCAGGGCACGCGCTGGCGGCGGCAGGCGCGCGAGGGTGGATCGAACCGCTTCGCGCACGGAGGCAGGCACCCAGCCATCTTCGGCCGCCAGCAGCTCGGTCACGTAGAACGGGTTGCCCTGCGTGGCCGCGTACACAGCCGAGCCATCGCGCTGCACTGAGCGGGCCAGCTGATCGACCGCTGCAGCCGTGAGGGGCGGTAGCGCCAGGCGCATCGTGGTGGCGGAGGGCATCTCTCCCAGCGCCACTTGAAGTGGGTGGTCTTCGCTCAGGTTTTCGTCGCGGTGCGTGAGCAGCAGCAACAAGGGCAGGCCGCGCAGGCGACGGCCCAGGTAGCGCAGCACATCGAGCGTGCCCGCATCGGCCCAGTGCACGTCTTCCACCACGAACACCCACGGCTGGCCGGCTGACTGAAAAAACCGCAACAGCTCAGGGAACAGGCCGTTGTAGGTCTGCCCCTGGCGCAGCGCAAGCGTCACCGAAGGCGAGAATCTCTCGGCCAAATCAACCAGCGGGCCGAAAGGCCGCGCAGTGAAGAGCGACTCGCAGCCGCTGAAGAGCACCGGCGCCCCCACAGGCAAGGACTGCACAAACGCCTGAAGCAGCGTGGTCTTGCCTATGCCGGCCTCTCCCGACACGATGACGCAGACCCCGTCGGGGCCGGCCTGCACTTGTGCATGCGTGGCCGAAAGTTGAGCGAGCTGGGCTTGGCGTTCGAGGATCTGCATGGTGCACCCTGATGCGCCACCGGCTCAGTCTGCGAGCGGCAAGCGCTCCAGCATCACCGCATAGTCTTGGTAGCCCATGCGGCGCCAAAACGCGAGGGCCCGCGCATTGCCAGCGAGCACATCGACGGTGAGCCTTTTGTCGGGCCAGCGCTGAAAGAGCGTGAGCATCAGGTGGCGCGCGGTGCCTTGGCGGCGGTAGTCGCGCTGCACGAAGATCTGCCGCAGGTACACGCTGTCGGGTTGGTCGCGCCACAGCACGTAAGCCACCGCCTCGTCACCGTCGTAGCCGAGCAGCGCTTCATACCCGTCACCGGCCAGCCAAGCGCGCATGCGCTCGGTGAGCTCGGCCAGGTTCATCGGGTTGCGATGGCCTTCGTCTTTGATCAGCTGGTGGTTGAGCCGGCCGAGCAAGTCGGTGTCGGCGAGCGTGGCGGGGCGAAAGCGTAGGGAGTCATCGGCCATGGCGAATCGTAGCCAGCTTCGCCGGGGGTTCGAGCCGGGTCAACCCGAAAGATGCGTGCGCTCCCACCAGCTGAACATCACGTCGCGCAGGGCATCACCGTCGTTGCCACCGTACAGCTCGGCCAGGCCAGCAGCTTGCAGCAGCGCGTAGTCGTCGTCACCCAGCACGACGGGCCAGCTCTCGATGTCCAGCGGCACGTTGAAAAACGTCGGGCTGTAGCCGGCGTCGCGCTTCAGCTCTCGTGTGGCCTTGATCTGCGGCTGCTTGAAGTCGGCGGGCGTCTTCTGGTTGGCGTAGTGCTGCAGCGGCGGCACGCGGGCCAGGTCTTGCTCCGACGCCTTGAACACCTGCAGCTTGACCGGCTTGAGCGCAAAGTTGCTGGTGCGCATGACATCGGCGCCACACACGTTGGGCACCGCCAGCACGTCGATCAGCGCGAGCAGCTCCACATGATCGCCAGCCCTGGAGTGCTGGCGCCTGATGTGGCCGCGACCTTCGCGCACCTCGGTGCACATGAAAAGGTTGAATGAGTCGTGCACGTCGTCGGGTGTGAGGCCGTATTCGCGCTGCGCCTCGGCCTGAATGTCGTGGCAGTTGGTGTGCTTGTGAAAGCCGTACGCCGACTCGTACAGGTAAGCGCTGCAACGCGGGAACATCACGTCGTTGCAGCGCACGGTGTCTTCGAGCATGAGCATCATGGCGCGCTCACGCGGCGGCGCCGACCACAGGAAGTCGCCAGGCCCCGGGTTCAGCCCGTGCACGGTGCGTATGCGGCCGCAGTGCATGAACTCCTTGTAGTCGTGCAGGTTGAAGCAATTGAAGTCGACGCATTGCCCGCCTTCCACTTGCTCGATGCGCAGCACCTGGCCCGCCGACAGCTCCACGGCCTTGCCGGTGCCGGGTTGCATCACGTGCTCCCACAGCAGCTCACGGGTGGCGCTCAAGCCGTCGAGCGAGGGCGCGAACGGTGCCGCTGCCGCGCGCACCGGCGAGCCTTGCTCGCGCAGCGCGCGGCGGGCCAGCGCCGACAGGTCGGGCACAGCCACCGAGGCCAAGGTTCGCTGCAGCAGCTCTAGCTGCTGAGGGTTGAGCTGCATGGCCACCACGCGTTCAGGCATTGAGTACTCCTTGTCGACCAGATTGATGTGTTCTTGTATACGATATGGCAGAACAATCTGACTGGCAATGCCCATCACGTCGGCGAACTTCTCTGGTGCGCAAGCGTGCCAACTCAGTGCAAGCGTGACCGTGCACGCACCACTCTAGGGTCGCATTCGTATACTCATATCCATTTTTAGGTATACAAGAAAAAATCAACATGCTGCCCTCCAACAAGTCCGACGCGGCGTACACCGCGCTCAAGCAGGCCATCATCGAAGGCGCGCTCGCGCCGGGAAGCAAGCTGCCCGAAGACAGCCTCGGCGCTCATTTCGGCATGAGCCGCACGCTGATCCGCGCGGCGCTGGCGCGCCTGGTGGCCGACGGCCTGGTCGAGACCCAGCAAAAGCGCACCGCCACCGTGGCGCAGCCCAGTCTGGAAGAAGCGCGCAGCGTGTTCGAGCTGCGCCGCTGCCTGGAGGCCGAGGTGGTGAGGCTGGTGGTTGCGCGCTGGCAGCCTGCGATGGGTGCCGCGCTCGAAGGCCATGTGCGCCAGGAAGAGCAGGCCGCTCGCCAGCAGCAAGCGCCGGTGTCGGCGCGGCTGGCAGGCGAGTTCCACCAGTTGCTGGCGCAGATGGCGGCCAACCCGCTGCTTGAGCGCTATGTGGGCGAGGTGGTGTCGCGCTGCTCGCTCATCTTGTCGGTGTACGGCCGACCGCATGCGGCCGACTGCGCCATCGCCGAGCACCGGGGCCTGATCGACGCCCTGCGCCGAGGTGACGAGCGCGCCGCGCGCAAGCTGATGGCAAGCCACCTGGGCAGCGTGGAGCACCGCGCCCTGCATGCCGAGGCGACGCGGCAAGACCAGGATCTGGGGCAGATCCTCAGCCGCTACGCCGCCGAGCCTGCCGCGGCCAGCGCCACCCCCGCTCGGCGCCCGCGCAAACGCAGTTGAGGGCGGGCATGGGGCTTGCACAGCAGCTGCACACTAGCCCCGAGGAAAAGCCCATGAACCCGAACACCTGGAACCGCCGCCGCTTCGTGCAAACTGCCGTGGCCGGCGCGGCACTCGCTGCCACCGGCGCTGCCCCGACGCGAGCGCTGGCGCAAAAGCCCGTCACCGTCGGCCTCATCTATGTAGGCCCGCGCGACGACTACGGCTGGAACCAGGCCCACGCCGTCGCGGCCAAGGCCTTGAAGGCCGTGCCCGGTGTGAAGGTGGTGGAAGAAGAAAACGTGCCCGAGACCGTGGCCGTGCGCAAGACACTCGAAGCCATGGTGCAAAGCGACGGTGCCTCGCTGGTGTTCGGCACTTCGTTCGGCTACTTCGATCCCTTCATGATCGAGATGGCCAAGAAGTACCCCAAAGTCGAGTTCCGCCACCCCACTTCGCTGTGGTCGGCCGACAAGCACCCGATGAACCTGGGTGGCTACTTCTGCTTTCTCGACCAGGCGCATTACGTGAACGGCATTGCGGCCGGCCTGTCGACCAAGGTCAACAAGATCGGATTCATTGCAGCCAAGCCCATCCCGATCGTGCTGCGCAACATCAATGCGTTCACCATGGGTCTGCGCAAGGTCAACCCGGCGGCCACGGTTCAACTGGTGTTCACCGGCGAGTGGTCGATGCCGGTGCGCGAGGCCGAAGCCACCAACTCGCTGGTGGCCACCGGTTGCGACGTGATCGCCTGCCATGTGGACAGCCCCAAGGTGATCATCGAAGCCGCCGAGCGCCTGGGCGTGAAGACGCTGGGCCACAACGCCTCGCAGGCACAGCTCGCGCCCAAGGGCTTCATCACCGGTGCCGAGAACAAATGGGAGACGGTCTACAAGTCGTTTGCCGCCTCCATCGCCAAGGGTGAGAAGCTGCCCAACACCTTCTTCGGCGGCTACGACAAAGACATGGTGATGAGCACGCCCTTCGGCGCCGGCGCGACCGAAAAAGCACGCAATGCAGCCACCGCCGCAATCGCTGAGCTGAAGGCAGGCAAGCCCATCTTCGTGGGGCCCATCAAGAGCAACAAGGGCGTGGTGGTGATCGACAAGAGCTACGGCAACTACGACCCGTTTCTCGACAAGATGAACTACCTGGTAGAAGGGGTGCTGGGGTCAATAGGCTGAGGGGTGGGCAAGCGGGAGGCGGAGAGGGGCTTCGATACCCCAGCCTGAGCGGCTATTGGTATGCGAGCCCACGAATGTCCGATCAAGCGAAGCGGTCCATCAAGCAACGCCCGCGGATCCGGCTTTGCCGGTCCGCCAGGCGGCGCCCCTCGGTTGGGCCTCTGGCCCAGCGCGGCCTGCAAGGCGAAAGCGGAGCGACTGGGGGGGCTCTATCCCCGCTGAAACTTGAACACCGCCACGCTGGCCATCAGGTTGGGGGCGTGGCGCACCGCGCGGCCGCCCTGAATGCCGAAGGCATCGAGCACCTGGAAGCCGTCTTTGCGCAGCAGCACTTCGCAGTCGGTGTAGGTGCCCACGCGAATGTTGGGCGTGTCATACCACTGGTAGGGCAAGGCCCGGGTGACGGGCATGCGCCCGGTCACCACGCGCAGCCGGTTGGGCCAATGCGCAAAGTTGGGGAAGCTGATCACGCCCACGCGGCCCACGCGCGCTGTCTCGCGCAGCAGGCGCTCGGTGTGGCGCAGGTGCTGCATGGTGTCGAGCTGCAGCACCACGTCGAAGCTCTGGTCTTCAAAGATGGCCAAGCCGTCTTCGAGGTTGAGCTGGATCACGTTGACGCCGCGTTGCGTGCAGGCGAGCACGTTGGCGTCGGCAATCTCGATGCCGTAGCCGCTGCACTGGCGCGTGTCGCGCAGGTGGGCCAGCAGCTCGCCGGTGCCGCAGCCGAGGTCGAGCACGCGTGAGCCGGGCGGCACCAGTTCGGCAATCAGCTCCATCACCTGGAGGTCGCTCATGACAACCCCTCGCTCGACGAGTGCGCCGGCCGATCCCCCGCGGGGATGCCGCCCAGCTTGGGGCGGCCCGGCGCTTGGTCGGCGGGGTTTTCTTTGGCGATGTTGTCGAACGACGCTCGCAAGAGCGCGTGGTAGCGAGCATCGTCGAGCAAGAAGGCATCGTGCCCATGCGGCGCATCGATCTCGGCGTAGCTCACCTCGAAGCGGTTGTCGAGCAGCGCTTTCACGATCTCGCGCGAGCGCTCGGGGGCGAAACGCCAGTCGGTCGTGAAGCTCACCAGCTGAAACTTGCAGCGCGCCGAGGCAAAGGCCAGGCTCAGGTTGCCGCCGTGGTCGCGGGCGGGGTCGAAGTAGTCGAGCGCGCGGGTGATCAAGAGGTAGGTGTTGGCGTCGAAATACTCGCTGAACTTGTCACCCTGGTAGCGCAGGTAGCTCTCGATCTCGAACTCTATGTCTTGCGTGCTGTAGGCCGGCCCGGCCTGATCAGAGCGGCCCTTGAGCTTGCGGCCAAACTTGGCCTCCATCGAGTCATCGCTGAGGTAGGTGATGTGGCCGATCATGCGGGCCACGCGCAGCCCGCGCCGCGGCAGCACGCCGTGGGCATAGAAGTGCCCGCCATGGAACTCGGGGTCGGTGATGATGGCGCGCCGTGCCACTTCGTTGAAGGCAATGTTTTGCGCCGACAGGTTAGGCGCCGTTGCCACGGCAATGCAATGGCGCAGGCGCAAGGGGTAGCGCAGCGACCAGCTCAGCGCCTGCATGGCGCCCAGGCTGCCGCCCAGCACGGCCGCAAGTTGCGTGATGCCCAGCCGGTCGAGCAAGCGGGCTTGCGCGTCGACCCAGTCTTCCACTGTCACGACAGGGAAGTCGGCGCCATAGGGCTTGCCGGTGTCGGGGTTGGTTTGCATGGGGCCGGTGGAGCCAAAGCACGAGCCGGGGTTGTTGATGCCAATCACGAAGAAGCGATCGGTGTCTAGCGGCTTGCCGGGGCCGACCAAGTTGTCCCACCAGCCTTCGCTCTTGGCCACGCCTTCGTAGGTGCCCGCCACGTGGTGCGATGCATTGAGCGCGTGGCACACCAGCACTGCATTGGTCTTGTCGGCATTGAGCGTGCCGTAGGTCTCGTAGGCCAGCGTGTAGTCGCGCAGGTTGGCCCCACTGCGCAGCGGCAGCGGGTCGGCGAAATGCATCGCCTGCGGTGTCACATCACCTACGGAAGCCATCTCGTCGCACCCATGAAAAAACCCGGTGCCGCCAAAGCGGGACACCGGGTGTGCATCCTGTCTTTAGCTGGATTTATAAAGCGCTCGCAATCCGGAACAAATCAGCGCTGAGGCCGCAGTATAGCCAGCGCTCCTGCGGCAAAAGGTGTCACCACCTCACCCATGCACGGCCCGGCTGGACCCGTGCGGCCTTCATGCGGCTGCCGCTGTTCGACGCGCTGCTGGGGGTGCTGCGGTTGTAGAGCACCGACAGCCCGGCTTGCGCCACGTCAGGGCGACCATCGCCATTCAGATCGCCCACCGCGAGCCCGTGCAGGTTGCCGGCGCCGTCGGTGCCGACATAGCGCTCTTCTTCCTGCAAGCCGCCGTCAGTGCCTTGCAGGTACACGCCCACGGTGCCCCACCCGTCGTGTGCCACCACCACGTCGAGACGACCGTCGCGGTTGAAATCGGCCAGCGCCAGCGCGCCCGGGTAGTCGCGGCTGGTGTGCGTCACAGGGGGCGCCAAAGTGCCGTCGCTGCGCTGATGGAAGATCGACAGCGCCGCAGGGGCCGCACCGCCCCAGCTGATGACCAGGTCGGCACGGCCATCGCCATTCAGGTCACCGATGCCCACGCCGCGCGCAGCCCGGCTGCCATCGACGCCCAGATAAACGGGCGCCGCAAACCGCCCATCCGGCTGTTGGTACAGCAGGCCGATCGACCTCGCCGCATCGCCACCGGGGCTGGTGACCACGATGTCTGGCCGGCCATCGCCATTGAGGTCGCCGACGTCGAGATCACCGCCACCGACGTGGTCCACCGCGTACACCGTGGGCAAGGAAATGCGGCCACCCACCTGGTACCACACCGACACCTCGCGGGTGTCGGCCCCAGCGCCCACGAGGTCAGCCAGGCCGTCACCGTTCACGTCGACCGCGCGCAAGCGGTGCGAGTTGGCCGTGGGCAGCCAGTTGCCGCTGGCCAGCGTGCCATCGGGGCGCTGCAAAAATATCTCGACACCACAACCGCTTTCGCCGATGGCGACATCTTTGCGGCCGTCTCCGTCGAAGTCGGCCACCACCAGCGAGCTGGCCTTGCAGTCGTAAGAGCTTGCGTTGGCATAGCGCACCGGCTCGGCCAGCGTGCCGTCAGCCTGCTGCAGGTAGACCACCAGCTTGAAGTCGTTCTCGGGATCGAAACTGAAATAGGTGCTCATCACCACGTCGTCGAGCCCGTCCCCATTCACGTCGCCGATGGCCACCGCCTCGGGCACCCATTGCGGGTGAACGAGCACGGGGTAAGACAAGAGGCCAGGGTCAGTGCCGAAGGTCCAGCGCTGGCTCATCAGCACCGGGTTGCCGCGCAGATCAGTCAAAGCGCCGTTGAAATCCACGAGGTAACGGGTGCCACGCTGCAGCGGCGCCTGAGGGCGGATGACAAGGGTGACGGGGTTTTCCAGCGTCACCGTCACAGGCACCTCGGTGCCCGCCGCAAGATCAAGCAGGCGTGCACTGCCCGGCACCGTGCGCGAGTCCAGCGCCTCGCTGAACTGTGCCCGCAGCACCACGTTGAGCGCCACGTCTTGTGCATCTCTCTCAGGCGACAACGACACGGCCGTCGGCGCTTCGGCTTCGATGGTGAACGCCCAGCTGTGCGGCCTGAGCGCATTGCCAGCGAAATCGACCAAGCCGGCGCGCAAGCTCGCCGTGTAGTGGCCGCTTTCCCATGGGGCGTAGGGCTGGAATGTGAGCCTGTCGCCCGTCATCGACACATACCCCTGCACCGCCACCCCGTTGGCATTGACGATGCTGAAACTGCCTGCGGTGAGCGCGTCGGCATCGAGCGGCTCGCTGAAATCGACATGCACGACAGTGCGGCTGCCGTGCAGGCTGCGGGGCGCCGGGTCGGTGGCGGTGACGCGCGGCGGCACCACGTCGCTGCGGCGCCAGCCGACACGGTAGGCGAGCAGGCTTTGGCTGAGGTCTTGCACGGCCTCGCCATCACGGTAGAGGCGGCGGCTGCGCACCAGGCCCACACCAGGGGCATACCAGTCGTCGAGGGTGGCCGTGTAGGTGCTGCGCACGCCGCTGGAAGAGCCGACGACCGACTGCACGACCTGCGTGCGCAGGTGCGCCGTGCGCGGGAACAGCCCCGCTTCCACACGTGCCGGCTCGAAGCCGACCATGGTGACCTCGGACCGAATCGTCAGCGCATCGGTGCGGCCGTCTCCATCGACATCCACGCCGGAATCGAGCGTTGTGTCGATTTGGACGAAGTGCTCGCGGGGGGTGAGCGGGAAGTGCATCACGTCCAGCGGCCCGATGGCCTGCAGCACAGGCCCGGCATCGGCCCCGGGCACTTGGCGCAGCGCCCGTGCGTCGGCGACAAAGCGGACCTGCTCAAACGCAGCAAAGCCGGGCACGTTGTGCGACACCACCGTGGTGTCGAAGCCCCCGACGCGCTCGCGCCCGGTCACCTTGAACTTGAGCAGGCCGTCGTTCTCGGTCCGGTAGACCCATTGGTCGCCAGCATTGAGTGGAAAGTACTGTGCCCCGCCCAAACCCCGAAGGGCGTCGGTGTCGATGGCTGCCTCAACGCCTGTATCGTCGGCCACGGGCGCCGCCCGCCCAGGCTCGTCGCCGGTTGCCGGTTGGTCGCTGCCACCGCCGCCACATGCCGTCAGCACGACGGCCAGACACATTGCGGAACTGCTTAGGCAACTTCTCAAGCAACTGCGAACTCGCCACGTGCCAGCCAGGCATCGGAAGATCATGGGCCACCTCGGGAGACATCAGGAGGTCAAGATTCTCGCAGCCGCACCGAGGCAAATCCCCCCAGAACTAGGGGGTGTCCAAACGCGTCAAGTCATCTGCCGGCTCGCCAGCCCCGCCGCCGCGGCGCGGGTCTCCACGCCCAGCTTCTCGAACACGTGCTCCAGGTGCTTGTTGACCGTGCGCGGGCTCATGCCGAGGATGTCGCCCACGTCGCGGTTGGTCTTGCCCTTGGCCACCCACGACAGCACCTCGGCCTCGCGCGGCGTGAGCGAGGCCGTGCTCAGGCGGTTGGCCGCCGCACTCGGCTCGGCGCGGCGCTGCATCAGCAGCATCTGCTCGCCCAGGCCGACGGGGCCAAGGTTGCGCAGCAACAGCACCTGGCCGTTGGCACCGGTACTGGTGTGCTCAGACGACTGGCCCGCGGCCAGCCAGGTGAGCCAATCGGGCGGCAGGCCGTGGGCGCTGCCGGGGAACAGCTCGCGCAACCAGGTGGCGGCTTGCGGCGAGCGCCAGGCCACACGCGTCTGCGCGTCGATCACCAGCACGCCATGGCCACCCACGTCGATGGCCTCGCGCGCCAGCCGCACAGCGCGCGCGTTGCGCACGTGCGTGGCCAGGCGCACCAGCACCTCGGGCGCGCGCACCGGCTTCACCACGTAGTCGACACCGCCGCTCTCGAAACCTTCGACGATGTGCGTGGTCTCTGACAAGCCGGTCATGAAGATCACCGGGATGTGCGCCAGCGCCGGCTCTTGCTTGAGCTTGCGACACACGTCGAAGCCCGACAGGCCTGGCATCAGTGCGTCGAGCAAGATGGCATCGGGCGTCACCAGATCGAGCCTGGCCAACGCCGACTCCCCGTCGCGCGCGACCACCACCGTGTAGCCCTCTTCCTCCAGCGCCTGGCACAGCGGCCCGAGCGACTGCGGTGCGTCATCGACCACCATCACCACGCGCGGTGTGGTGCTCACAGCGTGGCCTCCGCCGGCTCGCTGCCTTGCAGGTTCTTCACCAGTTGCTCCAAGAAGCCTTCGAGGTCGTAGCGGTCGATCAAGGCGCCCAGGCGATTCAGCTCGTCCTGGGAATCAGGGTGAATCAGCAGCGCGGCATCGAGCACCACCCGCACGCCGTTCACATGGCCCAGCTTCGCCAGGCGTATCAGGTCGCCCACCAGCTGCACCGGCAAGCGCTCGGTGGGCTCGGACACCACCGAGCCCGTCCACGCCGGCAGCGCCAGCTCGGCCAGCCATTCGAGTTGCAAGTGACGCTGCAACCCGGCCAACAGCTCAGACTCGATCACCGGCTTGTCGACGAAGCCCTGGCAGCCGGCTTCGGCCAGCTTGACCTGCTGGTTCTCGAAGGCATTGGCCGAGACCATGATGATGGGCAGCTCGGCAAAACCTGCGGCGCGGATCTGCCGCGCGGTCTGCCAGCCATCCATGTCGTCCATCGACACATCGAGCAGCACGGCATCGGGGCAGTGCTCCAGCACGCTCTCAAGGCACTCGCGCCCGCTCGCGGCTTCGCGAATGTGAAAGCCCAGCGGCACCAGCAGGCCCACCAGCATCTGCCGCTGCGTGGGCTGGTCGTCCACCACCAGCAAGGTGCGGCGCGCGCCCAAGTAGCCGGTAACAGGGCGGTGCGTGATGCGCGCCTGGCTGGGCGCGGCGATCTCGCGCAGGTAGAGCCGCGCGGTGAAGGTGCTGCCTGCGCCTTGTGTGCTCTTCACTGTCAACTCGCCGCCCATCAGCTGCGTGAGCAGGTGCGTGATGGTGAGGCCGAGGCCAGTGCCCGCATCGCCCGTGCGCCGCCCGGCGCTGCCGCGCTCGAAGGGCAAGAAGATGCGCTCCTGGTCTTGCGCGGCGATGCCGATGCCGGTGTCGATCACCTCGAAGCGCGCCACCTCGCGCCGGTGGTCGAGCCGCAGCGTCACGCTGCCGTGATCGGTGAAGCGCACCGCGTTGCTCAAGAGGTTGATGAGAATCTGCCGCAGCCGCTTGGCATCGGCGTTCACGTAGCCGGGGATGCGCCCGCTGGTCTCCAGCTTGAACTGCAGGCCCTTGGCCTCGGCCTGCGGGCCGACCATGCGCACCAGGTCGTCGAGGAACTCGTGCACCGGCAACGGTGCGGGGTCGAGCCGCAATCGGCCGGCCTCGATGCGCGCCAAATCGAGCAGGCCGTCGATCAACCCGTGCAGGTGCTCGCCGCTGCGGTGGATGGTGGCCACCGAGGCGCGGCGCGGGCCTTGCACCTGCTCGTCTTTCAACAAGATCTGCGCATAGCCCAGGATGCTGTTGAGCGGCGTGCGCAGCTCGTGCGTCATGCCGGCCACGTAGCGCGTCTTGGCCTGGTTGGCCGCTTCGGCCAGGTCTTTCGCGGCCTGCAGCGCGACGTCGGTGCGCTGGTGGGCCTCTATCTCGCGCGTGAGCAGTTGGTTCTGGCGGTTCGATTCGTCTTGCGCCATGTGGCGGCTCTCGCTGCCCAGCACCACCCACCACGCACCCACGGCGGCCACCAGCGAAAGCAGCGCAAATACCTTCAGAAATGGCGCTTGCAAGGTGAGCTGGCCCGCCGCGCGCAGCACGCCCTGCTGGTCGTACACCACGCCGAGGATCACGCCCAGCAGGCCAATCAGCGAGGCCGCCACCACGATGTAGTGCGCCACACGAAAGTTGACGCGCGACGACAGGCTGGCTGGCAGCACCGTGACCAGCGCTGCGCTCACCTGCTCTGCCGCGCGCGAGTTGGTCTTGCAGCGGTCGTGGCAGCGCGATTCGAGCGTGCAGCACAGCGAGCAGATGGGCGCGTCGTACGCCGGGCAGTGCGCCATGTCTTCCGACTCGAAAGCGTTGTCGCACACCGAGCACATCACGCTCTGCCCTGGCGCCCAACGCGTGGCGCTGCGGCGCGCCAGGTAGTAGCGCCCACCCGTCGCCCAGGCCAGCAGCGGCGACAAGACCATGGCCGTGGCCAGCGCGATGAAGGGCGCGAAGGCTTCTGCCTCGGGGCCCAGCACACCGGCATAAGCCACGATGGCCAGCACTGCCGCGGTGAGCATGGCGCCCAAGCCCACCGGATTGATGTCGTACAGATGTGCGCGCTTGAACTCGATGTGCTGGGGGCTCAGGCCCAGCGGCTTGTTGATGACGAGATCGGCCACCAGCGCGCCCACCCACGCGATGGCCACGTTGCCGTACAGGCCCAGCACGCGCTCCAGCGCCTCGAACACGCCCAGCGTCATCAGCAGCACGGCGATCAGCACGTTGAACACCAGCCACACCACGCGGCCGGGGTGGCTGTGGGTCAGCCGCGCGAAGAAGTTGCTCCAGGCCAGCGAGCCCGCGTACGCATTGGTGAGGTTGATCTTCACCTGCGACACCACCACGAACAGCGTGGTGATGGCGAGTATCCAGGCCGGGTTGTCGAACACATAGCCGTATGCGGCCAGGTACATCTGCGTGGGCTCGACGGCCTTGTCGGTGGGAATCTGGTGCTGCAAGGCCAGGAAGGCGAGGAAGGCGCCCCCCAGCATCTTCACCATGCCCGGCACGACCCAGCCTGGCCCGGCGATCAGCACCGCAGCCCACCAGCGGCGCTTGTTGGCGGCGGTCTTCTCGGGCAGGAAGCGCAGGTAGTCGACCTGCTCGCCGATCTGCACCACCAGCGAAAAGGCTACCGTGGCCGCGGCTCCAAACATCAGCCAGCTGAAGTTGTTGCTGCCCGACTCTCGACCGACCAGCCCCGTGAAGTCGCTAAAGGCCTGCGGGTTCTTGGCCAGCACGAAGAGATAGGGCAGCACCAGCAGCACGATCCACAGCGGCTGCGACCACAGCTGCAGGCGTGAGATGAGCGTGATGCCGTACATCACCAGCGGCACGATGCCCAGCGACGACAGCAGGTAGCACAGCGGCAGCGGCCAGTCGAAGTACATCTGCAGCGCGAGCGCCAGGATGGCCGCCTCTAGCGCGAAGAAGATGAAGGTGAAACTCGCGTAGATCAGCGAGGTAAGCGTGGAGCCGAGGTAGCCAAAGCCCGCACCGCGGGTGAGCAAATCCATGTCGACGCCGTACTTGGCGGCGTAGTAGCTGATGGGCAGCCCGGTGAGGAAGGTGATGAGCCCCACCACCAAGATGGCCCACAGCGCATTCGAGAAGCCGTAGCTCAGCGCGATCGAACCGCCGATGGCTTCGAGCGCAAGAAACGACGTGGCGCCAAACGCGGTGTTGGCCACGCGGAACTCGCTCCACTTGCGGAAGGTGCGCGGCGTGTAGCGCAGCGCGTAGTCTTCCAGTGTCTCGTTGGCGACCCAGGTGTTGTAGTCGCGTCGAATGCGAAAGATCTTTTGTGTGGCCACAGACACGTACTCACCCTCCTGGAAGGTGAGCTTGCAAGAAGCGCTCCTGCTGAAAAGGGCCGTTCGCCCTGAGCCTGTCGAAGGGTTTGTGTGCCTCGTCGCGAGGGCTTCGACAGGCTCAGCCCGAACGGGTTGTGGGCAGTGTCAGCGCACACCCGCACAGCACAGCTACGTTGATTGACGTATTCGGTCTGCGCAGTCCTTCTCCTACCTTTGAGCCCATGGTGAATGCGAAATCGCTGCACGCGTTTGGTGCCAGCTGGTTCACCGATCAGCCCTCAACCCGTTCGGAGAAGACCCTCATGTCGCACGACCAAGACCCCTCGTCCCCGTCCTCCCTGCAACGCCGCCGGTTGCTGCAAGGCGCCGCCGCGCTGCCACTCATGGGCCTGTCCGGCCTGAGCCTGGCGCAGGCCTTCCCCACTGCCAAAGTGAACACCACCAAGCTCGCCATCACCGACACCGAAGTGACAGTCGGCCAACTGCACTCGGCCACCGGCACGATGGCGATTTCGGAGACCGGCTCCATTCAAGCCGAGCAGCTCGCCATTGACCAGATCAACGCGATGGGCGGCGTGCTGGGCCGCAAGATCAAGGTCATCAAGGAAGACGGCGCCTCCGACTGGCCCACCTTCGCCGAGAAGAGCAAGAAGCTGCTTGTCAACGACCGCGTGGCCTGCGTGTTCGGCTGCTGGACCTCGGCCTCCCGCAAGGCCGTGCTGCCGATCTTCGAGAAAGAGAACGGCATGCTCTATTACCCGACCTTCTACGAAGGCCTGGAGCAGAGCAAGAACGTGATCTACACGGGCCAAGAAGCCACGCAGCAGATCCTCTATGGCCTCGATTGGGCCTCGAAAGAGAAGAAGGCAAAAACCTTCTTCCTGGTGGGCTCCGACTACATCTGGCCGCGCACGTCCATGAAGATCGGCCGCAAGCACATCGAGGGTCATCTTCCGGCAGGCAGCAAGGTGGTCGGTGAGGAGTACTACCCGCTGGGCCACACCAACTTCAACTCGCTGATCAACAAGATCAAGGTCGCCAAGCCCGACTGCATCTTCATCGCCGTGGTGGGCGGCTCCAACGTGGCGTTCTACAAGCAGCTGAAGGCCGCGGGCGTGACCGCCAAGACGCAGTTCCTGCTGACCATCTCGGTCACCGAAGACGAGGTGCTGGGCATAGGCGGTGAAAACATGGGCGGCTTCTACGCCTCGATGAAGTATTTCCAGTCCCTGGACAACGCCAACAACAAGGCCTTCGTCAGCGCCTTCAAGGCCAAGTACGGCAAAGATGCGGTGATCGGCGACGTGACGCAAGCCGGCTACCTGGGCCCGTGGCTGTGGAAGGCCACGGTCGAGAAGGCCGGCAGCTTCGACGTCGACAAGATCGCCGTGGCTTCCACCGGCATCGAGCTCAAGACCGCGCCCGAAGGCTACGTGAAGCTGCACGAAAACCACCACCTGTGGAGCAAGGCCCGCATCGGCGAGGCGCAGGTCGATGGGCAGTTCAAGGTGGTCGCTGAGTCGGCGGCCTTGATCGAGCCGAACCCGTTTCCCAAGGGTTATCAATAGCCCACCCCCTACGGCCTGACGGCCGCCCCCTCAAGGGGGCCGCACCAGTGGCCCGGAAGCCGGTTCCACGGTGCGCGCTTGAAGTGGCCCAGCCCTTCGGGCGGGCCGCCCCACCACCCGTTCAGCCTGAGGTATCGAAGGCCCGCTCCGCCCCCGAAAGCCACCTATGACCTTCTCCGAAATGCTCAACATCGGCCTGATGCAAGGCTTCGCCGGCTTAAGCCTGTTCTCGGTGCTGCTGCTGATGGGCCTGGGCCTGGCCATCATCTTCGGGCAGATGGGCGTGATCAACATGGCGCATGGCGAGTTCATGACCATCGGCGCCTACACCATCTATTTCTTCTCGCACCTGGCCGAGGCTTACGCGCCCAAGCTGGTGGCGGTGTACTTCCCCTTTGCCATCGTCGCGGCCTTCGTGTTCGCCTTCATCGTCGGCTGGGGCGTGGAGTGGGCCTTCATTCGCCACCTCTACAAGCGCCCGCTCGACACCCTGCTCGCCACCTGGGGCCTGTCGCTGGGCATGCAGCAAATCTTCCGCTCCGCCTTCGGCCCCAAGGAAGTGAGCCCCACGCTGCCTGAATGGCTGATGGGCTCGTGGGCGCCCGCGCCGGGCCTGGACATCCCGATCAACGGCATGTTCGTGATGGCGCTCACCTTGCTGGTCACCTGCGGCGTGCTGATCGCGCTCTACAAATCGCGCTGGGGCCTGCGGGTGCGCGCCACCGTGGCCAACCGCGTGATGGCCAACGCCACCGGCATCAACACCAAGAAGACCGACCGCCTGACCTTCGCCATCGGCTGCGGCATTGCCGGCGTGGCGGGTGCGGCCTTCACCACCATTGGCTCCACCGGCCCCACCAGCGGCTCGCTCTACATCGTCGACGCCTTCCTGGTGGTCACCTTCGGTGGCGCGGCCAGCCTCTTAGGCACCGTGGTGTCGGCCTTCGGCATCGCACAGACCCAGTCCATCGCCGAGTTCTTCATCACCGGCTCCATGGCCAAGGTGCTCACGCTGTCGGCCATCGTGTTGATTCTGATGATGCGCCCTCAAGGTCTGTTCGCCTCCAAGGTGCGGCGCTGATCGAACCTCTTTTTATCTCTGGACGGACATCTCCATGAACAGCATCAAGCAGTGGCTGGACAAGACCGGGTTGGGCAGCGTGCTGCTGCTCGCCGTGTTGCTCGTCGTCGTGTTTCCCCTGGGGTTCGATCTTTTCCGCCTCAACCTGGTCGGCAAGTACCTGAGCTACGCCTTCGTGGCGCTGGGCCTGGTGATGCTGTGGGGCTACGGCGGCGTGCTGAGCTTGGGCCAGGGCGTGTTCTTCGGCCTCGGCGGCTACGGCATGGCCATGTTCTTGAAGCTCGAAGCGAGCGACCCCATCACGACCAAGATCCAGTCGACGCCGGGCATTCCCGACTTCATGGACTGGAACCAGCTCACCGCGCTGCCGGTCTGGTGGACGCCGTTCAAGAGCTTCCCGCTCACCTTGATCCTGGTCCTGGCGGTGCCCACGTTGCTCGCTTTCATCATCGGCTACGCCATGTTCAAGCGGCGCGTGGGTGGCGTGTACTTCGCCATCATCACGCAGGCGGTGGCGCTGATCCTCACCGTGCTCATCATCGGCCAGCAGGGCTACACCGGCGGCGTGAACGGCATGACCGACCTGAAGACCATCCTCGGTTGGGACACCCGCACCGACAGCGCCAAGTACATCCTCTACTTCGTCAACGTGGGCCTGCTGCTGGGCGCCATCGCGCTATGCCTGTGGGTGCAGCGAAGCAAGCTCGGCACGCTCTTGCTGGCCATGCGCGACAAGGAAGACCGCGTGCGCTTCTCCGGCTACGACGTCTCGATGTTCCGCGTATTCGCCTTTTGCCTGGCGGCCATGCTGTCGGCCATCGGCGGTGCGCTGTTCACACTGCAGGTGGGCTTCATGTCGCCCTCGCTGGTGGGCATCGTGCCCAGCATCGAGATGGTGATCTTTGCGGCAGTGGGCGGGCGCATGTCGCTGGTGGGTGCGGTGTACGGCACGCTGCTCGTGAACTTCGGCAAGACCTATTTCTCCGAGAGCTTCCCCGACCTGTGGCTGTTCCTGATGGCCGCCATGTTCCTCGGCGTGGTGCT
>NZ_JBKJOQ010000060.1:0-73498 GCF_046595475.1 Rhizobacter sp.
CTTCCGGAGAGGTGGATGAGCGGTTTAAGTCGCACGCCTGGAAAGCGTGTGGGGGCTAATAACCCCCCGCGGGTTCGAATCCCGCCCTCTCCGCCAGTCACCAAGCAAACACGGGCCTTCGCGGCTCGTTTTTCATTTCTGACTACACCTCTGCCTGCATTGCGCGCGACACTCGCCGCGTGGTCAACCGAGAAGCGCATCGGCGGCGTCGTCGTTTCTGAATAGACATTTGCCTACAGGGGCTGTCGGTGTTGGCCTTCAGTCTGGAGAAGAACAGCCGTGTAAAACGGGGCATGGATCCGTTTTGTTGTGCCCCCCTTCAAGAATGATTTGCATAGCGGCGGCACACGCCAGGACCGGTAAAGGCTGCAACCCGCTGTACGGCGGGCGATGACGGCCGCAAAGCGAACCGATATGGCTCCCGACCGACCGATCGCGAACATGCGAGTCTTGATTGCAGACGATAGCCGCGACAGTGCCGACGCTTTGACAGAGTTGATCCGTTTTGAGCTTGGTTGCCATGTCGTCACCGCGTATGACGGCGACCAAGCGCTTGAACTGGCGCTTTGCGCGCCCCGCGACGTGCTCATACTCGATCTGCAAATGCCGGGCCACAGCGGCCTGGAAGTCGCCAGCCGCGCCAGAGCCAATTCGGGTCAAGTCAAACCGCCGCTGCTGCTGGCGATGACGGGGCGCAGCGACCTGGTGAATGAGCTGGACGTCCTCGACGCGCGCTTCGACCGCGCGTTTGCCAAGCCGATCGACTATGAGACGCTTTTCGCGACACTGCGTGCGCACTGGCGGGGCAGCAGGCCCGCTGTGGCACCGGCGAAATTCAGGTTTCTAGAGGTCTTGACCCAGGCTACGCGTGAGGCGGTGCCGCTGATGAGCGCTAAACACCAGCAATTGTTATTTGACGGCGAAGGCCCGGAACTCGTGCTCGACGGTGACGAAGCGGCTCTGCAAGCGGCTTTCTACCGGCTGTTGTGCGGGGCACTCGATCTGATGGGCAGCGGCTTGGTAATGGTGGCGGCGCGATCGGTCGGTGATGAGGGCGGTACGCACGTGCTGAGCGTCAGCGTCGCGGGCAGCGGGCGGCTGGAGGCGCCCGCACGCATGGCCGAGGTCCTGCACCGGCTCGGGCTTGCCATCGACGTGGCTGCGTCGACGCGGCGTGACTCCAGCGGCACCCTTCAGGCCCGTGGTGTATGCCCCAATTCAGGCGGCGAGGTCAGCTTTGTCAGCTACACGAGCGAAGGCGTCCTGCTGCGGCTCGAGTTAAGCGTGCGCCCGGTCGCGCGCGAGCCGTCGCCCATGGCCGAGGGCGCGCGGGCTTGGATCGTCGATGAGCGCAACGTCGAGTCAGCCGTGTTGGAGCGCCGCCTGCAGCGTATGGGGTGGCGTGTCTGGCGTTTCCCTTCCTCGACCGACGTACTCAGGCACGTCGACGCCCTCATGATCGACGAATACCCTGCGCTTTTGTTGATCCGCGACGGCCCGCTGACGTTGAGGTCGGCGCTGGCCGCTCTGCGAAGCCGCATGCCGGATCGCACGCGCTGTCTGCTTCTGGTGGGCCCGCGCGCAGCCGCGCTGAGCGACCCTGGCATGGTGCCGCCCCGCTGGGAGCAGCGAGTCGAGCCGCTGAGCCCCGGCGACTTGGCTCAGGCCTCGCTACTTGCACTCGACGCCGGGCACGCCAAAGTCGGCCCCACGACCGTGTCACACAGTCTGCGTGGGCGCCGCAAGGTGCTTGTGGTGGACGACAACGAGGTCAACCGCATCGTCGCTTGCGGACTGCTGCAGGCGCTGGGTTACGAGGTAGCGGCGGTGTGCGACGGGCTCGATGCCATCGAGCACTGCAAGCACATGCCGCCCGACGTGGTGCTGATGGATGTCAACATGCCCGTGCTCGGCGGCATCGACGCCAGCCGTCGCATCGTCGAGCTGCAGAAGGCAGGCCGGGTGGCGCCGTTCGCCATCGTCGTGGCCACCGCTGACGACGCCCCCGAGACGATTGCACGCTGCTTTGAAGCGGGCGTCAGCGGCTACCTCTGTAAGCCGCTTCAGCTGGAGCTGATGCGTAACGAGCTGCGTCGGGTCTTCGTGCCTACGGCCGCCGACTACAACGATTGAGCGCGTCGCGGCGAGTCGGCTCGATGAAGATTCGCCGCAGATGGTTTCGGGGGCTTGACCGGTCAGCATCCACTCAGCCCGGTCGCTTGCTCGGCTGGAAGTTCAAGCCGTTGGCGTCTTCTGCTTGATCAACGCCATCGAGGTGGCAATGAGCCCAGCCACTTCGCTCATGTTGCTCGGCACGATCATGGTGTTGTTCTTCTGGGCGAGCTGAGCAAATGCTTCGACGGCTTTCTCGGCCACCTTCAGTTGCACCGCCTGCTCACCCCCTGGCGAGCGTATGGCCTCTGCCACCTTGCGGATGGCCTCGGCAGTGGCGTCGGCTACCGCCACGATGGCAGCGGCTTCACCGTGTGCCTTGTTGATCTCGGCCTGGCGCTGTCCCTCGGAGCGGGCAATGAAGGCCTCGCGCTCACCGGTGGCAATGTTGATCTGCTCCTGTTTGCGGCCTTCAGAGGCAGCAATCAGCGCGCGCTTCTCGCGCTCGGCGGTGATCTGGGCCTGCATGGCGTGCAAGATCTCCTTTGGTGGGGTCAGGTCCTTGATCTCGTAACGCAGCACCTTTACGCCCCAGTTGGACGCCGCCTCATCGAGTGCGCTCACCACCGCCGCATTGATGTGGTCACGTTCCTCGAAGGTCTTGTCGAGCTCCATCTTGCCGATCACCGAGCGCAGCAGCGTTTGCGCCAGCTGCGTGATCGCCATGACATAGCTGCTTGAGCCGTAGCTGGCGCGCATCGGGTCGGTCACCTGAAAATAGATGATGCCGTCGACTTGCAGCTGGGTGTTGTCGCGTGTGATGCAGACCTGGCTGGGCACGTCGAGCGGCACTTCCTTTAGCGAGTGCTTGTAGGCCACCCGCTCGATGAAGGGCACCACGAACTTCAGGCCCGGCGTGAGCGTACGGTCGTATTTGCCCAGCCGCTCGACAACCCAGGCGTTTTGCTGGGGCACGATCTTGAAAGTCTGGAAGATGAAGATGGCGGCAATGACCGCCAGGACGATTGCAATTTGCATGAGTGTTTGCCTTCAGTGGGGTTCAGTGAGAAAAGGGAGCGAGGACCAGCCAGTTGCCCTCCACCGCCTTCACCACGTGCTCGCCGGCTTCTGCCGGGGCCTCGGGCTGAAGCCGCGCCGTCCAGGTCGAGCCGCGGTAGGACACGCGCGCCGTGCGGTCGGCGCCCCAGGCCACTACCGTAACCCGCTCGCCGATGTCGAGGTTGACATCGCGGTTCTCAGCGGCTGGCGCCGAGCGCGGGCTCTGCATGCGGCGCCAGTGCCACAAGGCCGTGGCGCCGCCGCCGACAAGGGCCGCGGAGACGATCTGGAAATTGGATGGCAGACCCAGGTGCGCAGCCACTGCGCCTGCCGCCATGCCCAGCGCCAACATCAGCAGATAGAAGGTGCCGGTGGTCAACTCTGCCACCACGGCCACGCCGGCCAGAACCCACCATAAGCTTGCGTGCGAGAGGTCCATCCCGTCTCCTTGTTTTGGCTGTGAACGGGCAGTGTATGACGGACATCGAACGGCTCTACACTTCGCGCTCTTTCAGTTTCGATGCCCCGGGGTTGCCATGCTGCGCTTTCGTTTTCCCATCGTGATCATCGACGAAGACTACCGTTCCGAGAACACCTCGGGGCTGGGGATTCGGGCGTTGGCCGAAGCCATTGAAAAAGAGGGTTTCGAGGTGCTGGGCGCCACCAGCTACGGCGACCTGTCGCAGTTTGCTCAGCAGCAAAGCCGCGCCAGCGCGTTCATCCTGTCGATCGACGACAACGAGTTCACCGAAGGGCCCGACCTCGACCCGGCGGTGCTCAACCTGCGCAAATTCATCCAGGAAATTCGCTTCAAGAATGCCGAGATCCCAATCTACCTCTACGGCGAAACGCGCACCTCGCAGCATCTGCCGAACGACGTGCTGCGCGAGCTACACGGCTTCATCCACATGTTCGAAGACACGCCCGAGTTCGTGGCGCGCCACATCATCCGCGAGGCCAAGAGCTACATGGACGGCCTGGCGCCGCCTTTCTTTCGCGCACTCGTCGACTACGCGCAGGACGGGTCCTACTCCTGGCATTGCCCGGGCCACTCGGGCGGTGTCGCTTTCCTGAAGAGCCCGGTCGGGCGCATGTTTCACCAATTCTTCGGCGAGAACATGCTGCGCGCCGACGTGTGCAACAGCGTCGACGAACTCGGCCAGTTGCTCGATCACACCGGGCCCATCGCGGCGTCCGAGCGCAACGCGGCACGCATCTTCAACGCCGACCACTGCTTCTTCGTGACCAACGGCACCAGCACCAGCAACAAGATGGTGTGGCACCACGCGGTGGCGCCGGGCGACGTGGTGGTGGTAGACCGCAACTGCCACAAGAGCATCCTGCACGCCATCATCATGACCGGTGCGGTGCCGGTGTTCCTGCGGCCTACGCGCAATCACTACGGCATCATTGGCCCCATCCCCGAGAGCGAGTTTTCACGCGCGGCCATCGAGAAAAAGATCGCTGCCAACCCGCTGCTCAAAGGTGTGGACCCGAAACAAGTCAAGCCGCGCATCCTCACGCTCACGCAAAGCACCTACGACGGCGTGCTCTACAACACCGAGACCATCAAGCACTCGCTCGACGGCTACATCGACACGCTGCACTTCGACGAAGCCTGGCTGCCGCACGCCGCCTTCCACCCGTTCTACAGCTATTACCACTCGATGGGGCGCTACCGCACGCGCCCGAAAGACCAGCTGGTGTTTGCCACCCAGTCGACGCACAAGCTGCTGGCGGGCATCAGCCAGGCCTCGCAGGTGCTGGTGCAAGACTCTCAGACCCGCAAGCTCGACCGCCACCTCTTCAACGAGGCGTACCTGATGCACAGCTCGACCAGCCCGCAGTACGCGATCATCGCGAGCTGCGACGTGGCAGCCGCCATGATGGAAGCGCCTGGCGGCAAGGCGTTGGTGGAAGAGAGCATTCTCGAAGCGCTCGACTTCCGCCGCGCCATGCGCAAGGTCGACAAAGAGTACGGCAAAGACTGGTGGTTCAAGGTCTGGGGGCCCGACAAGCTGGCCACCAATGGCATCGGCAAGGCCGAAGACTGGGTGCTCAAGGCAGGCGACAAGTGGCACGGCTTCGGTGACATGGCCGAGGGCTTCAACCTGCTAGACCCGATCAAGAGCACCATCATCACGCCGGGGCTCGACATGTCTGGCAAGTTCGCCAAGACCGGCATCCCGGCGAGCATCGTCACCAAGTTTCTTGCCGAGCACGGCGTGGTGGTAGAGAAGACGGGGCTGTACTCGTTCTTCATCATGTTCACCATCGGCATCACCAAAGGCCGCTGGAACACGCTGCTCACCGCCTTGCAGCAGTTCAAGGACGACTACGACAAGAACGCGCCGCTGTGGCGCGTGCTGCCCGAGTTTGTGGCGCAGCACCCGCGCTATGAGCGCATGGGCTTGCAAGAGCTCAGCCATTCCATACACGAGGCCTATGCCAAGGGCGACATCGCGCGCCTGACGACCGAGATGTACCTGTCTGATCTTCAGCCCGCCATGAAACCGAGCGATGCCTTCGCGCGCATCGCGCACCGCCAGACCGAGCGTGTGCCCATCGACGACCTCGAAGGTCGCATCACCGCGTCGCTGGTCACGCCGTACCCGCCGGGCATTCCGCTCTTGATCCCGGGCGAGCGCTTCAACAAGAAGATCGTCGACTACCTGCGCTTCACGCGTACGTTCAACGCGCAGTTCCCTGGCTTCGACACTGATGTGCACGGCCTGGTGGAAGAGGGTGACATCAACCCCGAGACACACAATTATTTCGTTGACTGCGTGCGCGACGAGTAGGCGAGAGAGGGCGAGAGAGGGCGACTACCCGCCGGCACGCCGGCGCTGGTACTTGGTCAGCGCCGTGCGGGCCCAGGCGGTCAGGTCGCGCGTCGAGAAGGCGACCAGCTCCAGTCGCAGCGTGACCGACATCAGCACCAGCGCAGGCAACAAAGCCGGGCCGGCCAGCACGCCTATCCATTGCCGCATGTTGTAGAACATGGCGCCTCGCCGAGGGGCGTAGAACTGCCACAGCCAGGCCGCACCCGCGATCCAGCCCAGCACCAGCAGGCCAGGGGTCGACATTGCGCGAAACGCCCTGGGGATGAGCGCGACGGCCGATGCCCATGCCAGCTTGGCGATGAGCAGCAGGATCAACACGGTGAGCGCCACCATCAAGAGCGAGGTCAGCGTGACCGCGATGGACGCCGGCGAGCGCTTCTGCATGCCGGCGAACAGCAGGTGTCGGCCACGCTCCAAGTCGTCAAGGCAGGCTGCTCGGCTGTCCGCCAATTGCAGCTGCAGTTCAGGCGTGGCCTGCTCGGGTGCTGCGCGACTCATCGTTTCCCACAAGGCCAGCATGTCGTCGTGCGGGCAGTTGAGCGGAATGTCGGCCTTGCCGGTGCTGCTTTGGTAGCCGGCCAAAAACAGCAGGTGTGCTTCGGTGGCTGCAAAGTCGTCGAGGTCCGTGCGCAAGGCGCGCAAGTGCGACCACCAATCCAGGCCACTCGGCTGCGGCACCGCCTCACGCAGCGAGATCAGCGTGCAGTCGCGCGTGCGCAGCACGTCGCCGCGGGTCTGCTCCATCATCAGGTCCATGGCCCGCATGGGTGTGGCCCAGCCATCGACAGGATCCATGGGCAGGACGGGCGCCGATGCATCGATGCAGACCGCCGGCCCGAGGCTCGGATCGAACTCGCGCAGGCCGTGGTTGTCGAGTACACCGCCATCGCCCAGGTGGTAGGGGCCGCATCGGATCGGCTCGAACACACCGGGTACCGCGCTCGACGCGGCCACCGCACGCGCCAGCGGCAGGTCGTGCGCCGACAGGTAGTTGGCATCGGGCTGAAGCGGCAGATCGTGGTGCCCGATAAGCACCACGCAGCGGCTGCCCTGGGCGTAGTCGGAGCAGGCGACGCGCCACTCCGGTAGCTCGGCCGGCCAGGCCTCTTTCGAGATGACGCGGTGCAGGCCCGCGAGCCAGCGTTTGTTGATGCGTGCCATGGCCTTCGAGAAACCGAACTCGTTGCGCACCAGCCCGCTGCTCAAGGCGCGAACTGAGGCCGTGACGCGCAAGCGTGGGTTGTGCCGTGATTTTCGGAAAAGCGTCTGCTGCGCGCGCAATGCGCAGCGCGCAAGTTCAAGGTCATCGACAGCCCCACGCTTCAAGGCGCGCGTCCACTCCTGCAGGAAGAAGCCGGCGGCGATCGAGCCGCCCGAGATGGTGACCAGCAGCCTGAGTTCGCGCAGCCGACCCTGCGCTGCGAGGGCGTGCAAGGCGCCAAGGTGGAAGAAGGCTGCGCGAAACCCGCCGCCGGACAAGGAGAGTTGACGAATCGGCGCTGAGCACGAGCCTTCCACTTCGGCCATGCGAAGCTCAGGCGATGTGCGAGATCAATACTCCCGGCGCCAGGGTCTGCTGGCTGTCGGAGCCTTCGTGCTTGCCGCGTGTGCCGGTGGGCGAGGGCATGCGGCGCACCGCCAGCCCGACTGCCACCATGTCGATCACCAACAGATGAAGAATGCGAGAAATCATGGACACGAAGGTTGAACTGTCTTCGCTGTGGTCGACCGCGATGCAGACGTCGGCCTTCTTGGCGAGTGGAGATTGGTTCGAGGTGATGGCCACCACCGCGGCGCCGCGGTCTCGCGCGGTCTGCGCGGCGCGGATCAGCTCGGCGGTCTGGCCCGAGCTGGAGATGAAAACGGCCACGTCTTTCGGCCCCAGCACCTCGGCAGCCATGCTGAACATCGAAGCATCGGTGTGGGCGACTACCGGGATGCGGAAGCGGAACAGCTTGTACTGCGCGTCCAGCG
Source organism: Rhizobacter sp. (assembly GCF_046595475.1). Taxonomy (GTDB): domain Bacteria; phylum Pseudomonadota; class Gammaproteobacteria; order Burkholderiales; family Burkholderiaceae_C; genus Rhizobacter. Next base: position 7,989 of record NZ_JBKJOQ010000060.1, read on the forward strand.
CCACCACCGAGGAGTTGCCGGTGGCGTAAAGCTCTACGCGCTGTGCCTCGCGCATCAAGCCGATGACTCGGTCAACCGAGTCGACGTTGAGTGACTCGCGAAAGTGAACGATCGACGAGATGGTGTTGTCGAGCACCTTGGCGCACAGATCGGGCGTGGCGTCTTGGCGGCGCACCTGCGTGCGCTGCAGCGGAATGGTCCCGGTCAGCCCCGAGCCGAGCTTGAGTTTGAAATCGGCCAGGCCCTCGAAGCCCAGCGAACGGCAAAAGCGAATGACGGTGGGCTGGCTCACGTCGGCCAGCTTGGCGATGGCGCCGATGGGATCGTTGAGCGCTGTGCGTGGATTTTCGAGCACGATGTTGGCCACGCGCCGCTCGGCCGGCGAGAGAGCATCGCGCGCACTGCGCACCCGCTCCAGCAGCGGGTTGCCGCCCTCGCGGTCGGGCATGTGGTCGGCCAGCAGCGACGACACGCCGTGAAAGGCCAGGTTGTCGGCCGTCAGTACATAGGTCGGAATGCGGGCGACGTAAGACGAGAAACGCCCCTTGTCTTCAAAGCGCTGGCGAAAGCTCGAGCGCAGAAAGAGCTCGCCCAGGCGTGGCACGATGCCGCCGCCCACGAAGATGCCACCGGTGGCGCCCAGTGTCAGCGCCAGGTTGGAGGCGACTGTGCCCAGCATGGCGCAGAAGCAATCAATGGTGTCTGCGCAAACCGGGTGGCCGTTTTGTTGCGCCCGGCGCACGATCTCGGCGGTGCTGAGGTTGGCGGGTGCATCGGTCGCGCCGTCGCGCAAGGCCTCGTAGATGAGCTCGATACCAGGGCCTGAGACCAAGCGCTCGGCCGAGACGTGCGACATGGTCTTCCACACGTGCCTGAGCACGCGCAATTCGCGTTCGTCGATGGGTGCAAAACTGGTGTGCCCGCCCTCAGTGGCGAGCGTGACCCAGCGGTCGTTGGCAGGGATGAGCGCCGACACGCCCAGGCCGGTGCCCGGCCCGAGCAAGCCGATCACACCGTCGCTCGCCGCTGTGCCGCCACCCACCTGCACGCGGCCTTCGGGGCCCACACGGGGCAAAGACATGGCCAGCGCGGTGAAGTTGTTCACCACCAGCAGCGTGCTCAGGCCCAGCTGCTGCTGTACCTCTTTGATGGAGAAGGCCCAGTCGCGGTTGGTCATGCGCACCGCGTCGCCGTCGATCGGGTACGCGATGGCCATAGCGCCATGCCTGGGCACCACGTCGGGCACGCTGTTCAGGTAGGCGCGCACCATCGACACGAAATCGCCGTAATCGTCGCAAGGCAGCACCGCGATTCGTTCGAACGCCCCCCGCTCGCGCTCGATGCACAAGCGTGCGTAGGTGGCGCCTATGTCGGCCAGCAAGCGCGGCTCCACGGCGACGGCGTCTGCGGGAATGTGCATCTGTTGGACAGCGAACGGGGCGTTGGTGGTGGGGTCGATGTTCATTGGCAGCAGGGCCGGGGCCTGCGGCTAATGTACTAAACGCGTACTAAACGACTTCCATGCGTCAGCGCGCGGGTGCGCGTTCGAGCAGCACCCAGCGTTGAGCGCTGACGGCAGCGCGGCCGTTGCGTACGACGGCGGTCTGGCCCGAGTAGGCGTCGTGCAGGCGTTCTCCCTCCGAGAAAACGCTCCCCACTGCAATCTCGTGGGCGCCGCTCGCATTCATGGCCACCACCACACGGTCGCCGGTCTCGCTGTCGACCCGGCTGAAGGTGTAGGGCGCCTCGGCCACCTGCTTGTGCACGCCACGCGCCAGCGCCACATGGCGCGCGCGAAAGCTCCCGAGGCGTCGCCAATGGGCGAGCAGAGCGGTGTCGATGCTGGCCCAGTTCATGTCGGAACGGGTGGCCTGCTGAGGGTCGGTGTTGGGCGCGGCCCCGGGCGGGCGAGCGGTCTCGTCGCCGTAGTAGATCTGTACGCCACCTGGGGCGAACAGCAGCGCGGCGCCGGCCTCTTCGAGCCTCTTGCGGTCGAAGAGCTCGGTGTCATGCGAAGACAGGTAGCTCAGCGTCGAATAGCCAGGGCGGCCGGCGAGCAGCGCGCTGTAGCGGCTGAACAGGGCTTCAGGTTTGCCGAACTGCGCGCCCTCCTTTTGAAATTCGAAGTTGAGGAGCGCGTCAAAGCCCGCGCTGTGCAGCGCGGTGCGCTCCGGCCCGCGGCCCCAGTCTTCACCCGCCATCCAGAAGGGCTCGTCATCGATCTTCTTCGCGGGGTTGCGGGCTTTCCAGTCGGTGAGCGCGGTGCCCGCGGCCGCTTTCAACTCTGCCCAGGCCGCAGGCTCCACATGCTTGACGGTGTCGGCGCGAAAGCCGTCGATCCCGTACTCACGCACCCAGTCTGTCAGCCAGTGCACCAGATAGCCGCGCACCGTGGTGTTGGGCAGATTCACAGCCCGCGTGTCGGGCTTGCCGCCACCCGGGCGCAGGAATGCCGGCAGCTTGACGGCCTCGGTGCTCTCGGTACGAAAGTCGGGCAGATAGGCCAGCTGCATGGTCAGGTCGTCGCGGCCGCCATCGGTGTAGCCAGGCAAGCCGGCACGCACCCAGTCGCGGCCCCACCACTGACTGAAGTTGAAGTTGTTGTAGTCGATGTAGCTGTGATAGTCGCGCAGCTTGGCGTTGTTCGCGTTGGGCCACAGCACCTTCAAGCCCAGGTCTTGCGCAGTCTGGATGTCCAGGTAGCCGGGGTGGTTCATCACCACATCAAACAAGATGCGTATGCCCTGGGCGTGCGCCGTGTCCACCATCTCGCGCAACTCTTCTGGCGTGCCCATGTTCTTGTCGAGCAGGGTGTAGTCGAGCGCGTAGTAGCCGTGGTAGGCGTAGTGCTTGAACTCCTTGTTGCCACCCACCACCCAGCCGTGGATCTGCTCGTAAGGTGCGGTGATCCAGATGGCGTTGACGCCCAGCTGCTTGAACCAGCCTTCGCGCAGCTTGTGGGTGATGCCCTTCAAGTCGCCGCCGTGAAACGTACCTACATCGTCTTGGGGTGCGCGTTCGCGCTTGCGGCCATAGCTGGCGTCGTTGGCGGGGTTGCCATTCTCGAAGCGGTCGGTGATGGCGAAGTAGACGATAGGGTTGTCGGCAAAGCGGCCGGGTGCTTGCACCGGGCCGCTGGGCACCGCGGCGGCAGCCTGCGGAGCAACAGCGATGAGAGGCCTGGGCTCGATGGCGCAGGAAGCGCACAGCAAAGCCAGGCCCAGGGCGGCCAGCAGCCGCCATGTCGACAGGTGTTTCATGGGGCGGGCCGCTCAGGGGCAGGGTTTGTCGGCACGAGCCTTCTTGGCATCGTCAAACGAGGTGTAGATCTTGCGGTCGCCGTTGTTGACCCAGATCTGCGGGCTCGCGGTGCCATCGAAAGCCATGTCGCGCCCGCCTTGCTCTTTGGAGTCGCCCTTGTGGATGATGTAGTTGACGCGGCCCTTGACGAAGTCGTCGAGCTTGACCGTCCAGTACACGCCAAAGTCGTTCTTGCCGCTGGGCACCATGGGCTTTTGCCATTCGACGCCTGGCACAGGAATGCCGCCGTCCTTCCACAAGTGCGCGCCCCAGCCGTCGTAGCTGCCATCGCAGCGGTTGTAGTTGATGGTGGCGTTCTGGGCCTGCGCGGCGGTGGCGCCCAAGACGAGCACCGTTGTGGCCGCGGCGTGAAAAATCGAGCGGGTGAGCTTCATGTTGTGCCTCTCCAAAGAAGTGGGGTGGGGGAGTGAAACGGCGTCAGCCCTTGATGCCGCCGGCGGTGAGGCCGGAGATCATCCATTTCTGCGCCAGGATGAAGACGATGGTGATCGGCAGGCCCGACAGAATCGCCGCGGCGGCGAAATCGCCCCACAGGTACTTCTGCTCGTACAAGAAGAGTTTGGAGCCCACCGCCAACGTGAGCTTGGCTTCTTCGTGCAGCAGGATCGAGGCGACCGGGTACTCAATGATGGCGCCTATGAAGGCCAGCAGGAACACGACCATGAGAATGGGCACCGCCATCGGCAGCAGCACCATGCGAAAGGCCTGCCAGGGCGTGGCGCCGTCGACCTTGGCGGCTTCTTCGATTTCCACCGGAATGGTGTCGAAGTAGCCTTTGATGGTCCACACGTGCAGTGCGATGCCGCCAGAGTAGGCGAGGAGCAGCGCGGCGTGGCTGTCGATGCCGATTGAGGGAAACACATTGCCCAGGCGATCAAAGATGGCATAGATGGCGACCAGCGCCAGCACCGCCGGGAACATCTGCATCAGCATGAGACCCGCCAGAGACGCCTGCTTGCCACGGAACTGCATGCGGGCGAAGGCATAGGCTGCGGTGGTCGAGAGCGTGAGCGTGATGAGCGCGGTGAGGCTTGCCACCTTCACCGAGTTCCACAGCCACAGCAGCACCGGGAAGTCGGGCCGCACCAGCCGCCCGTCGGGCGCGGTGTACGACATTCCGAGCGCAAGCTTCCAGTGCTCCAAGCTGATTTGCTCGGGGATCAGGCTGCCGGCCGCGAAGTTGCCCGGCCGCAGCGAGATCGAAAGGATCATCAGGAACGGGAAGATCACCAACAGCACCAACCCGATGAGGAACAGGTGCGCCGCCAGCACGCGCCAGCGGTGGGATTTATCGAGGACGATGGCCATGCAGTGCTCCTCAGCGGGTCTCGTCGCGGGCGATTTTGGTGAAGCGCATCTGCACCAACGAGATCACCGCCACCATCGCGAAGATCACGGTGGAGATGGCTGCGGCCAGGCCGTACTGTTGCCCCGAGTCCTGGAAGGCGATGCGGTAGGTGTACGACACCAGCAGATCGGTGGTGCCGGCTGGCACGCGGGTGTCCAAGAAGTCTGGCCGGCCCCCGGTCAGCAGCGCGATCAGCACGAAGTTGTTGAAGTTGAACGCAAAGGCCGAGATCAAAAGCGGCGTGAGCGGCTTCGTGATCAGGGGCAGGGTGATGCGGAAGAAATTGGTGAGCGGCCCAGCGCCCGCCACCGCTGAGGCTTCGTACAGGTCAGCCGGTATGGCCTTGATGAGGCCCATGCACACCACCATCATGTACGGGTAGCCCAACCACACGTTGACGATGAGCAGCATCAGCTTGGCCAGCGTGGGGTCGGAGAACCATGCCGGGCGGATGCCAAACATGGCTTCGAGTATCAAATTGATCTCACCGAAATTGTTGTTGAACAAGCCCTTGAACACCAAGATGGAGATGAAGCCCGGCACCGCGTAGGGCAGGAACAGCATCACGCGGTAGGCGCTCTTGAAGCGCAGCGCATCCCAGTTGAAGAGCACGGCGAGAAACATGCCCAGCGCTGCGGCCACAAAGACGGTGATGAAGGAAAACAGCACCGTCCAGATGAAGATGCGGATGAAGGGCTCTTGAAACGCGCGGTCCGTGAAGATGCGCACGTAGTTGGCAAAGCCTATGCCCACCTGGAAGCCGGGTTGCACCCGCTCGCCGCTGGCGGTCTCGTAGAAGCCACTGACGAAATTGGGCTTGAGCAATTCGCTGCTCTGCTGGTTGAGCAGGCTGCCATCGGGCTGCTGCTGGTAGAGCCGCTGTACCACCCCGAACTGGCGCAGGCCGGTCATGCGCAGCTTGCGGCCATCGGGCAGCAAGAAAGCGAGCGCCTTGAGCTGGGCTTGCTTGGCAATCACGTCCTTCAGGGGCACCGGCTCGCCGAGCGCGATCTTCACCTGCTCGGCGGGCTCTAGCTTCAGTTCCAGTGGCTCTGTACTCTTGAGCGCAAGCGGGCCCGAGACGAAGGCCTTGCCAGCTTCGCCGGTCTCTAAGCGGGCGCGGAACTCACGGCCATCGGCGTGCAGGGTGAAAGCCAAAGGCTCTTCGCCCGCGGAGTAGGTCTCGTCCAGAAAGTACTGCGTGGCCCGCGGAAATTTCAGCAGGTTTTTGGAGCTGTAGTTGGTGAAGCCTATGCCGATGGTGTAGAGCATCGGGAAGACGACAAAGATCAGCGCAGCGGCAATGCCGGGAAAGAGGTAGCGGTAGGCATAGGTGCGCCTCGAGGTGTAAACCCATAGCGCCAGCGCCGAGAGGGCGAGCATGGTGCCGGCCAGCAGCGTTTCACCGGCGGCGTAGACCAGCGCCACCACATAGAGGGCGGCGATCAGCACCAGCGCGAACAGGGCGCCTGGCGCCCGGCGTTTCAGGGTTGGCGTAAGGGTCATGGAGGAATCGAAAGGGAACAAGTTGCGGCGGTGGACCCTGGCTTGGCACACCCGGGTACACCGCCGCTCAGGCCTCAGCTCACTTGGCCGAGATGCGCTTGGCAGCCGCGTCCAATGCTTCCTTGGGCGACTGGCGGCCTTCGGTCATGTTCTGCAGCGCCGACTGCATCGAGGACCAGAAGCGACCCATCTCCGGGTTGTTGGGCATGGGCGAGCCGTCTTGCGCGCTGGCCATGGTGGCCTGGATGTTGGGGTTGCTCTTGAGCTCGGCGAAGAGCGACTTGCTGGCCGGGGTGCCCAGGGGCACGTCGTCGTTGATCTGCTTGAGGCCCTGCATGGAGAGCATGTGGTTCTCAATGAACTCGACGGCCACGTCGCGGTTGGGCGATGCCTTGGAGATCATCGCGCCCAGCACGCCCACGAAAGGCGCTGCCTTTTTGCCACCGACGGTGGGGATCTTGGCCACGCCAAAGTCGATGTTGGCCTTCTTGAGGTTGTCCCACGACCAGGGGCCGTTGATCATCATCGCGACCTTGCCCTGGGCCATGCCGGCTTCCATTTCGGCGTAGCCTGCGCCCTTGGTCATCACGCCATCTTTCACCATCTTGGCCAGCAGTTCTGCGCCCTTGAGCGCGCCGGCGTTGTTGACGCCGGTGTCGCCAGCGTCATAGGTGCCGTCGGCGCTGAGCTTGAAAGCGTAGCCGCCGTTGGCAGCCAGCAGCGGCCAAGTGAAGTAGGTGTTGTTGTAGTCCCAAAGGATGGCCTTCTTGCCCGAAGCCGAGAGCTTTTTGTCGAGCGCGATCACCTCTTCGAAGGTCTTGGGTGGGGTGGGCACCAAAGCCTTGTTGTAGACCAGCGAGACGGCTTCTATCGACATGGGGTAACCCCAGGTCTTGCCGCCCACGCTGAAGGCCTTCCAGGCCAACGGGTCGATGTCGGCTTGCACCTTTTTGCCCGGGGTCACGGTTTGCAGCAAGCCGCCGGCAATCCATTCGCCGATGCGGTCGTGCGGCCAAATCCAGATGTCGGGGCCTTTGCCGGCGGCGGCGGCCTGCTGGAATTTGCCAGGGGCGTCTTCCGGGTGCTCGACGGTGACTTGCACGCCCGTCTTCTTGGTGAACTCTTCACCGATCTTGGCGATGCCGTTGTAGCCCTTGTCGCCATTGATCCAGATCAAGAGCTTGCCCGGCTCAGCCGCGACGGCCCAGCCGCTGGTGAAGGTCATCACCGCCGCGGCGGCAATCAGCTTGAGTTTGTTGCGCGAGTCGATCATTTCTCATCTCCTTGTTGGTAGCCGCTGGGGCCGGGTCGCGATCGGGGGATCGTGTTATCGGGAAAGGAAGGGCAGGGCCATGCCCTTGCCGTCGAAGAGGTAGGCATGCGCTGGTGGCAGCACCAGGTGGGCAACGTCGCCGCTGACCAATGGGTTGTCAGGGGCGGCCCGGGCGACGATGTGCCCGCTGGTGCCGGCCACCTCAAGATAGAAATAGGTGGTGTCGCCCAGGTGCTCGGCCACCTGCACCTGGCTGCGCAGGCTGTTGGGCGCAGTGGCCGCTTGCGCGCCGAGGTGCTCGGGCCGCACGCCCAGCGTGACAGGCTCACCAAGTTGCAGGCCGCGCGCATCGACATGGGTGGTGATCAGGGTGCCATCAGCCACTCGCACCACCGACTGGCTCTCGTCGGCCGATTGCAGGGTGGCGGCGATGAAGTTCATCTTCGGCGAGCCGATGAAGCCGGCCACGAAGAGATTGGCCGGGCGGTGGTACAGGTCGAGCGGGCGCCCCACCTGCTCGATGCGCCCTGCGTTGAACACCGCGATGCGGTGCGCGAGCGTCATTGCTTCGACCTGGTCGTGCGTCACGTAAACCATGGTCGTCTTCAGTTCCTGGTGCAGCCGCGTGAGCTCCACGCGCATCTGCACCCGCAGCGAGGCGTCCAGGTTGGACAGCGGCTCGTCGAACAAAAAGACGCCCGGCTTGCGCACGATGGCCCGCCCGATGGCCACGCGCTGACGCTGGCCACCTGACAGCGCTTTGGGCTTGCGCTCCAGCAGGGGCTCGATCTGCAAGATCTGCGCGGCGCGTTGCACCGCGGTCTTCATCTCAGCCTTGCTGAAGCCGGCCAGGCGCAGGCCGAACGCCATGTTCTCGGCCACCGTCATGTGCGGGTAGAGGGCGTAGCTCTGGAACACCATCGCGATACCGCGTTTGGCAGGCGGCACCTCATTGACCAACTCGTCGCCGATGTACAACTCGCCGGAGCTGATGTCTTCGAGCCCGGCAATGCAGCGCAACATGGTCGACTTGCCGCAGCCCGAAGGGCCGACGAAGACGATGAATTCGCCGTCGTGGATTTCCAGGTCCACGCCATGCAGGATCTCGACCTCGCCGTAGGCTTTGCGCAGTGCCTTGAGTTTGAGGTGCGCCATGGTTCAGTCCGTGATGCTGCCGAAGTAAGCCCCGTAGGCCGGCAGTTGAAGCTGCTCGCCGTCGCGCACGCCCTGGCGAGCGCCGTCGAAGCCGTGGCCGGCTAGCGGGCGCGTGGCGGGCGCACCGGCGAGCGTGAAGCTCACCAGCTTGCCGCCCAGGTTGAAAGCGGCCAGCACGGCGCCACCCGGTTCGCCTGCGACCGGCGTGCGCACCAGGGCCAGCACCGGCTCGGGGGCATCGAGGAAGCGGATGTCGCCGGTGATGAGGCTACGCTGCGTCTTGCGCCAGGCCAGGAAGCGCCGATAGAAATGCAGCACCGAGCTCGGGTTGGCCTCGTTCACGTCGACCGCGTTGGCAGCGTGCTCGGGCGGCACTGGCAACCACGGTGTCGCGTCGAGCCCCTCGCTGAAGCCCGCGTGGGGCTGGGTGCTGGCCCAGGGCATGGGCGTACGGCAGCCGTCGCGACCCTTGAACTCTGGCCAGAAGGTGATGCCGTAGGGGTCTTGCAACTTTTCGAACGGGATGTCGACCTCGGTCAACGCCAGCTCATCGCCCTGGTACAGGCAGGCGCTGCCTCGCAGGCTGAGCAGCATGGCGACGATGACCTTGGCGTACTCGGGCGAGGCGCCCGGGCCGCCCCATCGTGTCTGTACCCGCGGCACGTCGTGGTTACCGAAAGACCAGCAGCCCCAACCGTCGGCAATCTGCGCTTCCAGTTCTTCCACCTGCTTGCGTATGTAGGCCGCGCTGTTCTGGGCGGTCAGCAGGTTGAAGCTGTATGCCATGTGCAGCTTGTCGCCGCCGCTGGTGTAAGCGGCCATGGTCTTGATGGAATCGTCGTCGCCGATCTCGCCCACACTCTTGGCGCCGTACTGGTCGAGCAAGCTGCGGATGCGCATCAGGTAGGGCAGGTTTTCTGGCTGCGTCTTGTCGTACAGGTGGCGCTGGTAACCGTAAGGGTTGGTCTGCGCGACCGAGGTGGTGTCGCGCGTGGTGGCGGGCGGGTTGTCGCGCAGCCGCTCGTCGTGAAAATGGAAGATGCAAGCGTCGAAGCGGAAGCCGTCGATGCCGCGCTCGAGCCAGAAGCGAATGTCGTCGAGTGCTTGTTGCTGCACGTCGACATTGTGAAAGTTCAGGTCGGGCTGGCTGGTGAGGAAGTTGTGCATGTAGTACTGGCAGCGGCGCGAGTCCCACTGCCAGGCCGATCCACCGAACACGCTCAGCCAGTTGTTGGGCGGCGTGCCGTCGGGCTTGGCATTGGCCCACACGTACCAGTCGGCGCGCGGGTTGTCGCGGCTGCTGCGGCTTTCCTTGAACCAATCGTGCTGGTCGGAGGTGTGCGACAGCACCTGGTCGATCATCACCTTGAGGCCCAGCTCGTGCGAGCGGGCGATCAGGCGGTCGAAGTCGGCCAGCGTGCCGAACAGCGGGTCAACATCGCGGTAGTCGGCGATGTCGTAGCCGAAGTCTTTCATCGGCGACTTGAAGAAGGGCGAGATCCAGATCGCGTCCACGCCCAGGCTGGCCACGTAGGGCAGCTTGTCGATGATGCCGGGGAGATCACCCACGCCGTCGCCGTTGCTGTCGGCAAAGCTGCGCGGGTAAATCTGGTAGATCACGCCGCCGCGTGACCAGTCGAGGTTTGCCGAGGCAGGGGTCGCGGCGGGGTTGGCGAGTGTTGTTGTTTTCACGTCGTTTTTGCTGTGGGACTGCTGGTTCAAGGCGCTGGGCACGGCATGCCCACGGCATTGAAGGCAGGCCAGCCGGAAGATTGGCTGGCGCTGCCAGTGGCAACTTAGATCACGGCGCGCAAAGGCCGAGATGCGTTGCTCTGCCGATCACCACCAGCTTTCAACCTGAAGACCGTAGTTCATGCCGTTGCGCTTGTCGCCGAACACGCCGTTCGGGCCAATGCTGGTGCTGCCACCGCCGGCTTGAGCACGGGCATCGTCGTTCCACTTGGCATAGGTGACGAAGGCGCGGAACACCGGGCGTGCCCAGAAGCCCTTGGCCAAAGAAATCTGCGGCGCAATCGTCAATTTGGCGATCTTGGGCTTGATGCCGGTATCGGTCTTGCCGGCGTCGTAACCTGCTTCAACGGCCAGACTGAAGTTGTCGTTGAAGTTGTACTGCGGGCGCACGCCGACGCTGGTCCAGGTGTTGTCGTCCCCACCGAAATTGGCTTTGCCGTAGCTGGCCGTGGCCATGCCCGAGAAGTTGGTGCCGGCCAGATCAAAGTAGAACTGGTCATGAATGCGCAACGAGCTGCCCTGGGCCTCACCGCCGCCTTGGTTGGTGGGCAGCCATTCGAAGCCACTGCCCAGCTTGCGCCCGAACACCACGGCGAACTTGTTGAAGCCGCCGAGCAGTCCGGTCTGGGTGTGCTCCAGGAAGAGCATGGTGCCGCTGCCCGTCGAGGCCGCATCGTCAGCCGAACTGCCCTTCAGCAGAACCAGCTCGCCTTCGAGCTTGCCGTTGGTGTTGACCGGGATGTCGTAGAGCCGGGTGCTGAAGCGCTTGCCGACGACGTCACCCTTGGCATTGCCATTCACACCAGTCTGGTGATAGGCGAAAGCGAGCTTCACCGGGCCGAGCGCAATGTCTTCCAGGCCGGCGCCGGGGCCGCTGTTGTTCCAGTAGAAGTAGTCGTTGATGTGGATGTCGTGGCGGTTGTAGTAGCGCTTGCCCAGCCACACCTTGGCGTCGGCCAGGGCCCCGCCCTCGGGGAAGAATCCACCGGCTTGAACGAAGTTCTGACGGCTGGCGATGTTGAACTTGCCGCTCTTCACGTCTTCGTAGTCGCCGGCGTTGTTCTCTTGAAGGGCCAGCATCAAGCTGTACTTGGCCCAGGCGCCATCGCTCTTGCCGAAGGGCGCCACGACCATGGCTTCGCCGTAGGTGTCGCACTCGTTGCCGAGCCGATATTTTGAGCGGATAGGCCATACGCCGTCACCGCCAAAACACTGAAGGTTGCCACCTTCGCTGGTGGTGCCCACCTGGGTACGCAGGTAGCCGTGGAATTCCACTCCCTGCGCCTGCGCCGACGGCGCGGCGAACGTGCTGGCGGCGGCTGCTGCCACCGCGAGCAGTTTGATTCTTTTCCTCATTGACGGGCTCCTCATTGCTTTGCTGCTTGGATACCGATAGCAGGCCTGCGGCTTGCCTATCGGCGGTTGGGGGACTTGTTATCGCTGTGTTCTTTTCTTGCAAGGGGTTTAGTAGCATGACTACAACTTCGACCCATTCCCGCAAAGTGGCTGGACTTTAGTAGGCAAACTACAACCGCAAACAGCGGGTTTTCACCAACCTATACCCCCTGAAAACCCTAGTGGTGTTCACCCGGAGCACCGACTTGTAGACGTTTCAAGAGAGTCGGCGTACATTTTTCATTTGTAGTTTGATTACACGGATGCTTGATTTGACCTCGAACAATCACTTTCCCCGCCTGTTGGGCGACATCGGCGGTACGAATGCCCGCCTGGCTTGGCAAGAAAGTCGCGGTGCGGCCTTGTCCGATATTTCGACCTATCCCTGCGACGACCACGAATCGCTGCTGCATGCCATGCAGCACTACCTGCAAGCGCACGCCAAACCGGCTCCGCACTGGTGCGCCATCGGCATTGCCAACCCCATCGTGGGAGACCACGTGCAAATGACCAACCACGATTGGTCGTTTTCAATTTCGGCCGTACAGGAGGCGCTGGGGTTGGAACGCTTCCTTGTCATCAACGATTTCACGGCCCTGGCCTTGTCGCTGCCCGAGTTGTCGCGTGCCGATCTGCTGCAGGTGGGTGGAGACGAGCCGGTGTCTGGTGCGCCGCTGGGCCTTCTCGGCCCGGGCACCGGCTTGGGCGTATCGGGCCTGTTGCCTGCGAACAATCGGCACGCCAGCGTGCCGCTCAATGGGGAGGGTGGGCATGTAACCCTGGCGGGTGCCACCGACCTGGAGGACGCGGTCATCCGCGGGTTGCGGCACCGCTTCGGCCATGCCTCTGCCGAGCGGGCGCTGTCGGGGCCCGGCCTGCTCAACCTCTATGAGGTGCTGTGCGAAGTGGCCGGGGTGAAGGTACGCCCGCGCACGGCGGCAGAGATCACGGCAGCGGCGCACGCTGGCACCGATGCGCAATGCGTGCAGGCCGAAGATCTGTTCTTCAGCTTTCTGGGCACCATGGCCGGCAACCTGGCGCTCTCGCTGGGTGCGCGCGGCGGCGTCTACATCGGCGGCGGCATCGTGCCTCGCTTGGGGCATCGCATCACCGAGTCAAGTTTCCGCGCCCGCTTCGAAAGCAAAGGGCGCTTTGAGGCCTACCTCGCGGCGATTCCGGTGTTCGTGGTCAACGCCGATGTGTCGCCGGCGCTGATTGGCGCCTCGCGCGCGCTGGACGACCTGTGAACGGAAGGCTGCAAATGCACTCGAGCTTGCTGCGCGTGGCAGGCGCATTCGCTTGCATGCTGGGCCTGCTGGGCCTACCAGCGCCGGCTGCGGCGGCCGACACTCAGCGCCTTTGGCAGATTGGCGACTTCACCACCATTCAGCGCGTGCCGCGCGAGCCAGCAAGCGAGCCCAACCAGCAGCCTCGCGCTGTGCCGCCCGAGCAGTTGCGGTCAGTAATGGCGTCGCTGCGGGTGTCACTCAAGGGCAAGTCGCAGGCCCTGTTCACCAGCGATGAGCTCAGCGACCTGATCGAGCCGCTCGCGCAGGCCCTGGCGATAGCGGGGCCCGACGATGACTTGCTGTTGTTGAGCACCGCCCGCAGGGGCGATGCCATCCTGGCGCCCGCCACCGGCATCACCGCACGGTTGTTCGTGCAGGCGGATCAGCTGAATTTCATCGTTCACGAGACAAGGTCGGACTTCATGGGGGCCTGGATCGGCACCCGCATTCGCCCCAAGTTCAGCTACGGCACCCGGGTGCGGGCCAGTGGCGCAGAACTCGCGAGCGCGGGCGGGCAAATGCGCCGCGCCGATTGGCAGGGTTTGCCGCTCAACGCGGTTGTCGTCACGCCCGCTCCAGCACATGCGACAGCGCCCACGCCGGCTGCTGTCGCCGCGCCCGTGCGAGAAGGGGTTTATCAAGAGCAGGAGCAACGTCTGCGCGGCCTCAAGCGTCTGCTGGAGCAGGGCTTGATCACCGAAGCGGAATATCAACAGAAGCGTCGCGAAATCCTGCAGACGCTCTGACATCACCACCCGAAAAAGCGCCACCCGAGGCGCACAGGAGAGAAAACATGAACTCTATGACCCTGCGCCTGGTGCGCCGGATGCTTGGCTTCGCCCTTTTTTCAGGGTTGGCGGCCTGTGGCGGTGGAGGCGGCAGCGCGCCGGCCAGTTCCTCCGGTGGGCTGGCGGCCGCAACCCTGCGCGTGCACTACCAGCGCCCTGACGCCGCATATGGCAACTGGGCTGTGTATGCCTGGAACGGCCCGACCACGCCCTCGACTGGCTGGCCGGGCCAGCCCCGATTCGTCTTCGACAAGACCGATGGCTACGGCGCGTACGCCGACATCGCGCTCAACACCAGCCAGCCCAACGTGGACTTTGTGCTGAACAAGGGAACCACCAGTGCCGACACCGTGAAAGACGGTGAATGCGATCGCCGTGCGGTGATTGCCGCCAACATCGCCACCCAAGGCCAGCAGATCTGGCTCAAGTCGGGCGACTGCACCACCTACAACAGCGAGGCGGCAGCCAACGGCATCAGCCTGGGCGGCGCTCGCGCGATGTGGTTGTCGGCCTCGACGCTGGTGTGGCCAGGGGCCACGCAGTCGGGTGAGTTCAGGCTGTACCACGCTGCCAACGGTGGCATCGCCGTCGACACCAACGGCGTCACAGGCGCTGACGGCTACCTGTCACTCGCCTCTGACAACTTGAGCGCCGCCCTGCAGGCACGCTACCGTCACCTCGCCGCAGCGCCGGCATTCACCGTGCCCGCCTCGGCGAATGTGAGCCAGCTGCTGAAGGGCCAACTGGTGGTGGCGCGGTGGCAAAACGGCAAACCTGCGTCGGCTACCCAGGTCCAGATACAGGGCGTGCTCGACGACGTGTACGCCGCGAGTGCCGCCACTCAGGTGCTGGGCGCAAGCTTCGCCGGGAACGGCACCCCGACCTTGCGACTGTGGGCGCCGACAGCGCAAGCCGTCAGCGTCAACATTCAAGGCGGGGCCAGCCTGCCGATGAGCCTGGACGCGGCTTCTGGCGTGTGGGCGCTGACCGGTGATGCAGCCTGGCGCAACACCGCCTACTACACCTACAGCGTCAGGGTGTATTCCGCCGCAGAGGGCGCGGTCGTCACCAACGTTGTGACAGACCCCTACGCCGTCACGCTCAACACCAACGGGCAAGCCGCCTTGCTGGCCGATCTGGGCAGCGCAGCCATGAAGCCCGCGGGCTGGGATGTCGACGTGCCTCCGGCCCTGGCCCAGCCAGAAGACAGCGTGCTTTACGAGTTGCACGTGCGCGACTTCTCGGCCAGCGACAGCTCCGTGCCCGCAGGCAAGCGTGGCAAGTACGCAGCCTTCGGCGAGGCGGGGTCGCAGGGCATGACGCATCTGCGATCGCTGGCCAGTGCCGGCCTCACCCACATACACCTGATGCCGGTGTTCGACTTCGCGAGCGTGAATGAAGCTGGATGCACCACACCCGTGGTGACGGCGGCAGGTGCGACCTCGACCACCCAACAGGCCTCCGTGGTGGCCAGCAGCGGCACCGACTGTTTCAACTGGGGCTATGACCCGCGCCACTACGGCGCGCCCGAGGGCAGCTACGCCACCGATGCGGCTGACGGCCGCGTGCGGGTGGTTGAGTTCCGCGACATGGTGGCTTCGCTGCACAGCGCGGGGCTGCGTGTGGTCATGGACGTGGTCTACAACCACACCAGCGGCAACTTCCTCGACCGCATCGTGCCGGGCTACTACTACCGGCTCAATGGCGACGGCGTGATCGAGCGATCGACTTGCTGCGAGAACACCGCGCCCGAGTTCGCGATGATGGAAAAGCTGATGATCGACACGCTCAAGACCTGGGCCACGCAGTACAGCGTGGACGGCTTCCGCTTCGACATCATGGGCCACATCCCCAAGAGCTCGATGGTGAAAGCGCAATCTGAAGTGGATGCCTCTGCCGGCCGCGCGCTGTACTACTACGGCGAAGCCTGGAACTTCGGTGAGGTGGAAAACGACCGCCGCTTCGAGCAGGCGCGCCAGGCCAACCTGGCTGGTACCGGCATTGGTTCGTTCAACGACCGCATGCGCGACGCCATGCGCGGCGGCGGCCCCTTCGACAGCGGTGCTGACATCCTGCGCAACCAGGGCTTCGCCAGCGGCCTGTGCTATGACGTCAACGCGACGGCTGGCGGCGGCTCCTGCACTGCAGGCCAGCGCGGTGACTTGTACTACCGTCAGAACCTGATTCGCATCGGCATGGCCGGTAACCTGCGCAATTTCGTGCTCAACGGGCAGGCCGCCAGCGGCTACGACTACGGCGGCCAGGCTGCGGGCTACACCGACGATCCACAAGAGGTCATCAACTACGCTGGCGTGCACGACGGTGAAACGCTGTATGACGTTGCGCAGTACAAGCACCCCGCCGGCACTACAGCCGCGGACCGTGCGCGTGCCCAGGTGCTGGCACTGGCCACGGTGCTGATGGGGCAGGGCGTTCCGTTCATCCACGCAGGCGATGAGCTGCTGCGATCGAAGGCCTTCGACCGCGACAGCTACAACTCGGGCGACTGGTTCAACCGTGTCGACTGGACCGGAACCACCAACTACATGAGCGCGTTCGGCTTGCCGCCGGCCGAGAAGAACGAGTCGGGTTGGCCGCAGATGACAGCGCTGCTCTCCAATGCCACGGTGGTGCCCACGTCAACCGACATCGCCGCCACGCGTGACGCGGTGCGTGACTTCCTGGCCGTGCGCCGCGACACCACCATGCTGCGCTTGCGCACCGGCGCCGACGTGATGCGATGCGTCAGCTTCCCCGACCAGGCTTCGCAACAAGACGGGTTGATCGTGATGAAAGTGGGGCTGGGCGACACCAGTTGCGGAGACGGCAAGTACCGCACGCTGCTGGTGCTGGTCAATGCGAACAAGGTGGCGCAGACCTTCAGCTCGGCCTCGCTCGCCAATGCAGGGTTCGTACTACACCCGATTCAAGTTGCGGGGTCTGATGCAGTGGTGAAAACCGCTGCTTACGGTGCGGCCACTGGCGCGTTCACCGTTCCGGCCCGCACGGTGGCGGTGTTCGTGCGCAACTGAGCGCACGCCACGTCAAGGCGGCGCCGGTGGGCGCCGCCGGTGGCGGGCTTCAGCCTGCGTCGGTGGACCCCATCACCTGGCTGAAGCCTCCGTCGACGTAAGTGATTTCGGCGCTGATGCCGGCCGCCAGGTCTGACAGCAAGAAGGCTGCAGCATTGCCCACGTCGTCAATCGTCACGTTGCGACGGATGGGCGCGGTGGCGGCGAATGCCGCCTGCAGCTTGCCGAAATCCTTGATGCCGGACGCTGCAAGCGTCTTGATCGGCCCAGCCGAAATGCCGTTGACCCGCACGCCGCGGCTGCCCAGGCTTTGCGCCAGGAAGCGCACGCTCGACTCTAGCGAGGCTTTCGCCAGACCCATGGTGTTGTAGTTGGGCACGAAGCGCACAGCACCCAAGTAGGTGAGCGTGAGCAGGGCCGCGCCAGGACGCAAATGCGGCAATGCAGCCTTGGCCATGGCGGGGAAGCTGTAAGCCGAAATGTCGTGCGCGATGCGGAAGTTTTCGCGCGTCATGCCGTCGAGAAAATCGCCGGCGATCGCTTCGCGCGGCGCAAAGCCGATGGCGTGCACGAAGCCGTCGAACTGTGGCCAGGCTTCGCCCAGCTGCTTGAATGTGGCATCGATCTGCTCGTCGCTGCTCACGTCGCAGTCGAACACCAGCTTGGAGCCGAACTCGGCCGCGAAATCGGTGATGCGCTCACGAAAACGCTCGCCCACATAGCTGAACGCCAGCTCGGCGCCTTCGCGGTGGCAGGCCCTGGCGATGCCGTAGGCGATCGAGCGATTGTTCAGAACGCCGGTGATCAGAAAGCGTTTGCCGGCCAGGAATCCCATGCTGTCTCCGCACTGTTGAAAATGGTGAGCCGCGATTCTGGCACGCGGCATTCGGTGCGCCCAGCGTGGCGCCCCACAGGTGAGTAGCGCGAGTCCTCCGAGTCTTGACAAAGCCGGGGCTTGCCGGTGCTTCCACCTGAGGCTACAATGCGCTTTTCGCAAGAAAACTGCATGGGCGGATTCTTCCAGCCCTTTTTTTTTGCTTGATCGACTTTGCGGTGGTGCCTCTGTCACGGTGTTTTTGACAGGGGAGCAAGCAGGCCTGAGCAAGCTGATCAGGTTCTGATTGACTGGGTAGCTGCAAAGCGTGCAAAGCGTGAACTGGCAAATCGTCGTTGAAAGCACCGTGACCGGTCTCGGTTACGACCTGGTGGACTGCGAACGCAGCCCCAAGGGGCTGCTGCGTGTCTACATCGACCGCTTGGCCAACGACCCGGCAGGTGAGTACATCGTGGTCGAAGACTGCGAGAAGGTGACCCGCCAGTTGCAGCACGTGCTCGAAGTCGAAGGCTGCGCCTACGAGCGGCTCGAGGTGTCGTCACCCGGCCTCGACCGTCCGCTGAAGAAGGCGGCCGACTACCAGCGCTTTGCTGGCCAAGAGATTGAAGTGAGTTTGAAGCTGGCTTTCCAGGGGCGCAAGCATTACCGCGGCGTTCTGGAGGCTTTGCCCGAGGGTTGGCGTCTGGTTTTCGGTGATGGCAAGGTCAACCAGGCCCTGGATTTTTCGCTCGATGAGGTAAAGGAGGCCCGCCTGGTGCCCGTGGTGGATTTCAAAGGCCGGCGCTTTCAGCCTGCCGCGCAATCCCAGGGTGACGAGGCGACGGCTGGTGATGTTGACGGAGATCGCAAGCAATGAATCGTGAACTGCTGATGCTGGTAGACGCCATCTCGCGCGAAAAGAGCGTGGATCGCGAAGTCGTGTTCAACGCCGTCGAGGCTGCCCTGGCCTCGGCCAGCAAGAAGCTGCATGGCGGTGAGGTCGACATCCGCGTGACCATCGACCGCGAGAGCGGCGAGTACGAGACCTTCCGCCGCTGGCACGTGGTGCCGAATGAAGCCGGTCTGCAGCTTCCCGACTCCGAGATCCTGCTGTTCGAAGCTCAAGAGCAGATCTCTGACATCGAGGTCGACGACTACATCGAAGAACCCGTCGAGTCGGTGACCATTGGCCGCATTGGGGCGCAAGCCGCCAAGCAGGTCATTCTGCAGAAGATTCGTGACGCCGAGCGCGAGCAGCTGCTGACCGATTTTCTGTCGCGTGGCGACAAGGTCTTCGTGGGTACCGTCAAGCGCCTGGACAAGGGCGACGTGATCGTCGAGTCTGGTCGTGTCGAAGGCCGCCTCAAGCGCAGCGAGATGATCCCCAAGGAAAACCTGCGCTCCGGAGACCGCGTGCGCGCTTTCATCGCTGAAGTCGACCCCACGTTGCGCGGCCCGCAGATCGTGCTGTCGCGCAGCGCGCCGGGTTTCATGATCGAGCTGTTTGCACAAGAAGTGCCTGAGATCGAGCAAGGCCTGCTCGAGATCAAGTCGTGCGCCCGTGACCCGGGTTCGCGCGCCAAGATTGCCGTCGTCTCGCACGACAAGCGCGTCGACCCCATCGGCACCTGCGTTGGCGTGCGCGGCTCGCGCGTCAACGCGGTGACCAATGAGCTCGCGGGCGAGCGTGTCGACATCGTGCTGTGGTCTGAAGACCCGGCGCAATTCGTGATCGGTGCATTGGCCCCGGCCAATGTGCAGTCGATCGTGGTCGATGAAGAGCGTCATGCCATGGACGTGGTGGTCGATGAAGAAAACCTCGCCATCGCCATTGGCCGCGGTGGCCAGAACGTCCGCCTTGCCTCCGAGATGACCGGCTGGCGCATCAACATCATGACGGCCGAAGAGTCGCACGCGAAGCAGAGCGAAGAGTCCGACAGCGTGCGCAAGCTGTTCGTCGACAAGCTCGACGTCGACGCCGAAGTGGCCGACATCCTGATCGCCGAGGGTTTCAGCAGCCTGGAAGAAGTGGCCTACGTGCCCATGCAGGAAATGCTGGAAATTGAAGGCTTCGACGAAGACACCGTCAACGAGCTGCGCACCCGCGCCAAAGATGCGCTGCTGACGATGGAGATCGTGCGCGAAGAGAAAGTCGACGATGTCTCGCAAAACCTGCGTGACCTCGAAGGCCTGACCCCCGCACTGATCGCCAAGCTCACCGATGGCGGCGTCAACACGCGCGATGACCTGGCCGACCTGGCCGTCGACGAGCTCACCGAGATCACCGGCGTGGGCGAAGACGAAGCCAAGACGCTGATCATGAAGGCGCGTGAACACTGGTTCACCACCTGAGCGAGCACCGTATTCAGTACAGCACCGTAAGTACCAAGCAAGGATATCCACAATGGCTGTGACCACCGTCGCCCAGTTAGCCGCCGAGCTCAACCGCTCAGCCGCGGCACTGCTCGAGCAGCTCCAGTCGGCCGGCGTCGCCAAGAAGTCGACCGACGACGCGCTGACCGAGTCCGACAAGGAGCGGCTGCTCGATTTTCTGCGCACCGCGCACGGCACTGCTGCCGGTGCCGAGCGCAAGAAGATCACGCTCACTCGCAAGTCGACCAGCGAGATCAAGCAGGCCGATTCGAGCGGCAAGGCGCGCACCATTCAAGTGGAAGTGCGCAAGAAGCGCACCTTTGTCAAGCGCGACGAAACGGCCGCGGACGAACCCGCCGAGCCGTCGGTCGACGAAGCTGAATTGCAACGCCGCCAGGCCGAGGCGCAAGCCCAGGCTGAGCAGCTGCGCATACAGGAAGAAGAACTCGCCGAGAAGCGCCGCCTGCGCGAAGAGCTGGAAAAGCGCGACCGCGAAGCCGCTGAAGCACGCCAACGCGAAGCCGCCGAAGCAGCAACCAAGGCTGCCGCAGAGGCCGCTGCGCTTGCCGCGGCTGAAGCGGCGTCGGGCAAGGCCAAGGCCGCCGCCGCTGTTGCGCCTGCCGCGCCCGCCGCAGTGCCTGCGCCTGCCCCCGCACCTGTGGAGGCCGCCAAACCTGCGCTGCGCGTGATCAAGGCCGCCGATGTGGTGGACGAAGAAAAGCAGCGTGCAGCCGATCTCGCCAAGCGTCGCAAGGCTGCTGAAGACGAAGCCCAAGCCATCCGCGCGATGATGAACGCGCCCAAGAAGGTGCTGCAGGCCAAGAAGCCTGAAGAGCCACCGAAGCCGGTCGAAGGCATCAAGGGCACGATTCACAAGCCAGCCGCAGCGCCGGGGGCAGCTGCTGCACCGGGTGTTGCCAAGCCCGGCGACAAGAAGTCGATCAAGTCCGAGAAGCTCTCGTCCAGCTGGGCTGACGACGCAGCCAAGAAGCGCGCCGTCAAGGGTCGTACCGACGCCCCTGGTGGTGCCAGTGCTCGCCCAGGCTGGCGTGCGCCGCGTGGCGGCCGCCGCGGAGACCGCAACGACAACCACAACTCCACTTTTGTGGCGCCGGTCGAGCAGCAGGTGCAGGAAGTGCATGTGCCCGAGACCATCAGCGTGGCAGATTTGGCCCACAAGATGTCGGTCAAGGCCTCCGAGGTCATCAAGCAACTGATGAAGCTGGGCCAGATGGTCACCATCAACCAGCAGCTCGACCAAGAGACCGCGATGATCCTGGTCGAGGAAATGGGCCACAAGGCCTTCCCGGCCAAGCTCGACGACCCGGACGCGTTCTTGGAAGAAGACACCGCGATCGAAGCCCAATACGAAGTGCTGCCGCGTGCGCCTGTGGTCACCGTCATGGGTCACGTCGACCACGGCAAGACCTCGCTGCTCGACTACACCCGCCGTGCCCGCGTGGCCGCGGGTGAAGCGGGTGGCATCACGCAGCACATCGGCGCTTATCACGTCGACACGCCGCGCGGCATGATCACCTTCCTCGACACCCCGGGCCACGCGGCGTTTACCGCCATGCGTGCCCGTGGCGCCAAGGCCACCGACATCGTGATCCTGGTGGTTGCAGCCGACGACGGCGTGATGCCGCAAACCAAGGAAGCGATCCACCATGCCAAGGCGGCGGGCGTGCCCATCGTCGTGGCCATGAACAAGATAGACAAGCCCGAAGCAAACATCGAACGGCTCAAGTCCGAATTGGTGGCTGAGCATGTGGTGCCTGAAGACTTCGGCGGCGATTCGCCGTTCGTGGGCGTGTCGGCCAAGACCGGCCAGGGCATCGACCAGTTGCTCGAACAGGTGCTGCTGCAGGCTGAAGTGCTGGAGTTGAAGGCCGCCAAGGCTTCCCCGGCCAAGGGGTTGGTGATCGAAGCGCAGCTCGACAAGGGCCGTGGCCCCGTCGCGACGGTGCTGATCCAGAGCGGCACGCTCAAGCGTGGCGACGTGGTGCTGGCCGGTTCTAGCTATGGCCGTGTGCGTGCCATGCTCGATGAAAACGGCAAGCCCTGTACCGAAGCCGGCCCGTCGTTGCCGGTCGAGATTCAAGGCCTGACCGACGTGCCGCAAGCCGGTGACGAATTCATGGTGCTGAGCGACGAACGCCGCGCCCGTGAAATTGCGACCTTCCGCCAAGGCAAGTACCGCGATGTGAAGCTCGCCAAGCAGCAAGCTGCCAAGCTGGAAAACATGTTCGAGAACATGGGCGAAGGCCAGGCGCAGACGCTGGCGCTGATCATCAAGGCCGACGTGCAAGGCTCGCAAGAAGCCCTGGTGCAATCGCTGCTCAAGCTGAGCACCGACGAAGTCAAGGTGCAGGTCGTGCATGCGGCCGTGGGTGGTATCAGCGAGTCGGACATCAACCTCGCCATTGCCTCCAAGGCCGTCATCATCGGCTTCAACACGCGGGCCGATGCTGGCTCGCGCAAGCTGGCCGAGAACAACGGCGTTGACCTGCGTTACTACAACATCATCTATGACGCTGTAGACGAGGTGAAGGCCGCCATGACCGGCATGCTGGCACCCGAGCAACGCGAGGAAGTCATCGGAACGGCCGAGATCCGCACGGTGTTTGTGGCTTCCAAGATCGGCACTGTGGCCGGCTCCATGGTCACGGCAGGCATCGTTCGCCGCAACGCACGTTTCCGCCTGCTGCGCGAAAACGTGGTGATCTACACCGGCGAAGTCGAATCGGTGCGCCGCCTCAAAGATGATGTGCGTGAAGTGGCATCTGGCTTCGAGTGCGGTATCAAGCTCAAGAACTACAACGACATCAAGGAAGGTGATCAGTTGGAGTTCTTCGAACTGAAAGAGGTCGCACGAACGCTGTAAGGCGGATTTGCCCTCGGTCGCAAACCCCGCCCTCCAAAAGACGGCGGGGTTTGTGTTTCAAGGGCGCGACAAGGAGCACCTATGCGACACAAACGATCTATCCCGAACCGCGGCTTTCGCATTGCCGACCAGATCCAGCGCGATCTGGCCGAGCTCATCCGCGACCTCAAAGATCCGCGCATCGGCATGGTCACGCTGCAGGCCGTGGAGGTCACGCCCGACTACGCACATGCCAAGGTGTTCTTTTCGCTGCTCGTGGGTGACGTACAGGAATGCAACACGGCTTTGAACGAAGCCGCAGGCTTTCTGCGCAACGGCCTCTTCAAGCGCCTGCAGATTCACACCGTACCGACCTTGCACTTCGAGTTCGACCGCACCACCGAGCGCGCCGCCGAGTTGAGCGCCTTGATTCAGCAGGCCAATTCGACGCGGGCCAAAGAAGACTGATGAACTCGCTTCGCCCACGCATTCCCAAGCGCGCCGTACACGGCGTGCTCTTGCTCGACAAGCCGCTCGGCCTGTCGAGCAACGATGCATTGCAGAAGGCGAAGCGCCTCTACCGCGCCGAGAAGGCTGGCCACACAGGCACGCTAGATCCCTTGGCCACCGGCTTGCTGCCGCTGTGCTTTGGCGCGGCCACCAAGTTTTCGCAGATCAGTCTTGACGCCGACAAGACCTACCGCGCCACGCTGAAGCTGGGCGTGAAGACGAGCACCGCCGACGCTGAAGGCGAAGTGCTGCAAACACGCGAAGTGAACATCACCCGCGAACAGATCGCCACGGCTTGCCTGCGCTACACCGGGGCCATCGACCAGGTGCCGCCCATGCACTCCGCCCTCAAGCGCGACGGCAAGGCACTGTATGAATACGCCCGCGCTGGTATCGAAATCGAGCGCGAAGCGCGTCGAATCACCATTCACAGCATTGCCATCATCGACTGGCAGCATGAGCAGCTGACCATCGACGTGCGCTGCAGCAAGGGCACCTACATCCGCACGCTAGCCGAAGACATAGGCGAGGCGCTGGGCTGCGGCGCCCACTTGAGCGCACTGCGCCGCACCGGCAGCGGCCCGCTGACCCTCGACACCGCCTGCACCCTGGAACAACTGGCCGCCATGGACGAAGACCAGCGCGACGAGAAGCTGCTGCAAACCGACACGCTGCTGGCCGATTGGCCGGTAGTCCGCCTCGACGACGAGGGCGCGGGCCGTTTTCTGAGCGGCGTGCGCCGCCGCCTGCTGCTGGCCGATGCACCGCGTGTGCGCGTCTACGGCCCCCAGCCGAAAGCATTTTTGGGGAGCGGCCACATCACGGCCGGTGAACTGATTTCAACCAGGCTCTTGAGCCCAATCGAGGTGCAAGGCCTCGTGAGTACAGAAACCGCAGAAAGCAAGGTATGACCAGACAGATCCGCAACATTGCCATCATTGCTCACGTTGACCACGGGAAGACCACCATGGTCGACCAGTTGCTGCGCCAGAGCGGCACCTTCGCCGACCACGAAAAAGTGGTCGACACCGTGATGGACAACAACGCCATCGAACGCGAGCGTGGTATCACCATCCTGGCCAAGAACTGCGCGGTGAGCTGGGAAGGCACGCACATCAACATCGTCGACACCCCCGGCCACGCCGACTTCGGCGGTGAAGTGGAGCGCGCGCTGTCGATGGTTGACGGCGTGGTGCTGCTGATCGACGCGCAAGAAGGCCCGATGCCGCAAACGCGCTTTGTGACCAAGAAGGCGCTGGCGCTGGGCCTCAAGCCCATCGTCGTGGTCAACAAGGTCGACAAGCCGGGTTCCAAGCCTGACGCTGTGATCAACGCGGCCTTTGACCTGTTCGACAAGCTCGGAGCCACCAACGAGCAGCTCGACTTCCCGGTGGTCTACGCCTCTGGCATCAACGGCTGGACCTCACTGGTTGAAGGCGAGCGGGGCGAACAATGGGGGCCCGACATGTCGGCCCTGTTCAACACGATCCTGAAGCATGTGCCACCGAACACGGGCGATCCGGCAGCGCCGCTGCAACTGCAGATCTCGGCGCTCGACTTCTCTACCTTTGTCGGCCGCATCGGCGTGGGTCGTATCAGCCAGGGCACGATCAAGCCGGCGATGGACGTGCTGGTGATGGAAGGCCCTGACGGCAAGGCCGTGAAGGGCCGCGTCAACAACGTGTTGACCTTCCAGGGTCTGGACCGCGTGCAAGTCACTGAAGCCGGCCCGGGCGACATCGTGCTGATCAACGGGCTTGAAGACATCAACATCGGTATGACGATCACCGACCGTGAGAACCCGCTGCCGCTGCCGATGCTGAAGGTCGACGAGCCCACGCTGACGATGAACTTCTGCGTCAACACGAGCCCGCTGGCGGGCCGCGAAGGCAAGTACGTCACCAGCCGCCAAATCTGGGACCGTCTGCAAAAGGAGCTGCAAAGCAACGTTGCGCTGCGTGTTAGCGAGACCGGCGAAGACGGCATCTTCGAAGTGATGGGCCGTGGCGAGCTGCACCTGACCATCCTGCTGGAGAACATGCGCCGCGAAGGCTACGAGCTGGCAGTCTCCAAACCACGCGTGATGTTCAAAGACATCAACGGCCAGAAGTGCGAGCCGATGGAGCTGGTGACGGTCGACGTTGAGGAAACCCACCAGGGTGGCGTGATGCAGGCGCTGGGTCTGCGCAAGGGCGACATGATCAACATGGAGCCGGACGGCCGGGGCCGCGTGCGCCTTGAGTACCGCATCCCGGCGCGGGGCCTGATCGGCTTCAGCAACGAGTTCATGAACCTGACCCGCGGCTCCGGCCTGATCGCCTCGATCTTCGACGGCTACGAAGCCCACAAGGGCGACATCGGTGGCCGCAAGAACGGCGTGCTGATCTCGATGGACGACGGCGAAATATTCACCTATGCCCTGGGCAAGCTGGACGACCGTGGCCGCATGTTCGTCAAGCCGAACGATCCGGTGTACGAAGGCATGATCGTGGGCATCCACAGCCGCGACAACGATCTGGTGGTCAATGCCACGCGCACCAAGCAGCTCACGAACTTCCGTGTTTCGGGCAAAGAAGACGCGATCAAGATCACGCCGCCGATCGACCTCACGCTGGAGTACGGTGTGGACTTCATCGACGACGACGAGCTGGTCGAGATCACGCCGAAGTCGGTACGCGTGCGCAAGCGCTACCTGAAAGAACACGACCGCAAGAAGGCATCACGCGACGCTGCGTGATCTGGAGCGGCCTGCGCCTGACCCACGGGCGCGCTGTCGCGCTCATGGTGTTGTGCACCTTGCTGTGGAGCATCGCTGGCGTGGTGACACGCCACCTCGATTCAGCGCGAACCTTCGAAGTGACCTTCTGGCGCAGCGCCTTCAATGCGCTGGCCCTGGCAATCGCCTTGCATTGGATGCGCGGCCCCACGCTGTGGCGTGGCCTGCGGCGTGCGCCCTGGCCGGTCTGGGTTTCGGGTGCCTGCTGGTCTGTGATGTTCACCGCCTTCATGGTCGCGGTGACGCTGACCACGGTGGCCAATGTGCTGGTCACCATGGCCTTGGGGCCTCTGATCACTGCTCTGTTCTCACGTGTGTTCCTGAACCACCGCCTGGCTTGGCGCACCTGGGCGGCCATCGGCGTGGCCGGTGTGGGCATCGCGTGGATGTTTGGCCACAACGCAAGCGGCGGCGAGCCGGGCGCCGTGCTGGGCACGGCCGTGGCATTGGGCGTGCCCGTCTTCGCGGCCATCAACTGGACGGTGCTGCAGCATGTCAACCACGGTGAAGAAGCCGGTCAAGACATGCTTCCGGCGGTGCTCATCGGCGCCGTGGTTTCGTCGCTTGTGACCCTGCCGCTGGCCTGGCCGCTGCAAGCCTCTGCGCACGACGTGAGTTGGCTCGCCATGCTGGGCATCGTGCAGTTGGCCATTCCTTGCCTGCTGGTGGTGCACCTCACCCGCGTGCTGCCGGCACCTGAACTGGCGCTGCTGGGCCTGCTCGAAGTGATCTTCGGCGTGCTTTGGGCCTGGGTGGGAGCGGGCGAGCCGCCGGGGGCCACGGCGCTCACTGGAGGTGCGCTGGTGATAGGCGCGCTGGTCGCAAATGAACTTGTGGCGCTGCGAGGGCCACACCAATTGAAAGCTTCCACGTGAATGTGCTGACCGAGACACGCGGCAACCTGGGCGTGATCACGCTCAACCGGCCGCAGGCGCTGAACTCCCTGTCACTGCAGATGGTGCGCGACATCACGGCCGCATTGCTGCAGTGGCGCCACGACACTCAAGTTGTGGCCGTGCTCTTGCGCGGCGCCGGTCGTGAAGGCAAGGCCCCCTCGTTTTGCGCTGGCGGAGACATTCGCTTTTTCCACCAAGCTGCGCTTTCCGGCGACCCCACGCTCGAAGATTTCTTCACCGAAGAGTACGCCCTCAACTATCTCATCCACACCTACGGCAAGCCCACCATCGCACTGATGGATGGCGTCACCATGGGAGGCGGCATGGGCCTGGCCCAGGGCGCCACGCTGAGGGTGGTCACCGAGCACAGCAAGCTTGCCATGCCCGAGACCAACATCGGCCTTTTCCCTGATGTGGGCGGAGGTTGGTTCCTGTCGCGCTGCCCTGGCCACCTGGGCGAGTTCCTGGCGCTCACCGGCCATGTGATGACCGCGGGTGGCGCCATTGCCTGTGGCCTGGCCGACGTGTACCTGCCGAGCGCGGCGCTGCCCGCGCTGGTCGAGTCACTGGCCGATCAGCCCATCGAAACACCGGAGCAGGCGATCGCCGCCGTGAAGGCGAGGGCACAGCCGGCTCCATTAGCCACGCTGGCGTCACAGTGCGCGCTCATCGACGCGCATTTTTCGCAGCCCACGGCGCTGGCCATCGTGAGCTCGCTCCTGGCGAGCGCCGAACCTTTCGCCGTGCGGGCCTTGGCTGACTTGCGCCAGCGCTCACCGCTGATGGTGGCCGTCACCCTTGAGCAGGTGCGCCGTGCCCGCAGCATGAGCCTCGCCGACGAGTTGCGCATGGAACGCGACCTGGTACATCACTGCTTCCACCTGCGCCCAGGCGCGGCCAGCGAGACGGTGGAAGGCATACGCGCACTCGCCATCGACAAAGACCATCAGCCCCAGTGGAACCCGCCTGTGCTGGAAGAGGTGAA
The DNA here is from genome assembly GCF_046595475.1 of Rhizobacter sp. Taxonomy (GTDB): domain Bacteria; phylum Pseudomonadota; class Gammaproteobacteria; order Burkholderiales; family Burkholderiaceae_C; genus Rhizobacter. Next base: position 36,065 of record NZ_JBKJOQ010000060.1, read on the forward strand.
ACTCGAGCACGTGGCCGCCTTTTTCACCTGCCCGTGGCCCGAGGGAGCGCACCCTCTGCGTGACCTCGGCACTCTAGACCGCTAGCTCCAGCCGAACGTCACACCTGCTGGGTACCATCGAAGCTTGTTCTCCTTAGGCCTGCTGGCGAGGCCCTTGCACAATGCCCCGTGAACCCAAGGCTCCCAATGCCTTGCTGATGCTCCTTGAAGGCCGCGCGCCCTGGGAGCTGGCCGCCATGCTGGCCGCCACGCCCGTGCTCAACAAGCTGCCGGCCGGCGACGGCCACCCGGTGCTGGTGTTCCCCGGCCTGAGCGCGCCTGACTTCACCACCTTTCCCTTGCGCAACTTCTTGCGTGCGCGCGGCTACGAGCCCTATGCCTGGGAGCAGGGCTTCAACTTCGGCCCGCGCCAGGGTGTGCTCGAACGCTGCCAGGCGCGCGCCGATGAGTTGTTCAAGAAACACCAACGGCCGGTGAGCCTGGTCGGCTGGAGCCTCGGCGGTGTTTACGCCCGCGAGGTGGCCAAAGCGCTGCCGCAACAGACGCGCTGCGTCATCACGCTCGGCACGCCCTTCGGCGGCCACCCGCGTGCCAACAACGCATGGCGGCTGTATGAATTGGTCAGCGGGCAAGACCTCAATGACGCCGCGCTCTTCGAGCAGGTGCGCCAGGCTCCCCCTGTGCCCACCACCTCCATTTACTCGCGCACCGACGGCATCGTGTCGTGGCAGTGCAGCCTCAACGAAGCATTGCCGCACACCGAAAACGTGCTGGTGCACGCCAGCCACCTCGGCATGGGCATGAACCCGCTGGCGCTTTACGTCGTGGCCGACAGGCTCGCGCAAAAGCCCGGCCAGTGGCAGCCCTTTCAAATCGAGGGCAAGCGCAAGTGGTTCTTCAAGACCCCGCCCGGTGTGACGGCAAAGCCGCTGGGCTGATACTGGGTCACAGTGGCTCACCCGAGGAAGTGCCCGTGACCCCGAACCCGAGCAAGACGCGCATGGAGCGCGACAGCATGGGCCCGTTGGCCGTGCCAGCCGACGCGCTCTATGGCGCGCAAACCCAGCGCGCCGTCGACAATTTCCCGGTGAGCGGCCAGCGCATGCCGGCGGCGTTCATCAGCGCGCTGCTGCTGGTCAAACAAGCCGCGGCGCTCGCCAATCTGCGGCTGCGGCAAGTGCCCGAACCCGAGGGCAACGCCATCGTCGATGCCTGCCAGCGCCTGCTCGCCATGAGCGACGCTGAGCGCATGGTGCATTTCCCGCTCGACGTGTTCCAGACCGGCTCGGGCACCAGCAGCAACATGAACGCCAACGAGGTAATCGCCACCGTTGCCAGCGCTGCGTTAGGCGAGCCGGTCAACCCCAACGACCATGTGAACGCCGGCCAGAGCAGCAACGATGCCATACCCACCGCGCTGCACGTGAGCGCCGCACTCGCGCTGCACCGCTTGCTCTTGCCCGCGCTCGAGCATCTGGTGCAAACCACGCGCCACAAGGCCGACAGCGTGCACCGCCATGTGAAGACCGGTCGCACGCACTTGATGGACGCCATGCCCGTGCGCATGAGCCAGGTGCTCGAAGGCTGGGCGCATCAGCTTGAAGCCGGTATCGCTCACCTGCGTGCCCTGATGCCTGCGCTGCAAGGCGTGGCACAAGGCGGCACGGCGGTGGGCACGGGCGTCAATGCGCACCCCCAATTCGCCGTGAGCTTCGCCGCTGAGCTGAGCGCGTTGACAGAGCTTGAATTCCGCCCCGCGGACAACTTCTTTGCCGCCATGGGTTCGCAAGACACCGCGGTGGCGGTGTCCGGCCAATTGAAGGCCGTGGCCGTGTCGCTGATGAAGATTGCGAATGACCTGCGCTGGATGAACTCGGGCCCACTCGCCGGCCTGGGCGAAATTGAGCTCGAAGCCCTGCAACCCGGCTCGTCCATCATGCCCGGCAAGGTGAACCCGGTGATCCCCGAAGCCACGGCCATGGTCGCGGCGCAGGTGATCGGCAACGACGCGGCCATCACCATCGCGGGCCAGTCGGGCAACTTCGAGCTCAACGTGATGCTGCCGCTGGTGGCGCACAACCTCTTGAGCAGCATCGAGCTGCTGGGCAACGTGAGCCGGCTGCTGGCCGACAAGGCCATTGCGAGCTTCACGGTCAACGAAGCGCGGCTCAAAGAGGCGCTGTCGCGCAACCCTATCCTCGTGACCGCGCTCAACCCCTTGATCGGCTATGCCAAAGCGGCCGAGATCGCCAAGCAAGCCTATCGCGAAGGCCGGCCCATTCTCGACGTGGCCGATGAGCAGACCGACCTCGGCCGCGAAAAGCTTGCCGAGCTGCTCGATCCTGAGAAGCTCACTGGGCCGGGTTGATTCGCACCGGGGTTGTGTCGGACGCGCTCCTTCACCGAGCCGACTCGGCACCTACGTAGGAGCCTTCGCGGCCGCGGTCATGCTGCGTGGCTCGTTGGCGCGGCTCATGTGAACCTGGGTGCCGTAGCCGCGGTACTGAGCGTGTAGCGCATCGGCTCGCGCTTTGAGCGTTGGGGCACCTTCCACGCGATCATGGTGGCGCTCAAGGGTGTGCAAGGCGAGGTCGATCAGCTTGGCGTTCAGCGATTTCTCTGCGTTGGTCAGCAGCAGTGTCACCGCCTCGCCCGGCGCCCCTGCGATGGTCCGGGACACGGCCTCTTCAGCCTCAGCGCAGATGGCCGCGTAGGCGTCGTGAATGATTTTGGCGAACGGAGCCTGCGACTTGGCGGCTCGCACCAACAGTTCGCAGGTGGTTCGAGACACGGCAAAGCGCCGGGCCAGCACGTTCACATCGTCTTCCAAGCCTTCGAGTTGAAGCTCGTGTTGGGTCACGCGCACCAGCAGGGCGACCAGGTTGCAGGCGGCTTCGAACTCGAAGTTCTGCGTGCGCACCTCTGCGATGAGCCCGCGAACCTCGCGCACCGCGTCGCCGGGGCGCCGATCAAGCAGCGCCTTCAGGGTGATGGCCACCGCCTCAAATCGGCGCAGCCGGGCGCTGGTCAAAATTGGGGCTCGTGCAGCGCTCAGGCTGCTCAAGGACATCGAGAGCCCGCGCTTGTCGGCCAGATCGAACTGCACTGCAGCCAACAGAACCAAGCCTTGAAGGTCGTACACGCGAGAGTTCAGCCCCAGCCGCGCAGCCTTGCCGAGCACCTCGGCGGCCTCTGCCGGGTCGCCGAAATAGAAAGCCAGCAGGCCGTGCTTGACCATTCGTGCCACGCTTCCCGGGGTGAGTGATGTTGCCTGGCGCAAGGCGGTAAGCGCCATCTCGGGCTGCCCCTGGTCGAGTAGCGTGCGCCCCATCACGTCATAGGCGTCAGCGTAGCTGGGTTGCTCGTTGATCAGGCTTTCCAGCGTGCGACGTGCCTGAACCGCGCTGCCCGAGTCGTACTGTGCGCGCGCCACGCCGAGCCGCGCCCAGGGAACGGCGCCCAGCTTCAGGATGGCATCAAACATGGTTTGCGCGGCGTGCGGCTTGCCCAGGCGCAGCCACAACTCGGCGCCGATGCGCGCCGCCTGCAGCCAGGCAGGGCCTCGCGTATCGAAGCGAATCTGGCAGATCTCAGCCGCTTCGATGTGCTTGTTGCTCTCGACCAGATCGATGATGTCTTTCAGCATCTTCTTGCGCTGGCGGGCTTGAAGCAGCCGCTGGCGCAACGCATCTTGTGTATGGGGTTTCACGAGATAGGCGTCTAGCGCTGCCTCGGCCGCCTCGGCCACCTTGGCGTAACCGGCTTCGCTTGAAATCATCACGACCACGGTCGACAGTGGGAGCAGCTGAGACAGGCGCAGGTCATCCATCAAATCCTGGCCGCTGACCGGCTCGCCATCGAAGTGGTACTCACAGACCACGATGTCGAAATGCTGGGTCTCCAGGAGGCGGCGGGCGTCTTGGGCGCGCTTGGCCTGCGCGACGTTGACGACGCCGAAGTCGTGCAGCATGTTGACCAACGCGCTGCGCGAACCGGCGCTCCCGTCCACGACCAGCGCTTTTGCCTTGGCAATGTCAGCGTCCAGGGGGAGCATGCCGCATCCTTTCTGTGGGGTTGATCTCAGCGTTGCTCGCAATATGCACATTTGTGCGCATTTGAGCTACCGACGCGAGTGTCATTTGTTGCAGGTGGGGAGGCGGCTGAATCCGAACATGTCCCGCTTGTCACTCACAACGACAACGTGTTCGCGGGTGGAGCAGCCGGTTACACACCGGGTTTCGCACCTTTTCATCTTTTGATTGAATTGGCAAGCGATGTTCCACCATTCGGCGTCCACCTGCATGCGGGTGTGAAGACTGTTTGAAGGAAAGCCCGTGGCCCGCACGCATCGGATCGGACAACTAGCCCCCACTGTGCCCGCGCAGACAAGCCCTCTGCACCTGGAGCAGCAGCACCGCATTCTCGACACTGCGCTGTCGTCGATGAGCGACTTCGCCTATATGTACGACCGCGACGGTCGGTTTCTGTACGCGAACCGGGCGCTGCTCGATGCGATGGGCGTGTCGCTAGACGCGATCATCGGCAAAAGCTACAAAGACTTGGGGCTGGCAGACCACCTTGCCCAACGGCTCGCCGACCAACTGCACCAGGTTCTGACGACTGGCCTGCCCGTCAAGGATCAAGGGGTTATGCGGCGTGCCAGTGGCGCCGTCACAGAGCACGAGTACATCTTTCAACCCGTTTTCGCGGCCGATGGCAGCGTTGAGCTGATTGCCGGCTCGTCACGCGACGTGACCGAGCGCAATCGCGCTGCCACCGCGCTGGCTGACAGCGAACGCCGCTTCCGGTTTCTCAGCGCGCTGAGCGACGCCACGCGGGGGCTCGTTGAGCCTATGCAAGTGATGGAAGTGGTGACGCGGCTTCTGGGTCAGCATCTCGGCGCATCGCGCTGCGCCTATGGCGGCGTTGACCTTGCCGCAGACAGTTGCTCAGTCCTGCACGATTACACCGATGGCTGCAGCAGCGTCGTGGGAACCTATCGGTTCTCTGCATTCGGGAGCCTCACGGCAGAAACGCTGCTCTCTGGTCGAACGCTGGTTGTCAATGACGTCGATGCAATGCCGAATGAAGCAGACGGAGCCGCCGGGTTCCGCGGCATTGGCGTTCGCGCGTTGATGGTTTGCCCACTGGTCCATGCCGGCAGCCTGCAGGCATTTCTGGCCGTGCATCAAACCCAGCCACGCGTCTGGCGTGCAGCCGAAATCGCGCTGATCGAAGAAGTGTCTGTGCGCTGCTGGGCCACCATCGAGCAGGTGCGTGCGCACGCGCGCTTGCGCGAAAGCGACCGAGAGCTCAGCATGCTCGCCGAGTCCATGCCGCAGATGGTATGGACGGCCGACGGCAAGGGCGAGATCACTTACCTCAACGAACGCTGGGTCCACTACACAGGGCTTTCGCGCGAAGGCAGCTACGGTTTGCGTTGGACGCAGTCAATCTTCCCGGAAGACTGGCCTGAGACCACCGCCGAATGGGGCCGCGCGGCCAAGGCGGGAGTGACCTTCGAACACGAGTTTCGCCTCCGGCGAATGGACGGCGCGTACCGCTGGTTCCTCGCCCGCGGCGTGCCGATCTTGGGCGAGAACGGGCGCATTCAAAAATGGTTCGGCACCTCGACCGATATCGACGACAAGAAGCAGCTCGAACAAGAGATGCGCTGCCACGCCAAGCAGCAGAGCCTCATCGCCGAGTTCGGCCGCCAGGCGCTGGCGAGTTCTGAGCTGGGCGCGCTGTTCAACTTTGCTGCGCACGCCGCCGTTGAAGGCCTGCCACAGGTTTGCTGCAAGTTCGTGCAGCTGGGCGCTGACAAGAAATCGCTGCTCTGCCGGGCGGGCGTGGGCTGGCAGGGGCGCTGGGCCGGAACGCACGAACTCGACACCCGCGGGCAGGAGCGCCTTCTCCAAGTGATCGAGACCGGCGAGCCCGAGTGCATTGCCGACTTCGACAACCAGACCCGGCACGCTCGTTCCGAGATGCTCGAAGTGCATGCCATCCGCAGCTCAGTGGAGGTGGCGGTGGCGGGAGCCAGCGGCGTCTGCGGAGTGCTAGGGGTCTACGCGCAGCGGCCTGAAGCCTTCACAGCCAAAAATGTTCACTTCATCCAAAGCCTGGCCCACACGCTGGCCACCGCGATGGATCGCAAGACGGCCGACGAGCGCCTGGCCTACCTGGCGCAATTCGACACCTTGACGGGCTTGCCTAACCGGCATCTGGTGATCGATCGGCTCGTGCAGACGCTCTCACTTGCGCAACGCAACGAGCAGCGCGCCGCCGCCGTCGTGATCGATCTCGATCATTTCAAGGCCATCAACGACACACTCGGCCATGCCGTGGGTGACCAACTGCTGGTGCAGGTGGCCGAGCGTCTGAAAGGCTGCGTGCGCGGCAGCGACACAGTGGCAAGGCTGGGTGCAGACGAGTTCGCCTTCGTGCTGTCCAATTTGTCACGCCCGGAAGATGCCGTGCTGGTGGCGCAGAAGGTGGTGGCGGCGCTCGCACTGCCGTTCACGCTGGCCGAAGGCAATGAGGTCTATGTGTCGGCAAGCCTGGGGTTGGCGACGTTTCCCGAAGACGCGCAATCGGCCGCCGATCTGCTAAAAAATGCCGACGCGGCGATGTGGCGCGCCAAGGAACGGGGCCGCAACACCTATCAGCTTTACCTGCCGCAGATGAACGAGCTCGCGCTCGAGCGGCTGACCCTTGAAACCCAGCTGCGCGGCGCCTTGGAGCGTGAAGAGTTCGTGCTGCACTATCAGCCCAAGCTGAACCTGGCCAGTGGCGAGATCAGCGGCTTCGAAGCGTTGCTGCGCTGGCAACACCCACAGCGCGGCCTCGTGCCGCCGCTGAAGTTCATCTCCATCCTCGAAGAAACGGGCTTGATCATCCGCGTGGGCGAGTGGGTCGTGCGCGCGGCGATCGATCAGCTTTTGCGCTGGAAAGCCGAGGGCGTGCCGCTGAGGCCGATCGCGGTCAACGTGTCGGCGCGGCAGTTTCAGCAGCGCGATTTCGACGCGATCATCGGTGCCATCCTGGCCGAGACTGGCATCGATGCGTGTTGGCTTGAGTTCGAGCTGACGGAGTCGATGCTGATGAACGACCCCGAAGAAGCCGTGCGCATCTTGAACAGCATGAGAGCCATGGGTGTGCGCCTCTCAGTCGATGACTTTGGCACCGGATACTCCAGCCTGTCGTACTTGAAGCGCTTCCCACTTGATGCACTCAAGATCGACCGGGCGTTTATGCGCGACGTGACCACCGACGCCGACGACGCCACCATCGCCCAGGCCATCATCGGCCTGGCCCACAACCTCAAATTGAAGGTGGTGGCCGAGGGTGTGGAAACTCAGGCGCAGCTCGATTTCCTGCGGCTGCATGGCTGCGACGAGATGCAGGGCTACTTCTTCTCGCGCCCTGTGCCTGCAGAAGACAGCACCCGCCTGCTGGTCGAAGGTAAGCGCTTAGAAAACTCACAGCCCAAGGACATCGCTGAAGCCTGATTTCGGGGCTGGGAGAATGCGGACATGTCTGCGCACTCAACTGATAGTTTTCCTTGGCGACTGTCGGTCGCTCCAATGACGGACTGGACGGATACCCCATCTAAGAGGTTGACGTGAAACGTGAATTTCCGGATCGCCAAAAGCAGTTGCACCGAAGTGCACCGCCAAGCGCCAATTGCGCCGGCCGCGGCGCGCCAGTTGCACCGCCCGTTGTGACCGGGCTGTGCGCGATGTACGTCGAGCCAAAAAGGGGCCGGGACCGTCGCGAGCCTGGCACGCCCGGCGCATTGCCGACGGTCGGTTCGATCTGTTCAGCCCCATCGGCGCCTCGCTGGTGGATTCACGAGCGGCGAACGGCCGTGCTGGGGGGAGCCCGAAACCGGTGGTGCGGGATGCCCGGCTGTTCGGGCGGCGCTGAACCTGAGCCTGTTTGGTCCGTAGGGAAGGGGACCTTATGTGCGGAACGTCGTGCGCTCGCCCGCAGTCTTCTGGCTACGCATGCGAGCTGACTGGCGGTGAAGCTGCCGTTCGCGGCCAGTTCTTGACGGCCACAAGCGGGCTACCGCCACGGGCTGCTTTCGGGCAGTACATTTGTGCGGTAGGACAAACGTTTGCGCTACGCTAGTGCGTTCGCTGCTGCTGCAAAGCGTCATTGGCCCAACCTAACAGAAGATCTGTACGGACTTGGGCGCCTCACAAATCGCGGCAACCAGGGCTACACGTCAAGTTGCACGGCCAGGTCTTGCGAACAAGCCCGTGCCCGGTATTCACGGGAATGACGGAGTGCTTTCTGCTTGACGTCGAATTGAACTTTGCAGCAAGCAGCGCTGCCCTCAAGGCGCCAAAACACGCTGCACCCCCGTCCACACGAACTGAAACGCCCCCTCTCCGGCGGTGAATGACCCGGCGCCGTACACCACCTGCCCGGTGGGGCCGACCCAGATCGCGGGCGTGGGCAAGCGGTTCCCGATGAAGACTGTGCCGCCCTGGAATGCCTGTTCGGTGAACTGCCAGCCGTCGTTGGCTTTTGCAATCTGCTGCAGCATGCCGCGCACGGCTTGTTCGCGGTAGGGCACTTGCACCGAGCTGATCACTTGGCCGAGCTCCCTCACCATGGTGCGCGAATCGCCGGGTGTCAGCCTAGGGACGGGCGAAACGGTGATGCCAGCGAGGCCGTAGCCCAAGCCCAGCAGCATGTTCCATGCAACAGGCGAGCGCATGTAGAGCCAGATGCTGCCGGAGAGCAAGGCTTCCGAGCCTGCGATCTCGGCCATCACCGGTGCAGCAAACACCGCCAGCGTGCCCGCGCCGGCACCGGCGACCATCAGCTTCTGGTTGCGCAAGGCATCCCCGGTGAGCAGCTCCAGGCTCATATCGGGCGTGTACGCATGGCATCTGCGGCAGAGCACATTGGTGCGCGCGTAGTCGCGCAGCGTGAGGTACTTCTGCAGTTGCGCCGGGTCATTCCAGTCGATCTTGAAGATGCCGGGCACGTTGGCGTTGCCCGGCGTCGATGACGACGATGACGACGCCGTCGTGCTCACGCTTTGCTGTACAGGAGGGGGCAGAAAGGTCGGTGAATTGCTCGCCACCATCGCGCTGCTGGGCAGTGCGCTGAAGCTGTGGAAGCCCGCATCGAACGAGCCTGGCCCGCCCGAGCCCACGGTGGTGCCGATGCCGATGTCTGCCGGCTGGTGGCCCGACGGGTCCACGAAATCGAGCGGCGAGTTGTAGGCGTACGCATAGCGGTTGGCCGCTTGCGGGTGCTGCGGGTCGGCTACGATCGAATCAGGGCCGAGAAATCGGCCGAGAGCCGGGTCGTACAGGCGAGCGCCGAGCAGCTGCAGGTTCGTGCCGCCGAACAAGGTCGCACCTGCTTGCCGACGCGGCACCGGAGCGCTGCTGCTGCCCACGTTGATCGGCACGCCATACGGTCCGTAGTTGCTGCGCGCCACCACGTTGCCGCGTTCGTCGCTTACGGCGCGCAGCGCGTCACCGCGGTCCAGGTGGTACCAGCGCCGCTGGCCTGTGGCTGCTTTTTCGGCGAAGGGATGCCCATCGACCAGCATCAGCTGCACGGCGCCGCTCACGCTCGACTGGCGCAGAAAGTCACCGAAGTGCAGCACTGTCTCGTTGGTTTTGGCCTCGACGGCGAGGTTGCCGAAGGCGTCGTATTCGTAGTCGGTGCGGTCGCCGTTGAAGTCGGTCACCATGGCTGGCAGGTGGTCGAAGTTCCAGTCGATCGAGCGCATCTGGCCGGCCGCGTTGGTCGCCATTGAAAGCAGGCCGTTGTCGTCGTAACGCAGTTGCGTGCTGCCGGCCGCTTGGGCGGCGTGGGGCTGCCTGGCGGCCGGCCCCGGCGCCGTGTAGGTGTAGATGCCAACCGCCGAGTTCGACACCATGTTGCCGGCTAGGTCGTACGCCCACGACTGCGTGTGCGAGCCGGTCACCGATTTCAGGCGCCCCACGGTGTCTGCGCCCACGACCAGGTTCCAGCCGTTGCTGGCCGAGCGGGTGCCCAGTGTCTTGCCGTTGGGCCGGTAGTCATAGGCCACGTCGAACACGTTCGCCGAGCCTCGCATGTCTTTGTGGCTGCGCAGCCAGTTCCGGTTGAGGTCGTATTCCAGGCGGCGCGTCACACCGTTGCCCAAGCTCATGCGCGTGGGCAGGCCATCGGCATTGCGTTCGGCCACCGTGAGCCACGTTCCCACGCCTTCGAGTTGGCCTGCGCCGTCGTAGTGGTAGGTGACGCGCTCACCGTCGGGGTACTGCATCCACTGCAGCGGGCCATCGGGCTGGTAGCCATAGCTGAGGCTGGCTTTGCTGCCGCGAATGCAGCGCGCCACCTTTGCGAAGCGGCCGCCGGCGGTGTAGTCGAACTGCGCGCTCGGGGTCGCACCGCAGCCCGCTTGCGTGAGGTCGGTGAACGAGGTGAGCCGCCCGCGCCCATTGGCGGCGCCGGGCTCGTCGTAGCGCCAGGTGACTTCGGCGTTGCTCGGGTAGAGCTTGCGAACCAGGCGATTGGCGGCGTCGTAGAAAAGTTGCGTGCTGCGGTTGCGCGCGTCGGTGATGGAGGTGAGGTTGTCGCCTTTGTCAAAGCCGCTGCTGCGCCGCCCGAGGTTCGGGTCATCGACCACTGTGTTGCGGCCCAGGCGGTCCCAGGTGTAGCGCGTCGCGTTCCCGATGGGGTCGGTCATGGCGATCAACTGATCGGCCATGTCGTGCTCGAAGCGCGTGGCAAGTGTGGCCGCACCGTCGAAGCCGCGCGTTTCTACATGACGGCCGAAGGCGTCGTGCACCTGCTGCGTGATCCAGCCCGCTTCGTCGGTGATGGTGCTGATGAAGCGGTTGCCGCTGGCGTTCAGGCGAACGCCCACGGCTTTGCCGTCGGCGAACCGGGTGCGCACGTTGCGGCCCGCTTCGTCGTAGCGGTAATCAACGTAAGCGCGCGCGCGAAACGGCCCCGGCTGGCGCCAGCGGCTGAACGCGGAGATGCGCGCCGGCAGCGTGCTCGCGTCCACGTACACGATGCGCTGGCCCAAGACCTCGGTGCCGCCGCGTTCGCTTTTTCGTTCGCGGCGGTACACACGGCCCAAGCCGTCCACATAGTGGCGCTCCCAGGTGGTGCTGGTTTCGTCGGTGATGAATTGCTCGGCCGGGTCGCCCCAGTTCTCATAGCGGCGCACAAGCGAGCCGCCATCGGGGCCATCGGTGCCCGTCCAACGGCCGAAGCCATCGAAACTGTGGCGCTTCACGTCGTTGTTCTGGCCGGTGATGGACAAGGTTTTGCCGAGCACGCGATCCCACTCCAACGTGGCGGTGGTCTGGCCCAGCGCGTTCACCACGTTCGTCGGGTAGACGCGCTGGGCAGCGTCGTAGAAGAAGGCGGTGCCGTGGTTGTTGGCATCCATCGCCGACGCGAGGTTGCCAACGGTGTCGTACTGGAACTTGGTGAGACGCGTGCCTTGTTCCCATAGATCGATGCGCGTGGTGAGCAGGCCTTTGGTGGGCGTGCCGTCGCAGGTGAAGCTCGTGTCGCCGTCGTAGCAGAACATCTTGGCGCGCAGCAGCGCGCCTGAAGAGTCGAGCGCGGCATGCAGCTGCTCGCTGGCCGGCTTGTCAACCACATAGGGCACGGCGGCCCGCTTGAATATCCGCAAGGTGGCACGCGCCAGCCCGTTGCCCAGGCCGTCTTCCACGTCAGCGGTGACGTTGCCGAACTCGTCGTAGCGAAAACTTTGCGTGCGGTTGACGGCCACGGTGTCGTTCGCCTCGCCGTGCAGCACGTGCTGCACGCTGTTGACGAGGCAGCGGTAGGGCGCATCGCCGGAGGGCAGGTAGCTCGTGATCGAGCGTGGGCCGACCCAGCGGCCGCCGGTGCTTTGCGTGCCATGCGCTTGGTCACGGCGCAGGCACTCGTCGCTGATCGAATACTGAGCGAGCTCCACACTGCCGGGCCGGTGGTCCGCCATCGCGCGGGTGCTCGAGGTGTTGCGCCAGCCGAGCAGCGTGCGGTGCGTGTGCGACCACGCTGCGCAGCCGTAGGCAAAGCGGGTGACATCGCGATCAGCGGTGCGGCCGTCGAGAACACGCAGTTCGGCGACCACGCCGAGCTGCAAACCCGCCGGCAAGGCGCAGTCGGCGCTGCCCGAATCGCTGACGGCGCGCTTGTACGCCACCTCGGTTCTCGCGCCGGCATCGAGCTGGGTGATGGCCTCTCGCGCGAGTGGCAAGGCCAGCGATTGAACGCGCACCCCCGTCGTGTTTGCCGAGGTGGGCACCTCGATGCCCATCAGCACGTTGCGGCCATCGGCTTCCAGGTCGCCCCACTGTTGCGCCGCGCGCGGCACGAAGCGCCGGCTGGCGTTGTCAACGGTGGTCTGCAGCACTGCACCGAAGCCCGCACCGCCGCCGGGCAGCACGTAGGCGATCAGGTTGTTGGGCAGTGTGTCGTCGAGATGCAGCCAATCGGCCGCGCCGTCGCCGTTGGTGTCGAGCAGCTGCCAACGGCTGCCTCCCAAGCCTTCTATCGGCACGGCTGTGGTGATAGGGTTCAGGCTGCTCAGCCAGCCGGCACTTGCCAGGGATTCGAGCGCATGCACTAGCGCGCTCGTGTTGGTGTTGGTATTGCTGCGCAGGGCGCGCACGAGGTCGGTGACACCGTCGCCGTTCACATCGGCCGCACGCCAGGCGAGCGGGCTGGTGGCGCCGCGCCAGGCGAGCCAGCCGCCGGCGGCCGGCGGGTGCGTCACGGTGCTGGCGGAGGCTTGCCACACCATGCCGTTGAAGGTGAGCCGCGTCAGCCGCGCGTCGTTGCGGCCCGAGGCGATATGCAGCAGGTCGCCGCGGCCATCGCCGTCGAAGTCGCCTGCTTTCCAGGCCGCGCGGCCCGTATATTGGCCGGGCGCTGCAGCCATCAGCGGCGTCACGTTGGCGGCTTGCCACGAACGTCCGAGCGACCTGAGCGTGCGCACTGCCACGCTGGTGCTGCCGGTGGTCGGGTCGCGTAGCGTCAGCGGCTGAACTAGATCTACGCGGCCGTCGCGGTCGATATCGAGCGCAATCAGGTCGAGCGGCGAATTGCCGCGCACGTTGGCCACCGCTGGCACAGAGACCACGGCTTCACGCGTGAAGCTGCCGTCGCCGCGCGACAGGAACGTTTGCACTTCGAGCGTACAGCCCGCGCCGTGGCTTGTGGGCAGGCATGCGGCGTGAACAAGGTCGGGCCGGCCATCGCCGTCTGCATCCATCACGTGCCACGAGCGCAGCGAGGGGTTGGCGAAAGTGCCCAGCGGGAAGCTGCTGCTGCGGTAGCCGCCGCCCGGTTGTGCGATGAGGCTGAGCACGCTCGTGGAGTTGGTCTCGGGCACGAAAGCGATGAAGTCGCTGCGGCCGTCGGCGTTGAGGTCGGCGGCGATCCATCGCCGCGCGGCCTGTGGCCCCGGCTGCGCCACGCGATCATGCACGATGAAGATGATCTGTCCCGCCAGCCCCTTGCGCACCACCGGCACCACGAAGTCGGCGTAGCCGTCGCCGTTTGTGTCGCCCACTTGCAGCATGGGCAGATCGGCCGGCGACCACTCGGCCCAGGCGTCAGTGACTTCGCGCGAGACCGCGCAGTCGTCCCAGCGCTGCGGAAAGCTGAACGCGCCGTCCTTGTCGGTAGGAACCACCGTGAGCACCGCGCGCTTGAAGGCGCTCGCCGAGCAGTTGACGCCCGCCGTGCCGGGCCCGATGGGCGTGGCCACGAGCAAGTCGGTGCGGCCGTCGCCGTTGGCGTCGCCCAGTGAAAAATGCAGCTCGGTGTTGGCCAGCGCCTGCGGCACGGCCACTTCACTCAAGGCATAGCCGCCGTTGCGCCGAATGGCCGTTCGCACCATGCGCAGCCGCTGGAATCGTTCGCCCTTCACCGGGCCTGCGAAGAACGCCATGTCGGCACGCCCGTCGCCGTTCAGGTCGGCCGCGGCGATGTGGCCAGGCACGGTGTGCAGAAAGTCTTCGCGCTTCCACGGCGTGGGCGTGCGTTCGCGCTCGAAGCCGTCGCCGCGCGAGACCAGCGTGAGCACGTCGTAGCGTATCGAGCACGTCGGGCGGTTGACCGTGGGGTCGCCGAGGTCAGCGCAGGCTTGCACGTCGGCGGGGTTGAGGTCGAGCACGATGAGGTCTGTAAGGCCGTCGCCATCTATATCGCCCGCGGCGATGCGGCGCGTTTCGTAGGGCACGAAGCCGCTGGTGCCGGGCACGGCAACGCCGGGGTCGTCGGCGATTTCTTCGGCAGTGGCCCCGGCATTGAGCGCGCCGGCCGTGCTGGCATACGCGACGCCAAGAAAGTGCTTGCCGCCCGAGTTCTGGAAGGTGCAGGCAAAGTCGGCGCGGCCATCGCCGTTGAAGTCGCCCGGTGTGCACAGCGGCGAGTCTTCGGGAAAGAGGTTTCGCTGGCCCCACACCACGTTGCTGATCCACGGCGTGTCGGAAAAGTCGGGCTGCGCCCACTCGAAGCCGCCCTGGCCATTGGACAGCGCCACGTTGAGCGTCATCACGATGGCGCCGTACGGGTTGGCGGTGTCGAACGCGCGCCAGCTGAGCGCGATGAGATCGTCCATGCCGTCGCCGTTGGCGTCGGCCACCCACAGGCGCACCAGTTTTTCGCGGCCGTCTTGCGGCGGCTCGGTGGGGATCCAGTGGCCGGCTACGCGCAGCGGCAGTTGCGTCGATACGCTGGCTTGCGTGGCGAGCCGTGCGTGCAGTTCAAGCCGCGCTGTCAAGGTGCCCATCTGCGTGAAAAAGCCGCCGGCGACCGAAGAGTCTTCGATCATCGTGTGGACCAAGGTGTCGCTGCGGCCGTCACCGTCGAAGTCGCCGACGAGGTAGCCCGCATCGACGCCCAGGTTCACTACTTGCGACGCGAACGGGAACTGGTCACGCAGCGTGGGTGTGGCGGGCGCGGGCAGGGCGACGAGCGCCGAGCGGCGCGTCTGCCAACTCTGCGTGGCGCGTGGGTTGGCGTAGCCCAGCACGACGGCTGGCAGCGATGCGCCGCTGGGCGTGCCGCTTGCATCGAGCGTGGCGCTGCGTGCGTACTGCGTCACCTTGACAAGGCTGGAGCGCTGGCTGATGGCGGCCGGCGCATACCCGAGCGCGTAGGCGCGGGCGCGCTGGCCTTCGACTTGCACGTCGATGCTGTGCAGGCGCTGCGTCATCCAACCTTTGCCGCCGCGCGCGGCGAAGCCGATCACGTCGAGCCGCTGTTCCCAATACAGCGTGACCACAGTTTGGTTGTAGAGAATCTCACTGAGGTAATCGACGTTGGGCGCGAGCCCCGTGCGTGTGTAGCGATAGTCGACCTGGTTGCCGTGCACGTCGCGCACTTCAGAGAGTAGCCAAATGCCCGTGGCGGGCGATTCTTCATAGCGCTTGCGCGTGCCGTCGCGCTCCCACACCAGCCACTGGCCTGTGTTGTTGGGTGTGCTGGTGGCCGAAGGCTCGAAGGCAATGCGACGAAACGATTCGATCCGGCTCGTGTAGGCCACGAGCGGCGCGGGCAACGCGTACTTGCAGCTGGGGCTCGCAAAGACCGGCCCTGCTGGGTCGGCCCCGGCGCAGGGAATGAGCTCGATGCCGTCGAGCCGAAATCGGTCCGCCGGCGTGCCCGACGGCAGGCCGCCGGTTACCGACGCGCGGCGTATCTGCGATTGGCCAGACAGCGACCAGCCGATGCCCAGCGCGCCGTTGCCGGCTTGCGAGTCGTATTGCAGCGAGAGCGCGGGCGAGATGCCGTGGTACGGCGGCAGCTCGATCGGCACGCTGGTGGCAAAGGCGCCGTTCGGCGTAACGGCTGCAAACGCAGACGCGGCGCTGGCCAACAGCGCTGCGAGCACGAAGCGCTTCACGCGATCACCACAGGCAAAAGCCGCAACCACGCTGAGGGGGCTGGCCTTTGCAGACCCTGATCCACGGGTATTGAAAGGCGCCGGTGCAGCATTGCTCCAGCACACCCGCATCTGGCGTTATCTGCTCAGGCGCTACGACGCATTGGCGGGAGCCCCAACCCGTGCAGGGGCCGGTGTAGGTGGTGCATTCTTCAGGCGGATCCCACGGCCGGCGAAAGGCCCAGGCGGTCAGGCGGTTCATCGCCATGGCGCGGCGCTGGCAGGCCGAGCAGGGCGTGATGCCAAGCGAGCGGGCGAGGGCTGAGAACCAGTCTCCGGGCCGAATGGAGAAACGGCGGATGGGTGGCAGCGGCGATGAGCCGGTCAAGCCTCGTTGCTTTGTCGCCATGGCGGCCTCCTGGAGTGTGGAGGCACAGCGTGGGCGTGAGTGCTATTGGGTGCAAGTGACGTCGGTCATCTGGGCGAGGGTTGATCGTCCGCTCAAGTGATGGGGTAGGCGAGAGCCGGTGGCCTCATGTTCTGCTGTTGCTGCTTGCCATTGCGGATGGAGCCGAGGGTTGCCGGCAGATAACTGCTGTGCAGCGGCAGCGGTTCCTTGCGCACCGGCTCGCCAAACGACCGGTCGCCGGCGGCCTAGCCATGTGTACGAACGACTGCCGTGGGTCGCAAGTTGCTTCGGCGCGCTGATTCAGTCGCCCGAAAGCAGTCACCACCATGACCGTGTGCCATTCATGACGTTGCAAATCCGTAGCAGCGAATTTGAGCGGTCCATCGCGCAGCGGGGCGTCCGAACGTCGTGCTGTGGCGGAACCCCTGAGCACAAGCCATTGATTAAGATGAAGAAATTGCCCCCTGCCGTCCAAGACTTCATGTGGTCTGTCCCATTCCAACTGAACCGACAGACTGACGATTAATTCATATGAATCAACAACTTAGCCAATGGCGCTTGTGTACAGCACCCATGATGGACTGGACCGATCGGCACTGCCGCTACTTCCACCGCCTGCTCACGAAGCGCACACGCCTTTACACCGAAATGGTGACCACCGGCGCGCTCTTGCATGGCGATGTGCCGCGCCATCTTGATTTCAGCGCTGAAGAACACCCCGTGGCCTTGCAGCTGGGCGGCAGCGAGCCGCACGACCTCGCAGCCTGCGCAAAGCTGGCGCAGCAATGGGGCTACGACGAAGTCAACCTCAACTGCGGTTGCCCCAGCGAGCGTGTGCAGCGCGGTGCGTTTGGCGCTTGCCTGATGAACGAGCCGCAGTTGGTCGCCGACGGCGTGAAAGCCATGCGCGACGCCGTGAGCTTGCCGGTGACGGTGAAGCATCGCATCGGCATTGACCACACCGAGAGCTACGCCTTCGTACGCGACTTCGTGGGCAGCGTGGCCGAGGCCGGCTGCGAGGTGTTCATGGTGCACGCGCGCAACGCCTGGCTCAAAGGCTTGAGCCCGAAAGAAAACCGCGAAGTGCCTCCATTGCGCTACGAGATGGTCTACCAGCTCAAGCGCGACTTCCCGCACCTCACCATCGTGCTCAATGGCGGTGTGACGACGAATGAGCAAATCACCGAACACCTGGCGCACATAGACGGCGTGATGCTCGGCCGCGAGGCTTATCACAACCCCTGGGTCATGGCCGAATGGGACGCCCGCTTTCTGGGCGTTGCCTCTCTCGCCATCAGCCGCGAAGAAGTTGAAGCGCGCATGGTCGAGTACATGGCACGGGTTGGCACCAGCGGTGAGCCTTGGTCACATGTCTCGCGTCACATGCTTGGCCTGCGCCATGGCTTGCCGGGTGCGCGGCGCTGGCGCCAGGTGTGGTCGGATCACCGGTTGAAGGGCGAGCCCGTGCGCGCCGTGAGCGAGATCGCCTCGGGCGCCAGCCACGTAGGAGTGGGCTGACAACAGGATCAGGTTGTGCACGGCCCAGCAGGCGTCCAAGATGGGTTGCATCTCATCTCCCCCTGGAGCGCTCATGGATGCCAACGGCACGCCCATTCCCTACGATGCTTCGTTCGAGCAGATTGCTGCCGACGAAGCCGAGACCATTGCCGGTTTGCAAGAAGCCTTGCTTGAGGTCTCGCGCACCACCTATGCCCACACAGGCCGCGGCCTGCGCGCCGTGCACGCAAAGGGGCACGGCTTGTTGCGTGGCGAGATGCGTGTGCTGGGTGGGCTGCAGCCACAGTGGGCGCAAGGCATATTTGCGCGCCCGCGCACCTACCCGGTGGTGATGCGCCTGTCGACCTCACCCGGCGATCTGCTTGACGACAGCGTTTCGCTTCCGCGGGGCATGGCGATCAAGGTGCTCGGTGTGGACGGCGAACGACTGCCGGGCTCCGCTGGCGCCACGACGCAAGATTTCTTGATGGTCGATGGCCCGGACTTTGTGGCGCCAGATGCCAAGCATTTCCTGAAGAGTGTGAAGCTGGTAGCGGCGACCACCGACAAGGCCCAGGGGCTGAAAAAGGGTCTGTCGGCGGTATTGCGTGGCGTGGAGCGTGCCCTGGAAGCCGAGCTGATCGAGAGCCCCACGCTCAAGGGCATGGGCGGCCACCCGATGACCCACATCCTTGGCGAGAGCTTCTTCACCCAGGTGCCGCTGCGGCATGGGAAGTACATGGGCAAGCTGTCACTGGTGCCCGTCTCGCCATCGCTGACAGCCCTGACCGGCGCCCCGCTTGACCTGGTGAAGAGGCCCGATGGCTTGCGCGAGGCGGTGCGAGATTACTTTCGTGACCACAGCGCCGAATGGGAGCTTCGCGTGCAGCTGTGCACCGATCTCGAAACCATGCCCATCGAAGACGCTTCGGTGGCGTGGCCTGAGTTGCAGAGCCCCTTCATTGCCGTGGCGCGTATCACCGCGCCGCGCCAGGTGTCGTGGGACGGCGCGCGTTCGGTGTCGATGGAAGATCGCCTGTGCTTCAGCCCGTGGCATGGCGTGGTTGATCACCAGCCGCTGGGCTCAGTGATGCGTGCGCGCAAGCAGGTGTATGAAGCCTCGGCGCAATTCCGATCCAGCCGCAATGGCTGCCCAATGCATCAGCCGCGTTCGGTCGGCGAAGCGGTGGCGCCAACGCCCTGAGTTGGCCAAGTGGCCAGCGCCACGCCGATCAGGGCCAGCGCAAAAGCGCCAGCCTGCCCGATGCTGAAGCGCTCGCCAAGAAACAGCACGCCTACGAGCGCCGCGCTCACCGGCAGCAGCACGGTGAAGACGCCCGCCGCAGAAGCCGGCACGTGCTTGAGCCCTGTCATCCACAACCACACGGTGACCATGCTCGCTGCGAGCGAATAGAAGAGCAGCAGCCACCACGAGGCCGCAGGCACCGCCGCAAAGTCGAACGACAGCGCCTGCCAAAGGCCGAAGGGCGTAACCAGCAACAGCCCCCACAAATTGACGAGCGCGCTGATGCGCTTGGCCGACACCTGGCCGGTGAGCTTCTTGCCCATCACGACATAGCTGGCCTCGCAGACCACGGCGCAGAACAGCAGCACATTGCCCAGCAGCGAAGCGGGCGCTGAGCCTTGCGCCGTCTTGGTGAGTGACACCAGCGCGATACCGCCGACGGCGCAGGCGACGCCAGCTGCCACGCGGCCGGTGATGCGCTCTTTGAGCACAAGCCACGACATCACGGCCACCACCGCCGGGATGGCCGCCATGATCACACCAGCCGCCAGCGCAGAGGTCATCGACACGCCGAACAGCATGCAGATGGAAAACAAGAAGTTGCCGAAGAAGGATTCGAAAAACAGCAAGCCGCGGTCGTGCCGGCTCAGCGGCGCTTCACCGGCCGAGCGCTTGACCCAACCGACCATTGCCACGGCGGCGATGCCGAAGCGCAGCCAAGCCAGCAGGAAGACGGGGAACACCAGCACCAGGACCTTGGAGAAGCCGACGTAGCTGCCGACCAGGGCCATGCTGCTGGCAAGGAAGAGGTAGGAAATCCAGGGTGAGCGCATCGGGGAGGATCATGCCGCAGCTCAGGCGCGGCCCTGTGCGACCGGCGTTTCGCGCAGCTGCTCTACCGGGCGGCTGCTTCGAGCAAGGCGCTCTTCAAGATGTCGAGCGCTTCGTCGAAGTGCGGTTGCGCAATCGTCAGCGGAAAGAGAAAGCGGATCACGTTGCCGTCGACGCCGCAGGTGAGCAGGATCAGCCCGCGCTTGAGCGCATGAGCCTGCACGAGCTTGGCAAAGTTGGCGTGGGGCTCGCCGCTGGTGCGCTGGCTGAACTCGACCGCCACCATGGCACCCAGGCCGCGGATGTCGCTGATCTGCGGCACCTCGGCGCACAGGCCGTTGAGCATCACCTTTAACGTGTCACCGAGCTTTTGGCCCCGCTCGGGCAAGCGCTCGTCGCGCATCACGTCGATCACCGCATGCGCGGCGGCAATGGCGAGTGGGTTGCCGGCGTAGGTGCCGCCCAGGCCGCCGGGTGCGGGCGCGTCCATGATCTCGGCCTTGCCCGTCACCGCCGACAGCGGCAGCCCGGCCGCCAGCGACTTGGCGCTGACCAAGATGTCGGGCAGCACGCCGTAATGCTCCATGGCAAACAGCTTGCCGGTGCGGCCGAAGCCGGTCTGTACCTCGTCGGCAATGAGCACGATGCCGTGCTCATCGCACAGCGCGCGCAGCCACTGCACGGCCTCGGCGCGTATGACGTTGAAGCCGCCTTCACCCTGCACAGGCTCGAACACGATGGCCGCCACGCGGCTGGGCTCTATGTCGGCCTTGAAGAGGTGGTGCACGGCTTTCTTCACGTCTTCAAGCGGTGTGCGCTCGCAAGGGAAGGGCGCGTGGTAAATCTCGGCCGGGAAGGGCCCGAAGCCGGCCTTGTAGGGCTGCACCTTGCCGGTGAGCGCCACGGCAAAGAGGCTGCGGCCATGGAAGGCGCCACCGAAAGCGATCACGCCGGCTCGCTTGGTGTGCGAGCGGGCGATCTTCACGGCGTTTTCGATGGCTTCGGCGCCGGTGCTGAAGAGTGCAGTTTTCTTGGCGTGGTCTCCGGGTGTGAGCGCATTGAGTTTTTCGGCGAGCGCGATGTAACCCTCGTAAGGCACCACCTGATAGCAGGTGTGGGTGAAGCGCTTCAGCTGCGCTTCTAGCGCCGCCACGACGCGCGGGTGGCGGTGGCCGGTGTTCATGACGGCGATGCCGCCGGCGAAATCAAGGTAGCGCTTGCCTTCCACGTCCCACAGCTCGCCGTTTTCGGCGCGGTCGGCGAAGAAGGTGCCCATCACGCCCACGCCACGGGGTGTGGCGGCGGCCTTGCGGGCCATGAGTTGCTCATTGAGGGAATGGTTCATGTTTGCGCTCTCCTGTTCATCGGCATTTCCGCCGTGGCGGGAAACCACGATACGCCACGACGCTGGATTCCGCTTTCGCGGGAATGACGGCGGCGGGGTTTAGAGGTCTATGAGTGCGGCTTGCCTCAGAAGCTGACCACCACCGCGGCACCGAGCACGTGGTTGCTCTTCTTGTACTCGCCGTCTTTCACGTAGAGAAACACCGGCTGGCTGGCGCGGTCCATGCGGTACTCGAACTTGAGAGTGGTGTTCAGGTTGAAGAGATAGCCCATGCCCAAAGACAAGGCATAGCGGTTGGCACCGACCTCGGAGTCACCCGCCGGGTCGGGGCCGACGCCGTTGCGGTCATCGGCGCCGTAGCCCAGCAGGCCGCCACCGTTCTTCTTGTTGTTGAGGTAGTCCAAGCGCACGATGCCTTCAAACCGCGGCGTGAACTTGAGGGCCGCCAAGGTCGACAAGCCGTACCACTGCGCTTTGCGCAGCTCGCCAGTGTCGGGGTCGGGGGTGATGGAGGCGTCTTTCTGCTGGCCGACGCTGAGCTGGGCTTGCGCCGTCAGGTCACCGCGAATGAAATAGGCATCGACCTCGAAGAGGTGCAGGGCCGTGTCACGCCCGCCGTTCACCAGGTTGGCCGCCTTGCCATGCACGCCTGCAAAACCGAAGCCCTGGAACTCGCCCTTGGCATAGTCGACGCGGTAGGCGATGACGGGCGTTTTCTCGCCGGCTGCGCGCTTGGAGGCATTCATGTTGGCCACCACGCCCTTGACGATCCACTTGCCGCGGGTGATTTCCATGCCGGCACCGGTGTAGGCCGTGGGCAGAGTGAAGTCGAACAACAGGTTGTGGGTGATGAGCTTGTTGAGCGTGGGTTGCAGGTACTCGTAGCCCGACCAGTCGGGAATCTGCCCGGCGATGAAGCGGGTTTGCAAGTCGCCGAGTGGCAGCGACACGGTGGCTTCGTGCACCACCGAGCTGCCGTCGAACACGGCGCCCACGCCACGGTTGGGAGCGAGGGTGAAGCGCCACTTGGTGCCGCCTTCCATTTCCTTCTGGAAGTCGAGCATGGCCATGCCGAAATACGAGTTGTCGTAGTTGTAGCCATCGTCGTCCACGCGGTTCAGAAACTGGAAGCCCGAGCGGTTTTGCGCTTTGTTGTAGATGAAGCTCGGGTCCATCTGGCCGCTGATCTTGAGACCGCGAAAGCCCATGGCTTCCTGGTTGTCTTCAAGGGCCTCGGTCTTGATGGCGATGCGGTTGAAGTCTTGCTTTTCCTGCGCGGTCATGCCGCCCTCTGCAGGCTTGCTCTCGGCGTCTTTGAGCTTTTGCTCCAGCGCATTCACCTTGTCTTTCAACGCCTTTTGCTCTTTGCGCAGGTCGTCGAGCGACTGTGCGCCTGCGACTATCGGGAAGGCGGCGAGCAAGGCCAGGCTCAAAGCGGCGGGGTGCCAGAACTTCTTCATGGTTTTTCTCCTCTAGGCTGCGGTGGTTGTGTAGGGGGGACAGGTCAGTTGCGTGCGGCTTCGGCCATCTCGCATGCACGCTTGCGCTCGTTGCGGGCAATCATCAGGCTGGCCACGATCACGCCGATCGACACCACCAGCACGATCAGGGTTGCCACGGCGTTAACGCTGGGGCTGATGCCCAGCCGCGCGCGCGAGAAGATCACAAGCGGCATGGTGGTAGAGCCCGGGCCTGACAGAAAGGCCGAGATCACCACGTCGTCGAGCGAGAGCGTGAAGGTGAGCAGCCAAGCCGACAGCAGCGCCTGCGAGATCATGGGCAAGGTGACGAGCGCAAACACCTGCCATGGGCGAGCGCCCAGATCGAGTGCGGCCTCTTCGAGCTGGGGATTCAGGTCGTTAAGGCGCGCTTGCACCACCACGGTGGCGTAAGCCAGGCCGAGCAGCAGGTGGCCAAACCAGATCGTCATCATGCCGCGCTCGGGGAAACCGAGCAGGCGCTGCACCGACACCAACATCAGCAGCAGCGACAAGCCGATGATCACTTCGGGCATCACGAGCGGTGCCGTCACCATGCCGGAGAACATCGTGCGGCCCGCAAATCGCTTGTACTTGACCAGCGCAAAGGCGGCCAGCGTGCCCAGCACGACCGACGCGCACGCCGTCATGAAAGCGATCTTGAGCGACAGCCAAAAGCCGCCAAGCATCTCCGTGTCAGAGGCAAGTTTGACGTACCACTTGAGCGTGAAACCGCGCCAGATGTTGGGCACGGGCGAGTCGTTGAACGAGTAAAGCACCAGTGCCACGATGGGCAGGTACAGGAACAGGTAACCCGCTGACAACCAGGCCTTGCCAAAGAGCTTGGGGTTCACTTGTGAGCCTCCTGCGCTTCAGCCTGGTATTTGTTCAACAGAGCCAGTGGCACGATGATCAGCAGCACCATCACCACCGCGACCGTCGAGGCCATGGGCCAGTCGTTGTTGCTGAAGAATTCGTCCCACAGCACGTGGCCGATCATCAGCGTTTGCGGGCCGCCCAATAGTTCAGGGATGACGAACTCACCCACACAGGGTATGAACACCAACATGCTGCCGGCGATGATGCCGGCCTTGGACAGCGGCACCGTCACCTTCCAGAATGCCACCCAGGCGGTGGCGCCCAGGTCGGTTGCGGCCTCTAGCAAGCGCAGGTCCATCTTGGCCAAGTTGGAGTACAGCGGCAAGATCATGAAGGGCAGGTAGGTGTAGGTCATGCCCAGCACCAGCGAGAAGGGCGTGTTCATCAGCTGGCCCGGCGAAGGGATCACGCCGACGGCAACCAGCAGGTGGTCGAGGCCGGTGCCGGTGATCAGGTCATGGGCCCAGCCATGCTCGCTGAGCAGCCCCTTCCAGGCGTACACGCGCAGCAGAAACGAAGTCCAGAAGGGCAACATCACCAGCATCAGCAAGGCTGGTTGCACAGTGGCCTTGGCGCGCGCCATGAAGTAGGCGAAGGGGTAGCCGATGAACAGGCACAGCAGCGTGGTGATGCCGGCGTACTTGATGCTCGACCAATAGGTCTTGATGTAGAGGTCGTCTTGCGTGAGGAAGAAGTAGTTGCCAAAGCGCAGCGACAGCTGCAACACCCCTTCCTTGAAACTGATGAGGTCCTTGAAGTGCACGGCCTCCATCTCGGAGACGCTGATCTTCAGCACGATGAGAAACGGCAAGAGAAAGAACGCCAGCAGCCACAGGTAGGGCACACCGATCACGGCCGCGCGGCCAGTCCATGGCCAGCGCAGGCGGTCGGCCAGCTTCATGCTGTCAGCACCACTTGGGCGGTGGGCGACCAGCTGGCCCAGGTGGTGTCGCCCCAGGTCAGCGGCTTGTCGCGATGGCGCTCGGTGTTGCTCTCGCTCACCTTGAGCATCTTGCCGCTGGCAAGTGCCAGGTGGTAGACGGTATAGCTGCCGAAGTACGACATGTCTTTCACCGTGCCATGCACCTGGTTGTGGTCGGTGCTCGGCTTGTCAGAGTCGAGCCGGATTTTCTCGGGCCGCAAGGCCACCGTCACGCCCATGCCTTCGGTGCCGGTGATGCCGTGGCCCACGTAATGGGTGCAGTCGGTGCAGGTGATCACCGCATGGTCGGGCTGGTCGACGGTGAGTGCGCCCTCCATCAGGTTGACGTTGCCGATGAAGTCGGCCACGAAGCGGGTGGCGGGTGTTTCATAAATGTCGCTGGGCGCGCCCACCTGGAGGAAACGGCCCTCGCTCATCACTGCGATGCGCGAGGCCATGGTCATGGCTTCTTCCTGGTCGTGGGTGACCATCACGCAGGTGACGCCCACGTTTTCGATGATGTTGACGAGCTCGATCTGCGTCTCTTCGCGCAGCTTCTTGTCGAGTGCACCCAGCGGTTCGTCCAGCAAGAGAAGTTGGGGCTTCTTGGCCAGACTGCGTGCCAGGGCCACGCGCTGCTGCTGCCCGCCCGAAAGCTGGTGCGGCTTGCGCTTGGCGAACTTGCCGAGCTGCACCAGCTTCAGCATGGTCTCAACCTGCGCGGCGACCTGGTCCTTGGGCAGCTTGTCGCGCTTGAGACCGAAGGCCACGTTTTCCCATACCGTGAGGTGAGGGAAGAGCGCATAGCTCTGAAACATCATGTTCAGCGGCCGCTCGCAGGGCAGCAGCCCGGCCAGGTCTTGCCCGTTGAGGATGATCTGGCCCGAGGTGGGCGTCTCGAAGCCCGCCAGCATGCGCAGCAAGGTGGTCTTGCCACAACCCGATGAGCCCAGCAGCGCAAAGATCTCGCCCTGAGCGATGTCTATGCTGACGTTGTTGACGGCCTTGTAGCCGTCGAAGTCTTTCACCACCTCACGGATCTGCAGGAACGCAGAGGCCGCGTCGGGCTGGGCTGCCGGCGCCATGGCGCTCAGAGCCCGGTTTTGAACGAGGTGTAGGTGCGGGTCATCAATCGGCGCAAGTCGTTGGCGATGGCGTCGGGGGCCGACATCTTCTTCATCTCGCTCTCAGGCGGGAACACCGTGGGGTTGTTGGCCACCTCGGGCTTGATGAGCTTCTTGGACTCTTTGTTGGGGTTGGCGTAGAACACCTTGTTGGTGAGAGCTGCACTCACCTCGGGCCTCAAGATGTAGTTGATGAACTTGTGCGCATTGTTTGGGTGCGACGCATCGTTGGGGATCACCATCACGTCGAAGAACAGCAGGCCGCCGGTCTTGGGCAGCAAGGCCTCGATCTTCTGCCCGGTGCGGCCGTCGATGGCGCGTTGCCTGGCGATGTTGATGTCGCCCGACCAGCCCAGTGCCACGCAGATCGAGCCGCTGGCCATGTCGTTGATGTAGCCCGATGAGCTGAACAACGTGACGTAAGGGCGTATGGTCTTGAGCAGGTTGGCCGCCGCGGTGTAGTCGGAGGCGGTCTTGCTGTAGGCCGGCTTGCCCAAGTAATACAGCGCGGCCGGGATCACCTCGGTGGGCGAGTCCAGGAAAGACACGCCGCAGCTCTTGAGCTTGCTGATGTACTCGGGCTTGAACAACAGGTCCCAGGCGTTGTCGGGCATGGGCGTGCTGCCGAGCGCAGCTTTTACCTTGTCGACGTTGATGCCCACCGTGGTGTAGCCCCACATCCAGTTCACCATGTACTGGTTGCCCGGGTCGAGCTTGGCGAGCTGGGCCTGCACATCGGGGTCGAGGTTCTTGTAGTTCGGGATCAGGCTGCGGTCGATCTTGCGCAGCAAGCCGCCATCGACCTGCAGCTTGGCCCAGTGCGACGAAGGCACCACGATGTCGTAGCCGGTCTTGCCCGCCACCAGCTTGGCGTGAACGATTTCGTTGTTGTCGAAATTGTCGTAGCGGACCTTGATGCCAGTCTCATTCTCGAAGTTTTTCAGCGTGTCGTCGGCGATGTAATCCGACCAGTTGTAGATGTTCAGGACCTTCTCTTCCTCTTGCGCCGCGGCGGGCATGGGCCACAGAAAAGCCGTTGCGGAAAGAGCCAAACCCAGCGCACCGAACACCTGTTTCATTGCCTTCTCCTTTACGTTGAAATCTTGTCTGACCTCGCGAGGATCACGCCAGTCTAGGCAGCGCGCCATCGGGTGGCTCTACAGGCAAACCCCGTGCCACCGACACCGAGCGCTCACAGCCAGCCGCGCTGCTTGAGCTCGGCGTGCGTCAAATCGAGACACTGGCGGATCAGCCCCACCATCTCGTCGATCTGTGCGAGCGTCATCACCAGGGGCGGCGCCACGATCATGCGGTCGCCCACAGCCCGCATGATCAAGCCGTTGCCGAAGCAATGCGCGCGGCACAGCATGCCCACTTCAAGCTTGCCGTCGAAGGGGGCGCCGGTGGCTTTGTCTTGCACGATTTGCAGGGCGCCCATCAACCCACAGGTTTGCGCCTCACCGATCAGGGGGTGCTCGCCCAGTGCCTTGAACTTCTCGGCGAGGTAAGGCCCCAGCTCCTCACGCACGCGTTCGACCAGGCGCTCGCGCTGTATCAGCTTGATGTTGGCCACCGCCACCGCGCAGGCCACCGGGTGGCCCGAGTAGGTGTAGCCATGGGCGAACTCGCCACCCTCATCGATCAGTGCGCGCGCCACGCGCTCGCCGACCATCACTCCGCCCAGTGGGATGTAGCCCGAGCTCACGCCCTTGGCAAAGGTCATGAGGTCGGGCTTGAACCCAAAAGTTTCGCAGCCAAACCAGTTGCCGGTGCGCCCGAAGCCGGTGATGACCTCGTCTGAGACGAGCAAGATGCCGTACTTGTCGCAGATGCGCTGGATCTCGGGCCAGTAGGTGGCGGGCGGCACGATCACGCCACCAGCCCCCTGCACCGGCTCGCCGATGAAGGCCGCCACTTTGTCGCCACCGATCTCGGTGATCTTGGTCTCTAGCGCGCGTGCCGTCATCAGGCCGAAGTCGTCGCGGCTCAGGCTGCGGTCGCTCTCGAACCAGAAGGGCTGCTCGATGTGCACGATGCCCGGAATGGGCAGGCCGCCTTGCTCGTGCATGCCGCTCATGCCGCCCAACGACGCACCGGCCATGGTGGAGCCGTGATAAGCGTTGTGGCGGCTGACGATCACGCTGCGCTGCGGCTGGCCTTGAAGGTCCCAGTAGCGGCGCACCATGCGCACGATGGTGTCGTTGGCCTCGGAGCCCGAGCCGGCGAAGAACACGTGCTTGAACTGTGGTGGCGTCACCTCAGCCAGCAGCTCGGCCAACTCGATGGCCGGTGGCGTGGCCGTCTGGAAGAAGGAGTTGTAGAAAGGCAGAGTCTTCAGTTGTTGCGTGGCGGCGTCGATCAGCGTTTGCTGGCCGTAGCCGACGTTCACGCACCACAGGCCCGACATCGCATCGAGCATCTTGTGGCCATCGCTGTCCCAGAGGTAGATGTTGTCAGCCTTGGTGATGACACGCGAGCCCTTGCCTGCGAGCGACTTGAAGTCGGTGAAGGGGTGCAGGTAGTGGGCCGTGTCGGCGGCTTGCCAGTCTTGTGTGCTTCGTGTGGTCATGGTGTTTTGGATTTTTCCGTTGGGCGGCATTTGTCCCTCTCTCCGTGGGAGAGGGGACAACACGCTGGCGTCAAACGTGCAACAACAAATGCTCGCGCTCCCACGGCGAGATCACCTTCATGAACTCGTCGTGCTCGATCTCCTTGACCTCGGAGTACACGGTGATGAACGACTTGCCGAGCACGTCGTGCAGCTCCTTCTCGTCGGCCAGCCAGCCCAGGGCTTCGCTGAGCGAGCGCGGCAGCTGGTACTCGGAGAGATAGGCGTCTCCCTTGCACTCGGGGGCAGGCTCGATGCGGTTCTTCATGCCGAGGTAGCCGCAGGCAAGGGTGGCGGCCATGGCCACATAGGGGTTGGCGTCGGCGCCGATCACGCGGTTTTCAATGCGACGTGCTGCAGGCGTGGCCACCGGTGAGCGTATGCCCACAGTGCGGTTGTCGGTGCCCCACTGGATGTTGATGGGTGCGGCCGTGGAGCGCGCGAGCCGCCGGTAAGAGTTGACGTAGGGCGCAAACAGCGCCATCGCCGCCGGCGTGTACTTCTGCAGGCCGCCGATGTACCAGAAGAACTCTTTGCTCGGCGAGCCATCAGGGTTGCTGAAGATGTTCTTGCCGGTCGCCTTGTTCAGGATGCTCTGGTGCACGTGCATGGCGCTGCCGGGCTCGTTGGCCATGGGCTTGGCCATGAAGGTGGCGTACATCTCGTGGCGCAGCGCCGCCTCGCGAATCGTGCGCTTGAAGAAGAACACCTCGTCGGCCAGGCCCAGTGGGTGGTCGTGGAAGAAGTTGATTTCCATCTGCCCGGCGCCCACCTCGTGAATGAGCGTGTCAACGTTGAGCTCCATCTGCTCGCAGTAGGCGTAGATGTCTTCGAACAACGGGTCGAACTCGTTCACCGCGTCGATGGAATAGGCTTGGCGCGAGGTTTCGGCACGGCCGCTGCGGCCCTTGGGTGGGCGCAGTGGCTGGTTGGGGTCGATGCTGCGCTCGATCAAATAAAACTCGAGCTCGGGGGCGAC
The DNA here is from genome assembly GCF_046595475.1 of Rhizobacter sp. Classification (GTDB taxonomy): domain Bacteria; phylum Pseudomonadota; class Gammaproteobacteria; order Burkholderiales; family Burkholderiaceae_C; genus Rhizobacter. The sequence continues at coordinate 65,266 of NZ_JBKJOQ010000060.1, forward strand.
GACAGGGTCCCAGCCCTCGGCGGCGTAGAGGTCGCAGATGTTGCGCAGCACCGAGCGCGGTGCGTAGGGAATCATCTTGCCGTCGCGGTCGTAGCAGTCGTGTATGACCTGGGCGGTGGGGTCTACCGCCCAGGGCACGATGCGCACGGTGCTGGGGTCGGGGCGCAGGTGCATGTCACGGTCGGTCGCGTGGATCACGTCGTAGTAAGGGCCTTCCTCAGGAAATTCACCCGTCACGCCGATGGCCACGATGGCCTCGGGCAGCCGCATGCCGCGGTCTTCGGTGAATTTTCCGCGCGGCAGGATCTTGCCGCGGGCCACGCCGGTGAGGTCGGGCACCAGGCACTCGATCTCGGTCACGCGCCTGTCGTTGAGCCACTGCTCCAGGTCGCTGAAATTGAAATTGTTCTTGTCCACCATGGGGGGTCACCTGTTTGAGTTGTAGGCCAGAGGGCGATCTGGCTGGACACGCTGCGCGGCAGGGCGGCGGTCGCTAGCGATCAGGGTCGTGGCGGGGCTCCCGATGGCGGTTTCTGAAACTTTGACAGGCCGCGCCGAAGGCTTTGAACAAGCGCAGCGAGATGGGGTTTTGCGCGGCTTGCCACTCGGGGTGCCATTGCACGCAGAGGTTGAAGCCTTTGGCCGATGGCAGCGAAAAGGCTTCTACCAGGCCATCAGGTGCGCGGCCTTCCACGCGCAGGCCAGGCGCCAGCTCTCTCACGCCTTGGCCGTGGGCGGTGTTCACCCGGAACTGCGGCTGCTCGACGATGCCGGCGAGCGCACCGCCCGGCTCCACGATCACGTCGTGGGCGAAGTCGTACTGCTCTTCGGCTGTCTTGTCGGTCACGCCTCGGTGATCGCGCTGGCCGGGCACCTCTTGTACGGCCTGGTACAAGCTGCCACCCAAGGCGACATTCGCCTCCTGAAAGCCTCGGCAGATGGCGAAGAGCGGGATGCCGCGTGCCAGCGCCCGGGGGATGAGCGGCAGCGTCCAGGCGTCGCGGTCAATGTCGAGTGGCAGGGTCTTGTCGAGCACCTCTTCGCCGAAGTGGCTGGGGTGCACGTTGGAGGGCGATCCAGTGAGCAGCACGCCATCGGCGTGGTCGAGCAACTCATCAACCTCGCTCAGGTGCACGAAGGGCACGATGAGCGGCAGGCAGCCGCCCAGGCGCACGGCGTCGATGTACTTCTTGCCGGCGACGTGAAAGGGGTGCTGCCCGATCATGCGGTTGCAGGCGGGGATCAGAACCACCGGTTTGTGGCCCGGTGCAGTCTCAGAGATGGCGTTCATTGGGCTTGCTGCGCCCAGGTTCTTGGCCGTTTGCGCACTGGGCTTTCTGTATACCGTTAGTGAGCAATGAGTGTGCCCGCCTTGTGGGCGAAGTCAACCGGGGCTGCAGGTGAGCCTATGGATCGTCTGTTTATCTCCCCATTTCTTGTGTCTCAGTGATAGCACCCATGCCCGGCACACATATCGACACCAATCGGCAAGAAGGGCGCTGGACGCTGTAGAACATGTGTTCTATCCTTTTCTGAACAAGAACGTTTATTCCATTTGCGTTCACATCAGAAGACACAGGAGACAACTTGAACACACCCCACGCCTTCTTCGCAGCCCTGGCCGCTGCTGTGCTGATCTCCGGTTGCGGCGGCGCCGCAGACGACTCCACGGCCCCGCCTGCTGCAGCCTCGCAGGAGGCCCAGCGCGAGACGGCTGCTGCCGTCGACCCCGTGGCCGAAGCCCGCGAAACCGCTGCGATGAATCAGTTGCTGGTCGGCTTCAACGTGCGCTCGAACGGCTGGACCAAGGGCCCAACGCTCGACGCCATCATCAACATCTACCAGCGCACCCGCGACCCGAAGTACCGCACGCTGATAGATGACTCCTTGCGCTATGGCCGCGGCTGGCGCTCGGGCGACGCCAACAAGCTCTACTACGACGACATGGGCTGGTACGCCAACGCCTGGCTGCGCGCCTACGACGTGACTGGCGACAAGGCATTCCTGATCGAAGCTCAGGCCATCTTCAGTGACATGACCAAGGCCTGGGACAACACCTGCGGCGGCGGCATCTGGTGGACCGACGAGCGCAACTACAAGAACGCGATCACCAATGAACTCTTTCTGCTGGCCGCGTCGCGCCTGGCACGCCGCGCACCCAACGGCACCGGGCCTGGCAGCTATCGTGACTGGGCGCTCAGAGAGTCCGACTGGTTCGTCAACCGCAGTGGCCTGATCAATGCGCAGAGCCTGATCAACGACGGCCTGAACAGCAACTGCGGCAATAACGGCCAAGCCACTTGGTCTTACAACCAGGGCGTGATCCTGGGCGGCATGGCCGAGATGTTTCGCCTGACCGGCGACCGCGGCTATCTCGCCACCGGCGAGCGGGTTGCCGAGTCGGCGATGACGCGCATGGTGCACCCCAACGGCACCTTCCGCGACGTGTGCGACTCGTGGGGAGGCGGCTGCACCGGCGATGCGGTGATTTTCAAGGGCATGTTCACGCAAGGCCTGGCGCGGCTGTACAACGCCGACCGCGCCAACAAGCCTCAGTACTTCGATTTCCTGAAAGTCAGTGCCGATGGCCTGTGGAACAACAGCCGTAACGCGCAAAACGGGCTGGGCGTGAATTGGGGCGGGCCGGTGGGCACGCCGACGCAATCGTCGCAGGCGTCGGGCCTGCTTCTGCTGGGGAGCATCAGCCTGCTCAATGCATTCCCCAAGGGTGAGGAACAGTGGGAAGTCGTCGTTCCGCCCAAGCCGCAGGTGACGAATCTGCGCGTCTCGGACACGACCAACGCGGCAGCCTGGTCAGTGCAGCAGAACCTGCAGGCCGGCAATCTGGCCTATGGCGACCGCAGCTATACCTTCAGCAGCGTGCCAGCCGTGGTGGCCGGTGGCGCGTGGGTGCGCACCGCCAACTCGTCCAAGGCATACGTCGGCAACCCGCTTGCGACCTTCAGTGTTTCCGCGGCTGCCGATGTGTACCTCGCGCTAGACAACCGCGCCGCACGGCCGACATGGGTCGACGCCAGCTGGGCCGACACCGGCAGCGACTTGACGCAGGCCGAGAGCACCACTGTGTCGCGCGGCTTCAGCCTGTACCGCAAACGCGTCGCGGCTGGCGCAACGCTCACGCTCGGCCCCTCGGGCGGTGGCGCGACCAGCATGTACACCGTGATCGTCAAGTAGCCACTGGGACCCGACCATGAACACATCCCGTTCTCTGTTGGCTGCATGGGCGTTCGCACTGATCGCCGGCTGCGGCGGCTCATCCGAGCCTGACACCACGCTCGCCCAGGCAGCACCTTCGGCGCCGATACCGGTGGAGTTTGAACGGGCGCTGGCGGCGCCCGTCACCACCATCATGCCGCTGGGGGACTCCATCACCTACGGCACCGATGGTGTCGACACACAAGGTGGCTACCGCACGGCCTTGTTCAACGCCTTGCGCAACGACGGCGGCACCATCGACTTCGTGGGTTCGCAATCGAATGGCCCGGCCAGCATGGCCGACAGGAACCACGAGGGGCACCCCGGCTGGCGCATCAGCGGCATTGCCGGCTCGATCAACGGTTGGCTCGACACCTATCGCCCGCAAGTCATCGCCTTGATGATTGGCACCAACGACGTGGTGTTCAACGACGACCTCGCCAACGCCCCAAACCGGCTCAGCAGCCTCATCGACCAGATCACCAACCGGTTGCCCAACAGTCGCTTGCTCGTGGCCTCGATCACGCCGCTGGGCAACACGGGGCTCAATGCCAAGGTCAACACCTACAACGCCTCCATCCCGGGCATCGTCCAGCAGAAGGTGGCGGCCGGCAAGCGCGTGAGCTTCGTGAACATGAACGCCGCCGTGTTGGCAAGCGAGCTGTACGACGGCACCCATCCCAACCCCGCGGGCTACGCCAAGATGGCCGCGGCCTGGCACACGGCGCTCAAGCCCTTCGTCGCGACCGCCGACCCGGTGGCCAATGCGCGCGAGCTGGCCGCGATGGACAAGCTGCTGCAGGGTTTTGATGTGACATGGAACGACTGGACCAAGGGCCCGACGATGGAAGCCATCGTCAACATCTACGAGCGCACGCGCGACCCCAAATACCTCAGTCTGCTGGAGCAGTCGCTGGTGCATGGTCGCGGCTGGCGTTCGGGCGTGCCCGGCCACCAGTTCTTCTACGACGACATGGGCTGGTATGCCAACGCCTGGATCCGCGCCTACGACGTGACCGGCAACAACGCCTTCCTTGTCGAAGCGCAGGCCATCTTTGTCGACTTTGCCAAGGCATGGGACGGCACGTGCGGTGGGGGTGTGTGGTGGAACGACGACCGCAACTACAAGAACGCCATCACCAATGAGCTCTTCATCTTGACGGCGGCGCGCCTGGCTCGCCGTGCACCCAATGGCAGCGGCGCCGGCAGCTATCGCGACTGGGCGCTGAAGGCCTCGAGCTGGTTCGTCAACACCAGCGGCATGATCAACGGCCAGAACCTGATCAACGACGGCTTGACCAGCGCTTGCAAGAACAACGGCCAGGCCACCTGGGCCTACAACCAGGGCGTGATCCTGAGCGGCATGGCCGAGATGTACCAGCTCACGGGCGACCGCAGCTACCTGGCCACCGCTGAGCGCACGGCCGAATCGGCCATGACCAACATGGTGTTCTCCAACGGCGTGCTGCGCGATGCCTGCGACAACAACGGTTGTGGCGGTGACGCGATTCTGTTCAAGGGCCCGTTAGTGCAAGGCCTCGCGCGCCTCTACAACGCCGACCGCAACAACAAGCCGCAGTACTTCGACTTCTTGAAGCGCAACGCAGACAGCATTTGGAACACCAGCCGCGATGCCCAAAACGGGCTCGGCGTGAAGTGGATCGGTCCGGTGGGCACACCTAACCAGTCTTCGCAAGCTTCCGGACTGTTGCTCCTGGGCAGCGTGGCACTGTTGCACGCAGGTGGGGAAGGCGGCATCCCGATGAAAGCCACGATCTCGGGCTTGCAGGTGGCCGACACGTCCAATGCGGGTGCGTGGTCGGTGCAGCAAAACCTGCAGGTGAACAACACCACCTATGGCGACCGCACCTATACCTTCACGGCGGTGCCGGCCGAGGTGGCGGGTTCGAGCTGGATCAGAACGGCCAATGCCTCGAAATCGTCAACAGCCAATCCGCTCGTGATGTTCTCGCTGTCGGCCGCGGCCGACGTGTATGTGGCGCTGGACAACCGCTCGGCCCGCCCGGCCTGGGTGGATGCCAGCTGGACAGACACCGGCACCGACCTCACGCAAGCCGAAAGCGCGACGGTCTCGCGCGGCTTCAGCCTCTACCGCAAACGCTTCAACGCAGGCGCGGTTTCGCTGGGTGCGTGGAACGGCGGTGGCACGAGCATGTACACGGTGATCGTGAAGTAAACGGGTGAGCCACCGCGCCGCCATTGGCGCGGCGCGGTCTCACAGCATGTCGCGCAAGCGGTGGTACGCCATGCCCAGCACCAGGGCGGGCGTGCGCAACAGCGCGCCACCCGGAAAGCGGTGGTGACGCAGGCGCGCAAAGAGGTCGAAGCGCTCGGCGTTGCCTGCAATGGCTTCGGCCACCAGCTTGCCGGCCAGGCCGGTGAGCGCAAGGCCATGCCCCGAGAAGCCCTGCAGGTAGTACACATTCCCATGCAAGCGCCCGAAGTCGGGCGCACGGTTCATCGAGATGTCGACAAAGCCGCCCCAGGCGTACTCGACCGGTGTGTGGGCCAGCTGCGGGAAGCTGCGAGCCATGCGCTTTTGCATGCTGGCCACCAGATTGATCGGTGTGGCGGTGCTGTAGCTGACCCGCCCGCCGTAGAGCATGCGGTGGTCGGCGGTGGGGCGAAAGTAGTCGAGTACGAAGTTGGTGTCACAGACAGCCGAGCGTGAGGGGATCAGCGAGCGCAGCAGTGCAGGGTCGATGGCTTCGGAGGCCACGATGTAGGTGCCGACCGGCATGATGCGCTGGGCCAGTGGGGGAACCAAGCCCTGCAGATAGACGTTGCCGGCCAGCAAGACATGCGAGGCGCGAACCTCGCCGCGTGCGGTGCGCAAGCGGGTGGGCTCGCCCGGCGTGAGCTGCATGACCTCGGTGTGCTCGAAGATGCGGACGCCCAGGCCGGCTGCGGCGCGCGCCAGGCCGAGGGTGTACTTCAGCGGATGCAGGTGGCCCGAGCGCGTGTCGTGAATGCCGCTGTGAAAGCGCGGGCTGTCTATCCACTTCGGCAGGTCTTGTGGCGAGATCCATGGATGGGTGTCACCGTAGTGCGCCTGCATGTGGGCATGCCAGCGCTGCAGCTCAAGCGCTTTGCGTGCGTTGACGGCCAGACTCAGGTAGCCGCTTTGCCACTCGCACTGGATGCCGAAGCGTGCGCAGCGCTGATGGATGAGGTCTATCGCTTCCAGTGTCATGGCCCAGACGCGGCGCGAGGCTTGCATGCCGAGCTGCGCTTCGATGGTCGACTGCTCGCAAGCCAGGCCGGCCAGTGCCTGCCCGCCATTGCGGCCGGAAGCCCCGGCGCCGACCTGCCGCGCTTCGAGCAGGGCGACGCTGTAGCCGCGGTCTGCCAGCTCGATGGCGGCCGAGAGCCCCGCCAGGCCGCCACCAACGATGGCCACGTCGCAGACAAGATCGCCTTCCAGCGCTGCGAAGCTTTGCGCCCTTGGCGCCGTGGCGTCGTAGTAGGAGTGGCGGGCGAGCTTCTCGTCGAGGTCGAGAAAGCTCATGCAGCGCGTTTGAGCGCGTCTGACAGCGTGCCGACGATCTGGTCGATGTGCTTGTTTTCGATGATGAGCGGGGGCGAAAGCGCGATGGTGTCGCCGGTGGTGCGGATCAGCAGGCCCTTTTCCCAGCAGTCGAGAAAGACCGAGAAGGCGCGCTTGCCGGGCTCGCCCGGAATGGGTGCGAGCTCGATGCCGCCCACCAGGCCGATGTTGCGCACGTCAATCACACTCGGCAGCTCACGCAGAGAGTGAACCGCGCTTTCGAAGGTGGGTGCCATCTTGGCGCCGCGGGTGAGCAGGCCCTCTTCGGCATAGGTGTCTAGCGTGCCCAGGGCTGCGGCGCAGGCCAGCGGGTGGCCTGAATAGGTGTAGCCGTGGAAGAACTCGATGGCGTGCTCGGGGCCGGTCATGAAGGCGTCGTGGATCTTCTGGCTGGCAAACACCGCGCCCATCGGCACGCAGCCGTTGGTGAGGCCTTTGGCCACCGTCATCAGGTCAGGTGTGACGCCGAAATGCGTGGCCGCGAAGGGCGAGCCCAGGCGGCCGAAACCGGTGATGACTTCGTCGAATATCAAAAGGATGCCGTGCTTGTCGCAAATGCTGCGCAGCCGCTCCAGATAGCCCTTGGGCGGCAGCAGCACGCCGGTGGAGCCCGCCACCGGCTCCACGATCACGGCGGCGATGGTCGAGGCGTCGTGCAGCGCGACCAGGCGCTCCAAGTCATCGGCCAGCTCGGCACCGTGCTCGGGCTGGCCCTTGCTGAAGGCATTGCGCGCGTCGTGCGTGTGGCGGATGTGGTCTACGCCGCTCAGCAGCGTGCCGAACATCTTGCGGTTGGCCACCATGCCGCCCACCGAGATGCCGCCGAAGTTGACGCCGTGGTAGCCGCGCTCGCGGCCGATCAGGCGGAAGCGGCCGGCCTCGCCGCGCACGCGATGGTAAGCCAAAGCGATCTTGAGCGCGGTATCGGCCGATTCCGAACCCGAGTTGGTGTAGAACACGCGGCCCAATCCTTTGGGCGCGATGGCCGAGAGGCGATCGGCGAATTCGAATGCAATCGGGTGCCCCATCTGGAACGAAGGCGCGAAGTCGAGCTTCTTCGCCTGCGCGGCGATGGCCTCGGCGATCTTCGGGCGGCAATGGCCCGCATTCACGCACCACAGGCCGGCGGTGCCGTCGAGGATTTTGCGCCCCTCGGGCGTCCAGTAGTACATGCCCTCGGCGCGCTCGAGCAGGCGCGGGGCCTTCTTGAACTCCCGGTTCGCCGTGTACGGCATGAAAAAGGCACTGCGTTCGAGATCCACTGCATTGCTGGCGCGATCGTTCATTTTCTTTCCTTTTCTCTCAGGCTGCCCTGGCTTCCCCGGCGACGACCGCCGCGGCAACCATTGCGTTTATGAGCACGCTCGCCCCGGCGGCGATCTCGTCGGGGCGGGCATTTTCCAGCTCGTTGTGCGACAGGCCGCCCTCGCAGGGCACGAAGACCATCGC
>NZ_JBKJOQ010000117.1:0-5230 GCF_046595475.1 Rhizobacter sp.
AAAGAAGCGACCCCTGCCGACTCGGCCCTCGCGGTGCGAGGGCTGCCTTGCGCTGCTCGGTCTTTGCGGGTCGGGCAGAACTCGCTACGCGGCCTGCGGCCGCTGCGCTCAAACAGCTGCCCGAAGTCAGAGGTTGATGCGCGCTGCGCGCGCCCCGCAAAGCCCTGTGCTGCTCAGCTCGTCCGAAGGGGGAGATGAAACACCAGCAACACCAGACGCCTCGCTGCGCATCGGCTCCATCCAGCCGATGCGCAGCGAGGCGAGTGGTGAAGAAATCGCAGCAGGTGTGCGGCTTGTCTTCAGCATGGCGTTGACAGGCCGTAGCCTGTAGCCGTAGCCGTACAGCAAGATGGAGAGCGCCTTTGCTTTGGTTACTTTCATTTGGCGCGACAAATGAAAGTGACTCGCCCGCCGGGGCGACTACCCGGCGCCGTCGGGCAAGCCAGGTAGAAACAACCACGCGAAGCGGCACAGAAGGAGCGGGCCTTCGATACCTCAGGCTGAACGGATTGAACGGATTGAACGGGCTGAGCGAGCTGAGCGGGCTGAGCGGGCTGAGCAGATTGAATGGGTTGAACGGGCAGCGGGCTAAACGGGCTGAACGGACAGAGCAGTGCGCAAGCACAACCAACCCAGTTCAACCCGGCAGCTTCAACACCTTCTGTATGCCCTTGAGCAAGATGTCGTCCTTGTGCGGCTTGACGATCCATGCCACCACGCCGCTGTCTTTCCCGCGTGCCTTGAGCTCCGGGCTCGACTGGGTGGTGAGCATGAAGATGGGCACGTTGTGGCCTTGCTGCTTGATGTGGCCGCACATGGTGAGGCCGTCCATGCCGGGCATGTTGAGGTCGGAAATCACCAGGTCGACGGGTTGGCGTGCGATCGCCTCCAGGCCTTGCTCGCCGTTTTCGGCCTCGAACACTTCAAAGCCGTTAGCGGTCAGCAAGGTGCGCAGGGCGCTGCGAATGGCAAAGGCGTCGTCAACCACCAGGATACGTGGCATGGTCATGCTCCAGATGTCTGTTCCACGCACACGCGATTGCGGCCGCCGTGCTTGGCCTCGTACAGGTATTTGTCTGCGCGCTGGATGAGGCCGTCGAGGGTGTCGTTCTCGTTGCAGTAGGCCACGCCGCAGCTCGTCGTGACCTTGACGCTCCTGCCGCCGCCGATGTCGACGGAGTAAGACTCAAGCTGGGCGCGGATGCGCTCGGCGACGGCGGCGCCACCCGGGGCGCCGGTGTCGGTAGTGGGGAGCGCGAGCACGAACTCTTCGCCGCCGTAGCGGATCGGGATGTCGGTGTCGCGCACGCACGATTTGATGATCTGCCCCACTGCACGGATCACCATGTCGCCCGCGTCGTGGCCAAAGGTGTCGTTGACCTTCTTGAAATGGTCGATGTCAAGCATCACGACAGCAAGCTCCATCAGGTTGCCGCGTTTGGCAGAGGCCAGCAGCGGGCTCACACTGTCGGTCATGAAGAGCCGCGTGTAAAGGCCTGACAACGGGTCGCGTATCGCGCATTCATACAAGGCCTTGGCCTGGCGGCCCAGCAAGTCGGCTTTCGCTATCTCGCTCTGGGCCACTTGGCTCGCAGTGATGTCTTCCACCACCGCCAGGTAGTGCTCGACCACCTGGTTCTTGACGATGGGCTGAAAGCGTGCGCGTATCCAGCGCTGGCCCTGCGCGCTCGGTGCGCTGCCGTCGCCGGTGCGCAGCCGGTCGAGGTGATCGCCGTTGGCCTCGAGTGCCTGGAAGTCGGCGGCCGGGCGGCTGGCGTGAGCACGCAAGTGCTCGAAAACCTGGTCGATCTCACTGCGGCGGTCTTCATTGGCATGCCGCAGCAGCTCAGGCAGTGAGCAGCCGTTCAGGCTCGACTGGTTGAGCAACACCTGGCAATACTCAGACAGCACTTCCATCACCACACCGTCGCGGTCGATGATGAGCAGCCCGAGCGGAATGCTGGAGAAGATGCTCATCAACTTGAGCTCTGACTGATAGAGCTCCGACAGGTCGCTGCCGATCACCGAGATGACGGCGCCTTCGGCAGCACCCGGGTGCTGCAGGCGCGACATGCGCCAGAAGAAGGGCTTGGCCGCGCCGCCTTCGCCGGCGCATTCGAGCTCCAGCTTGGCATTGGCACGCGCCTGAGGGTCGGAGCTCCCCCGCACTTCGCGGAAGTGGTGCAGCAGGAGTGCGCGGCTTTCGTCGTTGAAAAACGAGGCGAAGTCGCGGTGCAGGATGCTGCCCATGGTTTCACCCACCAGGTCGCAAAACATGCGGTTGCTGCGGATGATGCGGTTTTCGTGGTTGAGCACCACGAACACGCTGGGCACGTTGTCGAGCACCTCTTCGCTGTGCTCGCAGGCCCCCTCCAGCATGGAGAGGATGCGCTGTGAGGCCAGCAGCTCGTTGTGGGCGGTCATAGGAAATCCAGTTCGCCCGTGTCGGCGTCGTTGTCTTCGCAGGTCACTGCGCTGTAGTCGGCGCCTGCGGGCAGCTCGCAATAGCAGCTGCAGTAAAGCGTGCCAAAGCCGCCGCTCAGGCGCCACATCTCGCCTCCCTTGACCACCGCACCTGCCTTGGCGTTGTAGTCGGCATAGATTTCGTAGATGCCGCGCGTGCACAGCGGCACGCTCATGCCCATGGGCAACTGCTGGGCGTCGAACGCCCTGCACACCCGGCCACCAACCTGGTTGCTCAGCTCCTTCAGGTAGTCGATGACTTGCTTTGGCTCCAGGTCATGCCCTGTCGCGCCGCGAGACTGCCGGTAGGCCTGCATGTCGTCGAGGTCGAAATGCAGCTTCAAGACGATGCGCAGATCGCGGCTGTTGAGAATGACGAGCGACATGTAGCGGCGCAGCACTTGGCCCAGCTGCAAATCAGCCTCGGGCTGCGCCACCGTGACGCTCGCGTCGTCGAAGTATTGGATGGCCTGCAGCCGAGACGCTTCTCGCAGCAAGGTGCCGAGCTGCTGCACAGTCGGGTGCGCGCTCGCCTCGGTGGCGCCGCTCGGCTTGTAGGTGTCCATCGTGATCAGGCTCCGGCCAGTTTCTTGAAGGTGGCGAGCACGGCGTCGCCTTTGAACGGCTTCACGATCCAGCCCTTGATGCCGGCGGCTTTGCCACGCTCTTTCATGATGGGTGAGTTTTCAGTCGTCAGCATGATGATGTTGACCGCTGCGTTGTTCAGCTCGCTGCGGATTTTCTCGGCCATGGTCAGGCCGTCCATATTGGGCATGTTGACGTCGCTGACCACGAGCTTGATGTTGGGGTCACCCTTCAATTTGGTCAAGCCGTCACGGCCGTCCACGGCTGTTTCCACGACCAGGCCGGCTTTCTTGAGAAAGTCGCTCACTTCGACGCGCACCGTGCTCGAATCGTCAACAACCAGAATTTGTGCCATGTTTGACCTCTTGAATGGGTAGAGATACAGATCGATCAGAAGGAGAGGGGGCTTGCGGTCATGTTCAAAACATCTCCAGTTCGCCAGCCGTGTCTTCTTCCACTTCTTCTGCCGCACGCGGCTCGTAGGGAAAGTCGAGGTCGGCGAAGGCACAGACTGCCAGCGTGAAGTGCATCTCCACCCCTGAACCGAGCTCGGCTCGGTAGCGACGCGTGAGCACCGGGTGCACCGCTCCCACATGGTCGACCGAGCTGCGCTTGAGAATGCAGGGCGTGGACATGCCGATGTGCGGGAAGAAGACCGAAAGGTCGCGGTTGAGGGCGCCGCAGCAAAGGTTGCCGCGCTCCATCAGGTCGTCTGCAAAACGCTCGTCGTCCATCGTTTCCACCGCCACATTGCCAAGAGAGGCCAGGTGCGCACGCATGGCGGCGCTGCGGTCGAAGTGCATGAAGAGCAGCACGCGGAACATGTACGACGAGACGGTGAGCATCACCACCTCGCGGCCGCTTGCGGGGCCTGCGGCGTCGTCAGCCTGCACCACCGCGCAACCCGCACCGGCCGGTGCCAAGGCGCTCTTTACCGCGTGGGCCACGAACTGGTCGAGGCCTAGCCTTGCGCGATCGCTGACGGTAACGCGAATCGAGCTCAAGCCGCCTCCGCCATCACGGTCTGGCGCGTCTTGCCGTTCAACAGGCGCAGCTCATTGAGCGCGCCGGCAATCATCTTGCCGCCGGCCTGCAGGTCTTGGAAAGTAGCGCCCGTGATGAGGTCGTTCTTGTACAAGTTGCTGCGGTAATCCTTGGAGAGCTTGTCGGCCCGCGTGGCCAGGTCGCGCACTTCGGAGGCCACCACGGCGAAGCCGCGGCCCTGGTCGCCGGCGCGTGCCGCTTCGATCGACGCGTTGAGCGCCACGATGATCACCTGGTTGACGATCTGCGCAAACTCGTCGTTCTTCGAATGCATTTCGCGGTTGTGCTGCAGCAACTGGTTGAGCTCGGCGTTCCAGCGCTCAAAGGTCTCGATCAGGCCCAGCAGCTTGTCGATGGTGGCGCTCAACTGGTCGTAGCCCTGCTGCGCGTGGTTGCGCAGCGATTTCACGCCACCGGTGGCGCGGCTCAGCATCTGCTCATGCGCGCGCTGCTGCTCGTGGGCTTGGGTCTGCAAGCCGGCGCGATCGCGTTCGCCGGCGCGCCGCAGTTCGTCGAGTTGCTGCGCCAGCTCGGCGATGCTCAGCTGCGCGGCCTGCTCAACTTCGCTGGCCACGGCGCGTCGGGTCGCCTCTACCGCCAGCGCGGTGCGCTTGCGCCCCCACCACAGGCTGGCCAGGGTACCGGCGACCAGCCCGAGCGCGAAGAGTGCAATTGAAAGAGTCATGGCATGGGTTTGGTCGGAAGGTTCCAAATGTCTATCGGCCGTTGGCGCCCAAGCTGAAGCCCGGGCTGGCCTTGTCCACCAGCAAACGTGCCCGCAGGGCATCGAATGACATGGCCGCGCTGAGCGAGGCGGCGTATTTGTCGGGCAAGGCGATCACGGTCTCGAAGGCCCGGTAGTCGGTGTCTTCGCGGTCGTCAAGGAATCGAATGGCGATGGAGCCGCCTTCTTTTTCCAAGAAGCCCCGCACCGCGTCCATGCCCACACCGCGGCCCGAGACTTCGGTCACTTGCTCGGCTGTCGAGAAGCCCGAGCGGAAGATGAGCTGGGCCACCTCGTCGTCGCTGCTCTTCTGGCCCCGGGTGAGCAGGTTTTGCTCGGCGGCGCGCTGGCGGATCTTGGCGATGGCCAGGCCCTGACCGTCATCGCGCAGGCGTATCCACAGCTTGCCGTCGT
>NZ_JBKJOQ010000064.1:0-11814 GCF_046595475.1 Rhizobacter sp.
CGCCACTTGGGACTTCGCAACATAGGTCTGGTACTGCGGCAGCGCGATGGCGGCCAAGATGCCGATGATCGCGACAACGATCATCAGTTCGATCAGGGTAAAACCCTTTTGCATAGAACGCTTCATAGAAAACTCCTGTGAGGGACGGATGAGGGGAGACACATGGCCTTAGTTGCACCGTGCGTGCCAAGGGGGATCGCTTGAAAAACCGTGGAATTCGCCCACTGATCTGACACAAACGGTCACCAGTGGAAAGAAGTCACGTTGCACACTGACACAGGTTGACGGAAATCGTCACTGCCCTTTGACACCGCCTCGACAAGCTCTATTCCGAAGACTCGGGTTTCGCTGGGTTCAACGGGTCAGCGGCTTGCGGCGTCAAGCTCTCAACATCGGCCAGGTCTTTGAGCTGCCCCGCCGCGCGCTTGCTGGTCTTGAAGTCTTCCACGCCGATGATGTTCAACTGAACCCCTGCCAACGCGACCCGCTCGCGTCGTGTGAATCAGCCACAAACTCCACGCCGTCGATGGCGGTCAGCAGGTCAATGCGGCGCGGTGGTTGCCCGAGTTGAACCACAGTATCGGCGTCGAAATCGGCGGCGCTCAAGCCAAGGGAAGCGAACCCGAAGTCGCCAAGTACGCTCAGAAGCCGAGCAATGTTTTCTGCGGCGGGGCCGAACCCAGAAATCGATGTCTCCCGTGTAGCGCGGGTGCCCATGAGCGGCCAACGCGTAGCCACCGACTACCAGTTACTCAACGCCCTTTGCGTTGAGTAACTCGACAAACTCTTTGAAGTCGCGGTTCAGCATCAGGAATTTCGCCCGCCATGTACGCCTGCAAGCGCAAGGCCTCTACGGCTGCAATGCGGTCTGCCATGGGGCGTGCCAGCCAGTAAGCAAGATCGGCTGCTTGCTGCTGACGCTTCGAGACGCGCTGGATGGTGCGGATCCTTTCTCAATTGTCGTTGACGGGGCTCGATTTACCTAGCCGGAACTGGCCTTCGCAAGCGGGTTGCCCGGTCAATCCATCACCAAGACCTGCCCCGCTTGAAGCGCGCTCACATGGTGTGATGTGTTCAGCCCGCCCACTTCGGCCATCACTGAACACACCTCACCCGGCTTGATGTGCGTGATGTGCACGTTGACGCTGCCTTGCAGCTGGCTCAGCTCCAAGCCCAGCTTCTTCGGGCACAGGTGCTGGCTCAGCTGCGCAAGTTCGCACTCTTCATTGCTGAACGCGGTTTCGATGACGAGGTGGGTGACCTTCATGCTCGACAAGCGCGCCCACAAGGCAGGGTTGGGGCCCGTGTCACCGGTGTAGACCCACCAGCCGTCGCGGCCTTGCAAGGCAAAGCCGACCGCAGGCACCGTGTGTGTGGCAGTCAACACTTCAAAGCTTTTGCCACCCAGGTTGAGCCGCTCTCCCAGCGTAAAGGGCACCAGCTGCAGCACGGGCTTGTCTGCATGGGGCAGCCGCGTGAAATCAGGCCAAATCACCCCGTTGAAAATGTGCTTGCGCAAGGCCTCCAGCGTCTCTGGCAGGGCATGCACCTGAATCGGCCCACGACCCTGCGCAGCGCGCAAGCGCATCACGCTGTCGGCCAGCAGGCCGATGGCCAGGATGTGGTCGAGGTGCGAGTGGCTGATGAGGATGTGGTCGATCTGCGCCAACGCTTCTAGCGGTAGATCACCCACCCCCGTTCCGGCGTCGACCAGCACGTCGTGGTCGACCAAAAAGGAAGTGGTTCGGCTGCCTTCGGCGATGGCGCCGGAGCAGCCGAGAACGCGGATTTTCATGGGTCTGGGAGCGGGCTGGGCCACTGTTCAGCGCAAACTGCGCGCTGCAATGCAATGCTGATGGCAGTGGGGCGCCACTGCAAGGTGCCGATGTCGCATTTCAGCGCGATTGCGCGGTGGCTTTGCTATGGCAAAGCGCTCAGCGTGAAAAGCATCACAGCCGGGCGCCGGCTTCGACAGGCTCAGCCCGTACGGGTCTGAGCGGGCGCGCGAAGGGCTCAGACCTGGATGAACTGCATCTGGGTGCCGGCGAGCTCGATCACGTCGCCGTTCTTCAGATGCAAGGTGTCGCCGACCAGCGGGTTGCCATTGATGGTGGGGCGGTTGGCGCCTTCCACGTGGGCGAACACATAGCCGCCCGGGCGCTTGGTGATAGACGCCACCTGCACGCCGGGCTTGCCGACAGTGGTGACGACCTTGGTGAGCGCGACTTCACGGCCGGCTGCGGCGCCATTCAGCACCTTGATCGTGCCGGGGATGACCGCCTGCCCCAGCCCGCCGAAGCCCGAAGCCGGGCCGCCTTGTGCCGAGGTGTGAGCAAAACCGTGGCTGTAGCTCGCAGGGGCCGGGGCGCCCTGCTTCATGATCATGGTCTTCTCGTAGTCGGTGCCGTCGTCTACGAGGTACTTGATCTTGTATTTACCGATCTCGACGGTGTCGTTGTGGGTCAGCAGCTGCTTCTTGACGGCCTTGCCGTTGATGTAGGTGCCGTTGGTGCTATTGAGGTCTTCGATGAAAACGTCGGTGCCCACCATCTGCAGCACGGCGTGCTCACCGCTGACTGCCAGGTTGTCGATCACGATGTCGTTGTAAGGCCGCCGGCCGAGGGTCGTCTTGTCTTTGGTGATCTGTACTTCCTTGATCACCACACCGTCGAGCGATACGACCAGCTTGCCCATGCTTGACCTCAGTCTCTTGTCTGTCTCTTGGCCCGCGGACGGGGCCGAAATGTGGTGTGTCGTGTGAACTCAGCGCCTGAAAGGCCACCATGACCGGGGCGGGCTGCTTTGCCCCCGCACCCGCACCAACACCACCGCGATATTATCCTTTCCACCGGCGTCATTGGCTGCGTCAATCAGCCCCGCCCCGGCCTCTTCCAGTGAGTCGTGCGCTTGCAACACTTGCGCAATGCCGTCATCGTCCAGCATGTCGGACAAGCCGTCTGAACACAACAGGTAAATATCCCCCGGCATGATGTCGTGCAGATGCGTCTCGAGCAGCACCGTGTCTTCGACACCCACCGCGCGGGTCACGAGGTTCTTGTTGGTGGAGAACGCCGCCTGCTCAGGCGTGATCAGCCCAGAGTCGATCTGCTCTTGCAGCAGCGAGTGGTCGTGGGTGATCTGTACCAGGCGGCCACCCCGAAACCGGTAGCCGCGCGAATCGCCCACATGGCCCATCAGCAGGCGGCCATCGCGAAAGGCACCCACCACGAGTGTGGTGCCCATGCCAGCGTACTGGGGGTTGGAATTGGCGGCATTGAAGATGGCGCGGTTGGCGTTGTCGACGCAGATGTCCATCGCGCGGCGCACATCGGTGTCTGACGCACTGCCCGAAGCCTCTTGGAGCCAGCGGCCGAGCTCGGTCTTGATGAAGGAGGTGGCCATGCCGCTGGCCACTTCGCCGGCGTTGTAGCCGCCCATGCCATCGGCCAGCACCACCAGACCTGCAACCTCTTGAACAGCGATGGAATCTTCGTTGTTGTTGCGGGCGCGGCCGGTATCCGTGGCACTGAAGAACTCGAGCGACATGGCAGTGGCGAGCGCAGGCAGGTTCATTGAGTATTCAACTCATCAGGAGCCGGAATTGTGCCTTGGATCGGCACGCTCCATTTTTACCGTCGCGGCGAATCCGCTGGAATCGGGGGGGTCTGACGATGCGAGTGGCGGGCCTGGCTGCTGGCCTGACTCGGCCATGTCGTGTGCGATGGTGCGCAAATCGGCGGCAAGCTGCTGCCCTCCTGCATAGCGCGCTTCGGGGCGCTTTTCGAGCAGAAGCGCGACGGCTCGCGCCAGTGACTCGGGCAGCTCGGGGCGCAGGCTGCGCACGTCGGGTGCGGGCTCGTTTGCAATTTGCTGCATGAGCGTGGCCATCGAATCCGATCGGTGCGGCAGGCGGCCGGTCAGCAGCTGGAACAGCATGACGCCCAGCGAGTAGAGATCACTGCGGCCGTCCACGCGCCGGCCCGCCAGTTGCTCGGGTGACATGAAAGAGGGAGTGCCCAAGACCAGGCCGGTGCGCGTGCGGCTGGAATCGGTGATGCGGGCAATGCCGAAATCGGTGACCTTCACGACACCGGCGCTCAGGTCGATCATCACGTTGGCCGGTTTCACGTCGCGGTGCACGACGCCCTGGCTGTGGGCATAGGCCAGCGCATCGGCCACCCGAGCAACCGTGCTCAGCACCACGTCCACCGACAACAAGCGGTTCGGCTGCGCATAGGGCTCAAGGTTGTCGCCCTTGAGCAACTCCATCGCGATGAAGGCGAGGCCCTGGTCTTCACCCGCATCGAAGATGGTCACGATGTCGGGGTGCTGCAGACGCCCGGCCGTCTCGGCTTCGCGGAAGAAGCGCGCGCGCGCCTCAACCAACTCGTCGCCAGCGAACTCCTTGCTCAGCGCCATGGTCTTGATTGCCACGAGCCTGCCGATCTTGGGGTCTAGCCCCACGTAGACCGCGCCCATGGCTCCTCGGCCTACCTCTTTTTCGACCTGGTATCGGCCGAAAAATTGCCGCTCGGGGGCAGCACTGGTCGCTTCGGTCAACGGCGCGGCCGGCTTGTTTCCAGGTGCGGCGACTGCGGTCGCGCTGCGCCGGACGGCCGAGAACCCGATGTGTCCAAAGAGCAGGGCGATGGCCGGCAGGGCCGCGAGCCACCTCGTTTGACTCGGCGCCAGCAAGGCACCGAGCACAGCAGCCGCCATCACGAGCACCGCGGACACAAGCAAACCGAGGCGGGGCCGCAGACGCGGAAGCCCCCAGGCGAGATAAGCCGCCGCAACAAGCAACGCGATGCCTGTGAGCGTTAACGTCCAGACCAACTCTTTGCCCATGTGCTGGGGTCAACTCCCGGTGAACCGAGGGGGACATTAGCACGGGGGAAGCGCCGTGCCCCCTGTCAGAAGTGTCAGTCTGCCAAGGCCAGCTTGGCGCTCAAACCTGTGGTGACGGCGACCGGGCAGGCCCAGCGGCTGATCTCGTGCGCGGGCGCGGCAGGGGCCATCGGCTCGGCCGGTTGCCCAGCCGCGGTCGGCGGGCATCGAACACCTTGACGTCCGCCAATGGCCATCAGGCCGGGAACGCGCAGCAGCCACACCACGCCGACCGTCATCGTGGTGCGCACGACGATGGCCTTCTTTTGAAGGTGTGCTGGAAGGTTGCGGGCGGCCCGCGCGATCACGATGGCGTTGTCGCCCGCGAGGACGAGGTCGATCAGAACGATCGCGAGCAAGGCCGATAGCCAAGCGGAAGAAAAGAGTTCCATGTGTTCTCCAGAGCAGTTGCACGACAAACGGTGCAAGCCAACTGGAGACAGGGCGGGGGGCGTTGAATAGGGTCGCCTTCGAGCCTGCCGTCATACGGCTTGCATCGAAGGTCTTGCTCGGCTGGAGTGTGTTTTATGGCCCAGCAAACCGGAAGCTTGCGCTTCGTATTGACGGCTTACTGAAACCTTCGCGCCGCACCACGAGGGCTGGGCGTTCGGGTCGAGCTACTCCCCTTCAAGCTTGCAGCATAGGTGTGCAGGCCTGCGGCGTAAGGCTCAAAACCCTCAGGAAATCACGCTTCGGCGAGCACGCCTTTGCAGCCAGGTGCCCACCGCCACCACCATCGCAGCGCCGACCGCACCGGCAATGTTGACGACGGTGTGCGACAACTCTCCGAATCGGGCCGTGACGGCGGGGTCGGTGAGCATCATCTCGCCCGCTAGAAACCCCAGCAAGGCGGCACCGAGCGTGATGATGATGGGGAACTTGTCCATCACCTTGAGCAGCAAGGTGCTGCCAAAGATGATCAGCGGGATGCTCACTGCCAGGCCGATCACCAACAACGGCGTGTTGCCCTTGGCGGCCGCGGCCACCGCCAGCACGTTGTCTAGGCTCATCACTAGGTCGGCCACAAGGATGGTGCGGATCGCGGCCATCAGGCCTCCCACTTCCTTAGGGCCACCATCGTCGCCATCTTCTTCGCCCAGCAGCGAGATGCCGATGTAGAGCAGCAGCAGCCCGCCTACGATCTTGAGGTAGGGCCACTTGAGCATCTCTACGGCAACCAGCGTCAGGATGATGCGCAGCACGATGGCCGCGGCACTTCCCCAGAAGATCGCCTTCTTTTGCTGGTGCGCCGGCAGCGAGCGCGCCGCCATGGCAATCACGACAGCGTTGTCACCCGACAGAATGACGTTGGCAAGAATGATCGAGCCGAGGGCGGCCCAAAACGCGGCGGAAGTGAAATCCATGGCAGGGCCCGTTGTGTGGTGATGTCAGAGAGCCGCGACGGGCTCTCCTCATTCGAGCTGCTGTGGATTCTAGAAAGGCGCTCGCACCGCCACGTGCGTAGTAGTACGGAGCGCCCTTTCGATCAGAGCAAGGCCTTGAGCAGCTTGCCCATCTCCGACGGGTTGCGAGTCACGGTGAAGCCGCACTCTTCCATGATGGCGAGCTTGGCGTCGGCCGTGTCGGCACCGCCCGAGATCAGCGCGCCGGCATGGCCCATGCGCTTGCCGGGAGGCGCGGTCACGCCGGCGATAAAGCCGACGATGGGCTTCTTCATGTTGGCCTGGCACCAGCGAGCGGCCTCGGCTTCGTCGGGCCCCCCGATCTCGCCGATCATGATCACGGCGTCGGTGTTCGGGTCGTCGTTGAAGAGCTTCATCACGTCGATGTGTTTGAGCCCGTTGATCGGGTCGCCACCGATGCCGACCGCGCTCGATTGGCCAAGGCCGATTTCGGTCAGCTGTGCCACGGCTTCATACGTCAACGTGCCCGAGCGGCTGACCACACCGATGCGGCCCGCGCGGTGGATGTGCCCCGGCATGATGCCGATCTTGATTTCATCGGGCGTGATGAGCCCCGGGCAGTTCGGCCCCAGCAGCAATGTCTTCTTGCCACCCTTGGCTTCCTTGGCCTTCATGCGGTTGCGCACTTCCAGCATGTCGCGCACGGGGATGCCCTCGGTGATGCAGATGGCCAGGTCAAGGTCGGCCTCAACGGCTTCCCAGATGGCAGCAGCCGCGCCGGCTGGCGGCACGTAGATCACGCTCACGGTGGCGCCGGTGCTCTTCGCCACGTCTTTCACGCTTGCAAAGATGGGGATGCCTTCGAAGTCTTCGCCGGCCTTCTTGGGGTTCACGCCGGCGACGAATGCCGCCTTGCCATTGGCGTAGTCGCGGCACATGCGGGTATGGAACTGCCCCGTCTTGCCGGTGATGCCTTGGGTGATGACCTTGGTGTCTTTGTTGATCAGGATGCTCATGGTTTTTTCCTCGTGGCTTACTTCAGGGCAGCCATGACTTTTTGCGCGGCCTCGGCCATTGAATCGGCACTGATGATGGGCAGGCCGGACTCCATCAGCATCTTCTTGCCGAGGTCTTCGTTGGTGCCCTTCATGCGCACCACCAGCGGCACGGAGAGGTTCACCGCCTTGCACGCGGCGATCACGCCTTCGGCGATGGTGTCGCAGCGCATGATGCCGCCGAAGATGTTGACGAGAATCGCCTTCACCTTGGGGTTCTTCAGCATGATCTTGAAGGCTTCGGTCACTTTCTCGGCGGTGGCGCCGCCGCCCACGTCAAGAAAATTGGCCGGCTCGCCGCCGAAGAGCTTGATGGTGTCCATGGTGGCCATGGCGAGGCCCGCGCCGTTCACCAGGCAGCCGATGTTGCCGTCGAGCTGGATGTAGGCCAGGTCAAACTTGCTGGCTTCGATCTCGGCCGGGTCTTCTTCGTCGAGGTCGCGGTAGGCCACGATCTCTGGGTGGCGGAACAAGGCGTTGCTGTCAAAGTTGAACTTTGCGTCGAGTGCCTTGATACCGCCGTTGCCTTCAAGAATCAGCGGGTTGATCTCGGCCAGCGACGAATCGGTGTCCATGTAGATCTGGTACAGCTTCTTGAACACGTCGATGGCTTGGGCTTGCGAAGCAGCTGGCACACCGATGCCGTTGGCCAGCTCGGTGCCTTGGGAATCGGTCAGGCCGGCAGCCGGGTCGACGAAGACCTTGATGATTTTCTCGGGCGTGCTGTGGGCCACCTCTTCGATGTCCATGCCGCCTTCGCTGCTGGCCATGATCGCAACGCGCTGCGTGGCGCGGTCTGTCACGGCCGCCACGTAGTATTCCTTCTTGATGTCGGCGCCTTCTTCGATCAACAGGCGGCGCACCTTCTGGCCTTCCGGGCCGGTCTGGTGGGTCTTGAGCTGCATGCCAAGGATCTCACCCGACAGCTGCTTCACCTCGTCAAGCGAGCGGGCCAGCTTCACGCCGCCGCCCTTGCCGCGGCCACCGGCGTGGATTTGTGCCTTCACCACCCACACGGGGCCGCCCAGCTTTTGCGCAGCTTCGGTGGCTTCTTGCACGCTGAATGCGGGGTAGCCGCGGGGCACCGGCACGCCGGCGGCGCCCAAGATTTCCTTGCCTTGGTATTCATGAATTTTCATCGCGGACTCTCTTCACTCAGGTTCGGGGAACGGTTGACTGCGGGTGGGACTCGGGCCGCGCAGGCTTGTACCAGCGCGGGTAATAGGTGCGCACGGCGTTGCCGTCTGTGCGCAGGGCGTGGCAGCGGTCGAGCTGGAAAGGTTGCTTGGCATTGTCACCATCGCCGCGGGTGTTGATCACATCGCCAGCAAAGGCCTGCACCACGGCCGTGGGCAGCACTTGCGTCAGCTCGGTCAGGTGGGTGCAGCCGGCGGTGCCGCCCAGGCGCTCCAACACGGCAAAGCGAAAGCCGCGCATCAGGTTCAGGCCGACCAGCTTCTGATAAGCGTCGCCATGGTGGTCGCACTCGCCGGGGTAGGGCATGGCGCGGGTCTCGGAGCCGGCTTCGAGCACGTTGAAAGACTCGTCTATCACCAGGCGCAGCAGCATGTCGTGGATCGGTTCACCGGCGCGGCGCACGCCGTCGGCGAGCTCGGCATCGCGCGTCTTCACATCGGTGATGACCGCGTCGACTTCCCACAGCCCGGTGCCGCGTGCATAGATTTGCACATCGATGTGGCGGCTGTGCTTGAGCTGGCGCTCGGGCGCGGCGGGGGGCAGGGCCATCGAAGCAGGAGGTTTGATGCTGGGGATTGACGGGGCCGGGAAGCATGGCACCCCCTGGCAAACGCACGAAATGTAGCATTCTGCACCGCAGCAAAGTGGAACAGGGGTGCGCCTGCCGCCCCTGCCTCAGTCGTCGTGCACGCCCCGCACCACGCGGCGCACCACCTCACTGGAGAAGCCACGCGCGATCAGAAACCGCGCCTGGCGGGCCCGCTCGTTGGCTTCGGGTGCCACTTCGCCAAACCTGCGTGACCACACCTCGCGGGCGCGGCCCAGTTCGGTTTCTTTCAGTTGCTGGTCGGTCTGGGCGCTGAGGGTGACGCCGTGCTGAGCCAGCTCCTGGCGTATGCGCAGGTTGCCAAAGCGCGAGGCGCGGGCATGCACACGGCTCTCGACGAAGCGATCTTCGCTGAGGTAACGCTGGGCCTGCAGCCAGTCGAGCACGGCGTCGACCTGCTCTTCGGGGCTGGCCGCGGCTTCGTCAGGCTCGCCGGCCCGGGCATGGGCCAGCAGCTTGCGGCGCATCTCGCTGCGGCTGTGCTCGCGCTGGGAAAGGATCTGCAAACCCCGCCCCTTAAGCGACAGCCGCGGCTTCATGCGTCTTGCGCGGTGGGCTCCTTGGCGGCCCGGGCCTTCTTGGCCGGCGCGGCGGCGGCTTCTTCACCCAAGGGCAGCAGCGGGATGCCCATGGCGTCGCGCACCTTGTTTTCGATCTCGACCGACAGCGCGGGGTTCTCTTTCAAAAACTCGCGGGCGTTGTCTTTGCCTTGTCCGATTTTTTCACCGTTGTAGGCGTACCAGGAACCCGACTTCTCCAGCACCTTGGCCTCGACGCCCATGTCGATGATCTCGCCTTCGCGGCTGATGCCCTGGCCGTAGAGGATGTCGAACTCGGCAGTCTTGAAGGGCGGCGAGACCTTGTTCTTCACGACCTTGACCTTGGTCTCGTTGCCGATGACTTCTTCGCCCTTCTTGATGGAGCCTATGCGGCGGATGTCGAGCCGCACCGAGGCGTAAAACTTCAGCGCATTGCCACCGGTGGTGGTTTCGGGCGAGCCGAACATCACGCCGATCTTCATGCGAATCTGGTTGATGAAGATGACCATGGTGTTGGTCTTCTTGATCGAGCCGGTGAGCTTGCGCAGCGCCTGGCTCATCAGCCGGGCCTGCAAGCCGGGGAGCGAATCGCCCATCTCGCCTTCGATCTCGGCCTTCGGCGTCAGCGCCGCGACGGAGTCGATCACGACCAGATCGACCGACGCCGAGCGGACCAGGGCGTCGACGATTTCGAGCGCCTGTTCACCGGTGTCAGGCTGGGAGATCAGGAGTTCCTGCAGGTTGACGCCGAGCTTCTGGGCGTACTGGATGTCGAGCGCGTGCTCGGCGTCGATGAAGGCGCAGGTGCCCCCGAGCTTCTGCATCTCGGCCACGACCTGCAAGGTCAGCGTGGTCTTGCCCGAGGACTCCGGGCCGTAGATCTCGACCACCCGGCCACGTGGCAGGCCGCCGCCGCCCAGCGCCATGTCCAGGCCGAGCGAGCCGGTGGAGACGACCTCGATGTCTTCGATCACTTCGCCTTCGCCCAGGCGCATGATCGTGCCCTTGCCGAATTGCTTGTCGATCTGGGCCAAGGCGGCCTGCAGGGCCTTGGACTTTTCGCTGTCCGCAGCGATCCGGGTACCTTTGACTTGAGCATCCATGAGAAATCTCCTTGTGAATCAACGGGTTGGCTGTCTCATCCAGTGGTCTTATTCACAGCCTGGATGCTTGACCAGTACTTTAACGCTGCCGCCTTCAAGAAGTAAACGAGATTTTTCGTCAGTTTGCCTTACTATCTAACCGTGGCCGAATCCGCTTCCCCGCACGATGGGTGGCGTCTCACCCACCTGGGCAGGCTGCTGGGACATTCCGCGCGGCGCTTCGACGAGCGGGTGCTGGCGCTGATGGCCCGCAATATCGACGTGCCTCTGGCACTGTCCAATCTCGCCGCGCGTTCGCAAGTCAGCGCCGCGCACATCCAGATCACCCGACATGTCGCCCTCGAGGGATCGCGCCTGACCGACCTGGCACAGCGGGCGGGCATGAGCAAGCAGGCCATGGGCGACCTGGTGGACCAATGCGAAGCCTGGGGGCTGGTGGTTCGCGCACCCGACCCCCTGGACGCCCGCGCCCGGCTGGTGCGCTTCACGTCCACGGGCCTGGCGTGGCTGCAGGCCTTCAGGGAAGCGGTGGCGCAAGCGGAGGCGGAATTCCGCGCGGAAGTCGGGGCTGAAGTGGCCGCGGTGGTCATGATCGGGCTGGAAGCTTATGCTGGCCCGGCCGCATGACGCGGCGGCGGGCGCCCGAGCTCTAGAATTCCGACAGGCCCTTGCGCGACCGGCCCCCAAAAGGAGACAGCCATGCGGATTCTGATTGCCGAGGACGACCAAGTGCTCGCCGACGGCCTGCTGCGCACCTTGCGCGCTTCCGGCGCCGCCGTGGACCATGTGGCCAGCGGCACCGAGGCCGATGCCGCGCTCATGACCAACAACGAATTCGATCTGCTGATCCTGGACCTGGGGCTGCCAAAAATGCATGGCCTGGAGGTGCTGCGCAAGCTGCGTGGCCGCGGCTCCTCGCTGCCGGTGCTGATCCTCACGGCAGCCGACGCGGTGGAAGAACGCGTGAAGGGCCTGGACTACGGGGCCGACGACTACATGGCCAAGCCGTTCAGCCTCCAGGAGCTGGAAGCGCGGGTGCGGGCGCTCACGCGCCGCGGCATG
>NZ_JBKJOQ010000107.1:0-126357 GCF_046595475.1 Rhizobacter sp.
CCCAATCGAGGCGCAAAGCACAGCCATAGCTCGGGCTATGGCGAGCATTTGCAACGACGAGTGGGGGTGTTTTGGCGCGATGAGCGGGCATGAGCGAAAAACTCTCAGGCTCTCAGACGACGACGCTTGCCTGGGTGATGACCACGTCTTCAAGCGGCACGTCACCGTGGCCGCCCTTGTTGCCGGTCTTCACACCTTCAATCGCGTCCACCACTTCCTTGCCGGCAACGACCTTGCCGAACACCGCATAACCCCAGCCGCTGGCCGACTCTGACTTGAAGTTCAGGAAGTCGTTGTTGGTGGTGTTGATGAAAAACTGGGCCGAGGCCGAGTGCGGTGCACTGGTGCGCGCCATGGCCAGCGTGTAGTGGTCGTTTTTCAGGCCGTTGTTGGCTTCATTCTGGATCTGCTCGACGGTCGGCTTTTGTGTCATGCCGGGCTCGAAGCCGCCGCCCTGGACCATGAAGCCCTTGATCACGCGGTGAAACACCGTGCCGCTGTAGTGGCCCTTCTCGACGTAGGCGAGAAAGTTGGCAACGGTCTTGGGCGCCTTGACGTCGTCGAGTTCGACGCGGATGGTGCCGTGGTTGGTTTGCAGTTCGACGGTTTTGCTCATTTCACTTCTCCAGGGTGGCCTTCATGATGGTCACGGGTTTGACGGGAACGTCGCCGGGGGCGGTGGGCACGGCGCGGATTTTGTCGACCACCTCCATCCCCGAGATGACCTTGCCGAACACCGCGTAGCCGTTGCCGTCTTGCGACTGTGCGGAGTTCAGAAAGTTGTTGTCCTTCACGTTGATGAAGAACTGTGCCGTGGCCGAGTTGGGGTCAGCTGTGCGGGCCATGGCGACGGTGCCACGGTCATTGTTCAGGCCGTTGCGGCTCTCCAGTGGGATGGGTGGCCGCGAGGGTTTTTCTTTCAGGTCGGCTGTCATGCCGCCACCCTGGATCATGAAGTTGCTGATGACACGGTGGAACACGGTGCCGTTGTAGTGGCCGGCTTTCACGTAGGCCACGAAGTTCTCGACCGACTTGGGCGCCTTGGCGGCGTCGAGCTGGATCACGATGTCGCCCTCGGAGGTGGCGAGCTTCACCTTCTGTGCCTGTGCGGCCAAGCTGGCGCTCAAGCCGATCATGGTGGCGGCCAGCAGCGCCAGCCCACGCAGTTGTCTTGTCATCCGATTACTCCTTCAAAGAATATCTTCCATTGTCCACCCTCCTTGCCCCAGTACTGGCGCTTCATCGGGCCGGTGAGTTCGCCCTTGAGCACCTCACCAAAGGTCACGATCAACACCTCGCTGGTGTCGCGCCACGACAGGATGGAGATTTCTTTCAACTCCGACTCGCGGCCGCGCGCGGTGTTCACTTCCTTGTCGAGGATCTTGGCCCACTGGGCCAGGTCAACGGTGCCGCTTGAAAACTGCGGGGAGTAGAAGCCCATCAGTTTGTTCACGTCGCCCCGTGATCGCGCCTGGCGCCACTGCTCAACGAGTGCGCGAGCTGTGCCACGCTCCTTTTCGACCTGGCCGTGCGCCACCCAGTCCAGTCGAGTGGCGATCACCACCGGCGTGCGGCGAGGCGACACATCGCGCAGCAGGTGGCTGATGTCTTCATTGGCGAGCACGACACAACCGTCGGTGCTTTGTGGTGTGCGAGCAAAGTTCTCCGGTGGCACGCCGTGCAGCCAGATGCCGCTGCCGGTCTTGCCACGGCGGCGGTCGTATTCGTTGGGGTAGTTGAGCGCCAGCGCGCCGGGGCCGTAGAAGTCTTTCAGCTGCGCGCCACCCAGCCGGCTGGTGATGAAGTACACGCCCAGCGGCGTGCGCTGGTCGCCTTGTTCTTTTTTGTCCACGCCCAGCTTGCCGAGCGACACGTAGTGGTCGGACACCAGCTTCAGGCCGTGTTCGTTGTTGACGAACAGGTACATGCGCGAGCGGCTCGCATCCACCGCAATGGCGTGGCGTGTGCTCGCCGGGATGTCGATGAACTGCCGCGGCACGGCGTTTTCAGGCGGGCGCTCGGTAAGTGCGGCCAGTCGCAAGGTGGCCTCTTGCCGAAGCTGGCTCCACTGCGCCGCGGCCGAGGCCGGCAGCTCGGAAGGTGGCACAGCCACCGCGTCGAGCTTGCCCCGCCGCGTCAGCAACAGATCGCCATAGACCAGCTGGGCCAGTTGAAAGTTGGGCACGTCACGCGCGAGGCTTTCTGCCTTGGCGAGGGCTTGACGGCTGTCGCCTGCGCGAAGCAGCCGATAAACCTCAAGCAGCCGCGCTTCAGGCGACGCTTGTGGCGCCGCAGCGGGCTTGGGTTTGGCTACGTTGGCGGCAGCGCTCAGCGCTGGCGTGAGCGCGACGCCACACAGCACGGCCACAGCCACGCCGCTGAGTCTCTGAGGCAGGCGGCGCAAGGCATTGACAAGCCAAGCGTAGATCACGAGCCCGTGCTTTCCTTCTGGATCAGCCATCGCCCAGACACGTTGATCATCTCCAGCTTTTTGCGGCTGGACACCTTCAAGGCGTCGGCGCTGTAGCTCTGGCGAAACTGAACCACGGCTTTGTCGCCTTGCACCTTGGTGTCGAAATTGGACAAAGCGATCGAGATGCTGCGCTTGCCCAAGATGCGTGCGCGGCGCTCGTTTTCCCAAACCTTGCGCGGCTGACCACCGCCGTACTCGGGGGTGTAGGCGGCGAAATAGGCGTTGACATCCTTGCGGCTCCAGGCCGCAGCCCAGGCCAATGCCGCGGCTTGGGCGTCTTCCGCGATGGCGGGAGCCGCAGGCTTGGGAGTCGGCTTGGGCGAGGTGTCGACCGGTGCGGGTTTGGGTGTGACCGCTGTCACCACAGGCGCCGCAGCAGGCTTCGCGACCGGAGCAGCGGCGATGGGCGTGCTCTTGGTGGGAGTGTTGGCCGCAACAGCGATCGATTTGGGCGCGAACAGATCTCGGATCATCGAGAGCTTGGGCGCCACCTTGGCCGTGTTGCCGCCGTCGATCTGCAGCGCCTTGGAATAAGCCTGGCTGGCCAGCTTGGCGTACACGTCGCCGAGATTTTCATACGCGGTGGCGTAGCTCGGGTTGGTGCGGATGGCCGCTTCAAGCGAACGACGCGCCTGGTCGTACTGGCCTTGTTTGCTATAGAGCACCGCCAGATTGTTGTAAGGCTCTGGCAGCTCGGGAAAGTCTTCGGTCAGTTTGACGAACACCGCGGTGGCTTCGACCGGGCGGCCTTGCTCTGACAGCACCAGCCCCTTGAGAAAGCGCATGCGCGCGTCCCGTGGGTTGGAGGCCAGAAACTGATCTGCCTTTTGCACCGCCTCGGCGAGTTGGCCCGCGCCAAACAGGCGGTCGACGTCGGCATACTCGTCCGCCCAGGCTGTGTTGGCGGTGACGATCAAGCCCGCGACAAGCAGGCTCATAAACGAAGTGCGTGTGCGAACCATCGACATCCTGAGGTGGGTTGCGAGCGCCCTGGTATGCAGGCGCTGGAGTAGGTGGCCGGCCGCGTCAACAGAGGGCGAGGGGCGGGCCGCTATACTCGCAAAATTGTATCGCAGCCCCACTGCCAACAACCCTTCTGACCGACGCGTCGCTCACTGCGTGCAACACCCCAGCAGGCCGACGGCTCTGTCCGGTCGCATGCCAGGCCAAACAGCCACCGAGCGACCCCACCCCAACACCTTCCGATGACCTTGCGCATCTTCAACACCTTGACGCGGCAGACCGAGGTGTTTGTTCCGATCGAGCCGAACCACGTGCGCATGTACGTGTGCGGCATCACCATCTACGACTATTGCCATGTGGGGCATGCGCGCATGATGGTGGCGTTCGACCTGATCTATGGCTGGCTGCTCGCGATGGGTTACCGCGTCACTTACGTGCGCAACGTGACCGACATCGACGACAAGATCATCAAGCGCGCGCTCGAGCGCCGCATCTCGCTGCGTGAACTCACCGACGAGATGATCGAGGCCATGCACCAGGATCTGGCGGCGCTCGGCATTGCCCGGCCGACCCACGAGCCGCGTGCCACCGAGTACGTGCCTCAGATGCTGGTCATGATCGGCAAGCTCGAAGCCAAGGGCCTGGCCTACCGCTCCGACAACGGCGATGTGAACTTCGCGGTGCGCAAGTTCCCCAACTATGGCCAGCTGTCGGGCAAGTCCATCGACGAATTACGCTCGGGCGAACGTGTGGCGGTGCTCGACGGCAAACAAGACCCGCTCGATTTCGTGTTGTGGAAGGCTGCCAAGCCCGAAGAGCCCGACGATGCCAAGTACGCGTCCGAGTACGGCAGTGGCCGCCCCGGCTGGCACATCGAGTGCTCTGCCATGGCCTGCACGATTCTCGGCCAGCAGTTTGACCTGCACGGCGGTGGCGCCGACCTTCAATTCCCGCACCACGAGAACGAGATTGCGCAAAGCGAAGGCGCCAACGACAAACCGCCGGCCCGGGTGTGGGCACACAACGGCTTGCTGAATGTGGATCACGTGAAGATGTCCAAGTCATTGGGCAACTTCTTCACCATCCGCGAGGTGCTTGAGCGCTACGACGGCGAGACCATTCGCTTCTTCATGCTGCGCACGCACTACCGCAGCCCTTTCAATTTCAGCGACGTCAACCTCGACGACGCGCGCAACTCGCTGCGCCGCC
This sequence comes from Rhizobacter sp., assembly GCF_046595475.1. Classification (GTDB taxonomy): domain Bacteria; phylum Pseudomonadota; class Gammaproteobacteria; order Burkholderiales; family Burkholderiaceae_C; genus Rhizobacter. The sequence continues at coordinate 4,646 of NZ_JBKJOQ010000107.1, forward strand.
TCTACACCGCCTTGGTCGACCTCGACGTGCCAGCTACACCCACGGTGGATTGGGCGCAGCCTCAGGCTGCACGTTTCCGCGACGCGATGAACGACGACTTCGGCACCCCGGAGGCGGTGGCTGTCTTGTTCGAGCTTGCCGGCGAAGTCAACCGCACGCGATCACCCGAACTGGCCGCTTTGCTCAAAGGCCTGGGTGCCACGCTCAACGTGTTGCAACAGAGCCCGCGGGCTTATTTGCAGGCTGGCAGCGGCCTCGACGAAGCCGCGATTCAGACCCAGATCGAAGCCCGCGCGGCGGCCAAGAGCAAGCGCAACTTTGCGCTTGCCGACCAGATCCGCAAAGACCTCCTCGCGCAAGGCATCGTGCTGCAGGACTCGCCGCAAGGCACGACCTGGACGAAGGGCTGACCCGTGCGCATTGCGAGCCCCGACTATTGGGAAGAGGCGTGCAAGCACCTCGTCAAACGCGACCGTGTGATGCGAAAGCTGATCCCGCAAGGCGAAGGCCGTCTGCAAAGCCGTGGCGATGCATTCACCACGCTCGCGCGCTCCATCGTGGGCCAGCAGATTTCGGTGAAAGCGGCGCAGGCCGTGTGGGATCGTTTTGCGGCCCTGGTCGACGGCGACCCGATGCGGGTGATGCCTGGCGCTGTGGGCGCCATCGAGCCCGCGCGCATGCGTGAAGCCGGCCTGTCGGCACGCAAGGTCGAGTACCTGCTCGATCTGGCTCGCCACTTCGAGGCCGGCACGGTGCACGTCAAACAATGGCAGCAGATGGACGATGAAGCCATCATTGAAGAGCTGATCGCCATTCGCGGCATCGGCCGCTGGACGGCCGAGATGTTCCTGATCTTCCACCTGATGCGGCCCAATGTGCTGCCGCTCGACGACGTGGGTTTGATCAAGGGCATCAGCGTCAACTACTTCAGTGGTGAGCCTGTTTCACGGGCTGAAGCACGCGAAGTGGGGGACGCTTGGGCACCATTTCGCTCAGTGGCCACATGGTACATTTGGCGCAGCCTCGACCCCCTTCCTGTAGCGTATTGAAGCCCCAAGGTCACCTGCGGTGCCCGCCCCCCAAGGGGAGCGTCACCGCTTGGGGCGGCCCGGCGCGATGACTTCTCAGCGCGCATCAACCCAGGACTTCAGCCGGATGAGCAAACGACACTTCCTAGAGTTCGAGCACCCCATTGCCGAACTCGAAACCAAGATCGAAGAGCTGCGTTACGTGCAGAGCGAATCGGCCGTCGACATCTCCGAAGAGATCGACCGCCTGAGCAAAAAAAGCCAGCAGCTCGTCAAAGACATCTACTCCAGCCTGACCCCCTGGCAAGTCACGCAGATCTCGCGCCACACGCAGCGGCCGTATGCGATGGACTACATCAACGAGGTCTTCACCGACTTTCAAGAGCTGCGCGGCGACCGTCACTTCGCCGACGACCAGTCAATGGTGGGTGGTCTGGCGCGCTTCAACGGCCAAGCCTGCATGGTGATTGGCCACCAAAAGGGGCGTGACACCAAGGAGCGCGCCGCGCGCAACTTCGGCATGTCGCGACCCGAGGGCTACCGCAAGGCCTTGCGCCTGATGAAACTGGCCGAGAAGTTCGGCCTGCCGGTGTTCACGCTGGTCGATACGCCCGGGGCTTACCCAGGCATCGGCGCTGAAGAGCGTGGGCAGTCCGAAGCCATCGGCCGCAATATCTTCGAAATGGCGCAGCTCGAAGTGCCCATCATCGTCACCATCATCGGCGAGGGTGGCTCGGGTGGCGCTTTGGCCATCAGCGTAGGCGACCAGGTGTTGATGCTGCAGTACTCGGTTTATTCGGTGATCACGCCGGAAGGTTGTGCATCGATCCTGTGGCGCACGGCCGAGCGTGCCTCCGACGCTGCCGACGCGCTGGGCATCACCGCACACCGCCTGAAGGCGCTGGGCCTGATCGACAAGATCGTCAACGAGCCGGTGGGCGGCGCCCACCGCGACCACAAGCAGATGGCGGCCTACCTCAAGCGCGCGCTCAACGACGCGCTGCGCCAGGTGAGCGATCTCAAGCCCAAGGAACTGCTGCAACGGCGTTATGAACGGCTGCAGTCCTATGGCCGCTACACCGACACCAGCGACCGCTGAGTCTTCTCACTGCATCGCGGTGGCCTACAGCGCCGGCCGCGATTCCACCGCCTTGCTCCATGCGACCGCGCTCGCTGCGGCTGAGCAAGGTGTGCAGGTGGTGGCTTTGCATGTGCACCATGGGCTCAGCCCGCACGCTGATGAATGGCTTGCGCACGCGCAAGCCCAGTGCGCGCGTTGGGCCAACCGAGGGTTGCCGCTTCGTTTGTTGACGTTTCGGCTGCCTGACCGCCCAGCGGCGGGCGACAGCATTGAAGCCTGGGCCCGACAGGCGCGCTATCGTGCCTTGCACAGCATGGCGCATGACGCCGGAGCCCGCGTGGTGTTGCTGGCCCACCACCAACGCGACCAGGCCGAGACCCTGCTTTTACAGGCCTTGCGTGGCGCGGGCGTGGCAGGCCTCGCCGGCATGCCGCGCGAGGTGGAGCGTGATGGCATCACCTGGGTGCGGCCTTGGCTGGGTCGCCCGCGTGAGGCCATCGAGGCCTATGTGCGTCGACATCGTTTGCGTTATGTCGACGATGACAGCAACGACGACCCACGTTTTGCGCGCAACCGTCTGCGGCTGCAGGTCTGGCCCGCATTGAGCCAGGCCTTTCCTCAAGTCGAAGCGAGCCTGGCTGATGCCGCCACCTGGGCCGGGGAGGCCATGTCGTGTCTGGCCGAACTGGCATCGATGGACCTGGCCCTGGTGTCGACCGAGGCAGGGCTGAACATCAAAGCCTGGAGTGGTTTGAGCGAGGCCCGTCAAACCAATGCATTGCGTGCTTGGTTGAAGGCCGCTTCGGGGCGCATCGCACCCACCAGCCTGGTGCAACGTTTGGCGCACGAGTTGCCTGGCACCGGGCCGGCGCAGTGGGCTTTGCCGAGCGGGGTGCTGCGCCGCCATCGTGGCCGTTTGTTGTTCACCGCCGATGCGCCTGTTGCGGCGAGTGGTGCCGTGAGAGAAACCTCGTTGCGCATTCTTCGGGCGGGCCGCTTTGCCCTTGCAGGCTGGGGTGGCGAACTGGTCGCAAAACGGGTCAAAGAGGGTGGCGTGCCGCTGGCCTGGTTGGGCCACCTGGAGCTGCGGCTCCGCGAAGGTGGCGAACAATTCCAGGCTGGCATCGGGCGCCCGGCGCGCAGCCTGAAAAAGCAGTACCAGGCGGCCCACATTCCCGAATGGGAGCGCAGCGGCCCGCTGGTCTACAGCGGCGGCCAGCTGGTGTTCGTGCCCGGCTTGGGGTTCGACGCTCGGGTGCTGGCATTGCCCGGCCAGCCCCAACTGAGCCTGCATTGGCGCAGTGGCTAAAATGCGCGGCTCTGCGTTGCGGCGCAGCCCCTGTTTTCACTTCCGCCTCATCTCCGCGACACCTACTTCATGGCACTCATCGTTCACAAATACGGCGGCACTTCCATGGGCTCCACGGAGCGCATTCGCAATGTCGCCAAACGCGTAGCCAAGTGGGCCCGCGCCGGGCACCAGATGGTCGTCGTGCCTTCCGCCATGAGCGGCGAAACCAATCGCCTGCTGGGCCTGGCCAAAGAGCTTTCTCCAGAGCTGGCAACAGATGCCATGCAGCGCGAGCTCGATGCCATTGCCGCCACCGGCGAGCAGGTGGCGGTCGGCCTGTTGTCGATTGCTCTGCAGGCCGAAGGCATCGAGGCCGTGAGCTACGCCGGCTGGCAGGTGCCGATTGCCACCGACAGCTCGTTCACCAAGGCCCGCATCCAAAGCATTGACGACACCCGCGTGCGTGCCGACCTGGCCGCCGGCAAGGTGGTGGTCATCACCGGCTTCCAGGGCATCGACCCGCAAGGCAACATCACCACGCTCGGCCGTGGTGGTTCGGACACCTCGGCCGTGGCCGTGGCGGCGGCGATGAAGGCCGACGAATGCCTGATCTACACCGATGTCGATGGTGTCTACACCACCGACCCGCGCATCGTGCCCGAGGCGCGCCGCCTGCACACGGTGAGCTTCGAAGAAATGCTGGAGATGGCGAGCCTGGGCTCCAAGGTGCTGCAGATTCGTTCGGTCGAGTTTGCTGGCAAGTACCGCGTGCCGCTGCGCGTGCTGTCGAGCTTCACGCCCTGGGACATCAACATCGACGAGGAAGCCCGCTCGGGCACCCTGATCACTTTTGAGGAAGACGAAAAAATGGAACAAGCCGTTGTCGCAGGCATCGCCTTCAACCGCGATGAAGCCAAGATCACCGTGCTGGGTGTGCCCGACAAGCCCGGCATTGCGTATCAAATTCTGGGCCCGGTGGCCGATGCCAACATCGACGTCGACGTGATCATTCAAAACGTCTCGCACGACGGCAAGACCGACTTCTCGTTCACCGTGCACCGCAACGACTACGCGCGCGCGCTCGACGTGCTCAAGAACACCGTGTTGCCCCAGACGGGCGCGGCGCAGGTCATGGGCGACGCCAAGATCTGCAAGGTCAGCATCGTGGGCATCGGCATGCGCTCGCATGTGGGCGTGGCCAGCAAGATGTTTCGCTGCTTGTCCGAGGAAAGCATCAACATCCAGATGATCACCACCAGCGAAATCAAGACCAGCGTGGTGATCGACGAGAAGTACATGGAGCTGGCCGTGCGTGCGTTGCACAAAGCCTTTGATCTGGAGCAGGCGGCGGGCTGAGAGCCTCCCTGGGAACACCGCACTGCGGTGTTGCGCCCCCGCCAGTGCAGCCTGTCATTTCTGGGGGTGGCCCGGTGAATGACTTCGTGAATATCTGAACTAGAATGCGCCTCGTGCTGGAGTCGTGACCGAGTGGCCGAAGGTGCTCCCCTGCTAAGGGAGTATGTGCGCTAAAACGTGCATCGAGGGTTCGAATCCCTCCGACTCCTCCAGCCAGCCTCAGCGGTGCCTTCGTGGCGCCAAGATTGCAAAAGCCCCACTCGCTGGGGCTTTTTTGTGGGTGCGACCCGCTTCAGCGCGACGAGTCAAAGCAATAGATTTCGCTCTGCCCTGCCTCATCAAGCTCGAAGAATCGCTTGCTGCTCTCACTCAGCCTGAATACCGCGGGCGCGAATCACGGGCTCCCAGTACCGCTGCTCGACGGCGATGCGGGCAGAAAGCGAGGGTGGCGAACACGACACCGGCGTCATCCCGGCCTGGGCGAAGACAGCCGCCAAACCGGGCCTGGCAATCGCCTCTTGCAGCGCAGAAGACAAGCTCGCAACGGTGCCCTTCGGCGTTGCGCCTGGCGCGAAGAAAGCGAACCACTCTTTGACCACCAGATTCGGATGCCCTTGTTCGACGAAGGAAGGCACGTCGGGCAGGTAGCTGCTGCGAGTAGTCCCCGAGGTCGCGAGCATGCGGATACGGTGGGTGCTGTGGTGTTGCCGCAGCAGCCCTTCAGGCAAGACCAGCGCGGCGATCTGCCCCCCGAGCAGAGCGGTCACCGCCGGCGGCCCGCCCGAGTACGCAATGTGCTGCCAGGCGACCCCGGTTTCGTGGAACAGCATGGCCTCAAGCAAGTGAGGCAGGGTGCCGGTACCCGGTGAGCCGATGTTCGCGGCTGCAGGGTTGCGACGCGCCCAGGCGATGAAGTCGGCGAGCGTCGCAACCTCTGGCGGTACGGCGGGGCCGACTGCGATCCCCAATGACATCTCGCTCGCGAGCGAGACCGGCTGCAGGTCGACAGCCGGGTCGTAGCCGAGCTTGGCATACAGAAATGGGTACACGGTGGCGATTGCGCCTTGCGCGAGCAACAGCGTCGAGCCGTCAGCGGGCGCGGCCTTAAGAGCACCCACGCTGAGCTGGCCGGCGGCGCCCGGCCGGTTGTCAACCAGCGCACGCTGCCCGGGTGTGGCCGACAGCTGCTCGGCAACGGCGCGCGCCACCAGGTCCGGAATGCTGCCGGCCGGCCCGCTGCAGAGTATGTGCATGCCGCCATCGCGGGCTGCATGCGAACGTTGCCCGAAAGAAAGTGCGGCCATGGCGGCGACGGTCAGCGCGCCGGTTCGCAGCATCTGGCGACGCTGCGTGAAGTGTTCGTTGTTGGTCAAAGGGGTCATGGTGTCCTCAGGGTCGGCGTGCAGCCGTGATTAAGAGTTCGTTGGGGCCTTCCCAGCCCGTGGGCGTGTCGAAGGTACGCAGTTGTTGTCTGATGTCGTCCCACGCGGCTTGCGCGGCGAGCTCGCTGAGACCCGCGAGGATCTGCAGTACCGGGCTCGCCGAGCTGCGCACAAAAGCCAGGTAGTCGTCGACCGACGGCATGCGAAACGGTGCGTCCATCGACGTCGTCGCGACATCGCGAAACCCTGCCTCCTGAAATAGCGTGTCGATGTGTCGAGGGCGCCCCAGGCTGAACAGGCTGCCGGGCGCGAAAGGATCGCGCGCTGGCGAGCCGGCATGCCGGAGCGCCGTCGCCATCAGGATCGTCAGGCACGGGTTTTTCTCGGGGCCAGAAAAAACGACGGTGCATGCACCTCCACCGGGCCGCAGTGCGCGCTGCATTTCGCGCAGGCCCCGCAAGGGGTCAGGGAAAAACATCAAGCCGAGCCTGCAGACCGCCGCGTCGAAAGAAGCTGGCTCGACTTGAAGGTCTTCGCCGTCTGCTACGCGGCACTCGACGTGGCCGAAGCCGGCGTGCCGGGCTCGGTCTTGGGCGAGCGCCACGATTGCGGGCGACAGATCGGTGGCGACAACTGAGCCCGAGGGGCCGACCCGCTCAGCGAGGTCCAGGGTCTGGTCGCCTGCGCCGGCCGCGACGTCGAGCACCCGTGCGCCTTTGACCACTCCGGCCATGGCGATCATGGCGTTGGTCGAGCTGCGCAGCCAGGCCCGGATTGCGGGCGTATGCGCGTCCCAACCACGAGCCGACGCGTCCCAATGCTTGCGTACCGACGCCTTGAAGGCCTTTTTGTCTGTTGCGTGTGTGTCCATGTCTTCAGCGTACGTGTCGGCATGCCCCCGCGTAAGCCGCAAAGCTGCAAAATGGCAGCCGCAATGGCGCATACCCCTCAAGACTTCGACTGGGACGATCTGAAGCACCTGCTGGCGGTGGCACGCCATGGCAGCACGCTGGCAGCCGGCCGTGCGCTCGGTTTGGACCAGTCCACCGTGCAACGACGATTGACGGAGCTCGAGCGGCGCTTCGGCCAGGCGCTGGTGCAGCGGCAGCCAAGCGGCTATCGGCTGACCGAGTTCGGGCAGGCGCTGTTGCCGCACGCAGAGCGTGTCGAAGAGGCGGTGGCGGCATTCAAGCAGCACATGGCCATGGCCGCCGCCGAGGTCGCGGGGGTCATCCGTGTGACGTGCCCCGAGCCCATCGTTTTCCGCATCACGCAGTCGGGCCTGCTGGAGCGATTCCGTGAGCGCCATCCCGCCTTGCAGGTGCACTTTGTCATGAGTGACAAGTACATCGACCTGGCAAAAGGCGAGGCCGATGTGGCCCTTCGGTCGGGTGACACCGATGACGGCGAGCTTGTCGGGCGAAAGATCGGCGATTCCGTCTGGGCCGTCTACGCCAGCACGACGTACATCGAGCGGCATGGCCGCCCGCAGCGGCTCGAAGACTTGGCGAAACATGCCCTGGTCGGGTTTGACGACACGATGGCCAAGCACCGCACCGCGGCCTGGCTGCGCAAAATCGCACCCGACGCGGTGCTCGTGGCAAGAAGCAACAGCGTGCTGGGCCTCATCTATTCGGTCAAGGCGGGGGTCGGTGTCGCGCCCTTACCGGTTGCGCTCGGTGATGCGGAGCCAGATCTGGTGCGGGTGATCGAGCCCGTTGCTGAGCTCACGCGCATCTGGCGCATGCTGACGACCGCTGAGCTGCGCAACACCCCCCGCGTCGCCGCCTTCTTCGATTTCATCGTGAGCGAAATCGACACCCTTCGCCCGATCATCACGGGGTGAACACTGCCTGTAGCTCCTGGGCCATTTTCCAGATGACCCGTTGAACGCTGGGCTTTCGCACTCATCTGCGCTTCGTTTGCACCGGAGCCTCGCGCCATGCCCTTCATGCCTTTGACCTTTCTCTCGGCGCTGTTTCACCTCTACATAGGCTGGCGGCTCATTCCTGCACTGGAAACCCCGTGGGCCTGGGTGCTGGGCGCTGCCCTGGCCTTGTCTGCCGTGTTGATGCCCATGGGCCTGCTGGCCCGGCGCATTCGCAACAAGCGTTGGTCAGATGCGCTGGCCTGGGCGGGCCTGATCTTCATGGGTTTGTTTTCTTCGCTGTTCGTGCTGACCCTGGCGCGCGACGTGGCGCTGCTGCTGGGCAGCGTGCTGGTGGCCATGGGTGCAGGGCCGCTGCAAGATTTTTCGCGGTGGACCGCGGCTGCGGTGCCCGTGCTGGCAAGCGTTGTCACGCTGTGGGGCTTCATCAATGCACGCCGTCGGGCGGCGATCGTCTCGGTCGACGTGCCCATCAAAGACCTGCCGGCAGGCCTGCAAGGTTTCACCATCGCCCAGATCAGCGACATCCACGTCGGCCCGACCATCAAGGGCCCGTACCTGCAGGCCATCGTCGACGCGGTCAACGGCTTGCAGGCCGACATGGTGGCCGTCACCGGAGACCTGGTCGACGGCAGTGTGCGCGAGTTGTCGCCCCACGTGGCGCCGCTTGCCGGGTTGCTCTCGCGGCACGGCACCTTCTTCGTGACCGGCAACCACGAGTACTACTCGGGCGCCCACGCCTGGATCGCCGAGCTGCGGCGCTTGGGCGTCAACGTGTTGATGAACGAGCACACGGTGCTGCAACACGGCGCTGCGCCGCTCGTGGTGGCAGGCGTGGCCGACTTCAGCGCCCACCATTTCGACCCCACGCACCGCAGCGACCCGCAGGCGGCCATTGCCGGCGCGCCGCTGCATGCGACGGTGAGGGTGCTGCTGGCGCACCAGCCCCGCAGCGCCGAAGCAGCCGAGCGCGCGGGCTTCCAGCTGCAGCTCTCGGGCCACACCCACGGCGGCCAGTTCTTTCCCTGGAACCTCTTCGTGCCTTTGCAGCAACCCTTTACCGCCGGCCTGCACCGCCTGAAAAACCTGTGGGTCTACACCAGCCGCGGCACGGGTTACTGGGGGCCGCCCAAGCGCCTGGGCGCCCCTTCCGAGATCACACACCTGAGGCTGGTGGCGGCGTGACGGGAAGAGGCCTGCTGCTGTATTTGATGCTCGCGGCGTCGGCCGGCAGCTCGGCGGCCCCCAAGGTCGAAGACAGCATGGCCCAGCGGGTGCAAGCCTGCACCGGCTGCCACGGGCGAGAAGGGCGCGCCGCCAGCGATGGCTACTACCCGCGCATCGCCGGCAAGCCCGCCGGCTATCTGTACCACCAGCTGCTCAACTTCCGCGACGGCCGCCGGCAATACGAGCCCATGGCCCGCCTCATCGAGCCTCTGAGCGACGCTTATCTGCAAGAGATGGCCGACCACTTCGCAGCGCTCGACTTGCCGTACCCGCCCGCGCAGCCCAGCACCGAGCAGGCTGACGCGCTGCGCCACGGCGAGACCCTGGCGCTGCGTGGCGACAGTGCCCGTCGCATCCCCGCGTGCGTGCAATGCCACGGCGCTGCGCTCACCGGTTTGGCACCCGCGATCCCTGGCTTGCTGGGCTTGCCGCGCGACTACCTGAATGCGCAGCTCGGCGCCTGGAAAACCGGCCTGCGCCGTGCGCAGGCGCCCGATTGCATGGCGCACATCGCGGCCGCGCTGGCGCCTGACGATGTCAGCGCCTTGTCGCAATGGCTGGCCGCGCAGCCCCTGCCGGCGCAGAGCAAAGCTGTGAGTGCTTTGCCCGCACCGCTGCCCCTGCCGTGCGGCGGCGTGGTCGAGGGAGCACGATGAAGCGCCTGCTCTGGGCCGCCCTGGCCATCGCCTTGCTGCTTTCCGCCGCTGTGCTGGCACTCAACTTTCGCGATGAAACGCCGCTCTCGGAAGCCCAGACGCCACTCGTGCCCAGCGCCGACTTGATTGCCCATGGCGAATACCTCGCGCGCGCCGGCAACTGCATGGGGTGCCACACCCAGCGCGGCGGCGAGCCCTATGCCGGAGGCCGCGGCATCGACACGCCCTTCGGCACCGTCTACACCTCCAACCTCACGCCCGACGACGCCACGGGCATCGGCAGCTGGTCGCCCGCGCACTTCTGGCGGGCGCTGCACAACGGCCGTTCGCGCGATGGCCGCCTGCTGTACCCGGCATTTCCATACACCAACTACACCCTCGTCACGCGGCCCGATGCAGACGCGATCTACGCCTACCTGCGCGGCCTGAAGCCGGTGGCGCAAGCCAATCACGCGCACGGCCTGCGCTTCCCCTTCAACACCCAGGCCGCACTCGCCGTGTGGCGCGCGCTGTACTTCAGCCCCGGCACGCGTGCCGACGAGCCTGCGCAATCGGCCGAGTGGAACCGCGGGGCTTACCTCGTGCAAGGCCTGGGCCATTGCAATGCCTGCCACGGCAGCCGCAACGTGCTCGGTGCCACCCGCGGCCCGCTCGACCTGGGGGGTGGCTTGATCCCCATGCAAAACTGGTACGCCCCCTCGTTGAATGACCCGCATGAAGCGGGCGTGGCCGATTGGCCGCGGCAAGAAGTGGTGAGCCTGCTGAAAAACGGCGTGAGCCCGAAGGCGTCGGTGCTGGGCCCGATGGCCGAAGTGGTGGGCCGCAGCACGCAGCACCTTTCCAGCGCCGACCTGGGTGCCATTGCCGCCTACCTCAAGGCCTTGCCCGAGGTCGTGGCCAAGCCCGCCGAGCCCAGCCGGCCTGGTCGGGGCGGCAGCGAGCGTGGCGCCAAGATTTACGGCGAACAATGCGCGCAATGCCACGGCGAGCAGGGCGAAGGTGTGGCCGGCATGTACCCGGCACTTGCCGGCAACCGCGCCGTCACCATGACGTCGCCAGTCAATCTGGTGCGGGTGGTGCTCGAAGGCGGTTTTGCCCCCTCTACCGCAGGCAACCCGCGGCCTTACGGCATGCCGCCGTTTGCCACCATCTTGCGCAATGACGAGATTGCCGCCGTGTTGTCGCACCTGCGCGGCGCCTGGGGCAACCAGGGCGCACCGGTGACGGAGTTCGACGTCAACCGCTACCGCTGAGACGAGCAGCGCCAGGTACCCTCACGCCACTTGAAATGGGCCGGGTGCGCTGCGGATAATCTGGCGCCATGTCCCCCAGTTCCTTTGAGCAAGCCAAGACACTCTTCAGCGAGGGGCTGGCTTGCCAAGAGGCGGGCCGTTACGCCGAGGCAGAGCAGCGCTACCTGTCGTCGCTGGCCTTGCTGCCGGGGAGGGTGTCAACGCTGGTCAACCTGGCCGCCACGCGGCTCAAGCTTGCGCGGCCGCAAGACGCGCTGAACGCGGCCGAACAGGTGCTGGCTGTAGAGCCTGACAACCGCGACGCGCTGTACCACCGCGCGCATGCCTTGCTTGACCTGGGCCGCCCGCTCCTGGCGCTTGAGGCATTCGAGCGGCTGCTGCAGATCGAGCCGACGCTCGCGCCCGCATGGAGCACCCGCGGTGACATCCTTCGCGAAATGGGTCTGCATGAGAACGCCATGCACGCGTATGAGCAGGCGCTGGCGCATGGCGCCGACCCCGAGCTGACCGGCTATTACCTGGCCGCGCTGCGCGGCGCCGGCTTGCCCCCTATCGCGCCGCGGGCCTATGTGGAAGGCCTCTTCGACCAGTACGCCGCCAAGTTCGATACGCATCTGGTCGAGGTGCTGGGCTACCGCGCTCCGGCCGTGCTGGCGCGCCGACTCGCGGGCATGGGGCGGCGCTTCGAGTCAGCGCTCGACCTGGGCTGCGGCACCGGCCTGTGCGGCCCGCAAGTAAAGCCACTGGCCCAGCGGTTGGTGGGGGTCGACCTGTCGGCCCAGATGCTCGACAGGGCACGCGCGCTCGGCCTCTACGACGCGCTGGTGCATGCCGATGTCACCGAGCACCTGCAGGCCACGCGCGAGCAGCACGACCTGGTGATCGCGGCCGACGTGTTCATCTACATCGGTGAGCTGGCGCCTGTGTTTGCGGCTGTGAGCCGGCTGCTGAAACCGCAGGGCGTTTTCTGTTTTTCGGTGGAAGCAACTGCTGCCGATGCCCAAGGCTTCGAGCTCTTACCCAGCCTGCGCTATGCCCATTCCGAGGCCTACCTGCGTGGGCTGGCGGCGCGCCACGGCTTCGCGCTGCTGGCGCTGTCGCAAGAGCCCATACGCCAAGACCAGCGCCATGCTGTCGATGGCGTGTTCGTTTACCTCATACGGTGTGCTTGACATCACGCACCTCTCACGCGAAGGTTCTCAACCATGATTTCAGCCACCTGCCACTGCGGCGCCATACGCGTCGACGTACCGCACCGCCCCGAGACGCTGACCAACTGCAACTGCTCGCTGTGCCGCCGCATCGGGGGCTTGTGGGCCTACTACCCCCTGAGTGCGGTGCGCATCACCGGCCACCCTGAACACACCGACGCCTACATCTGGGGCGACAAGACGCTCAAGACGATCAGCTGCTGCCACTGCGGGTGCATCACGCACTGGGAGCCGCTGGAGCCCGGGCCCGACAGCAAGCTTGGCGTGAACGCCAGAAACTTCGAGCCCGAGGTGATAGTGGGTGTGCAGGTTCGCCGCTTCGATGGGGCCGACACCTGGACGTTTCTCGATTGAGCCCGCGCGTGATCGAGAGCGGCCAACGGCTGACCTGCACTTTGGGCCTTGTCCTACAGCACGCGCGCGGTTCGGTGGACACCATGGCGTGTACGGCTCCTGTCGGTGCCGATCGAGGACACCATGCAGCAGCTTCAATCTGGTTTTCGTTTTCGACGCTCTCTCACATGGTCTGCCGTGTTGCTTGTCGGCATGGCGGGCTGCATGACCACCAAGGCGGAGGGCCCGCGCGCCACGGCTGTGCTCAAGCCGGCCAGCGGCAGCCAGGTCAACGGCACCGCCTCGATGACGCAAGAAGGCGATCACGTGGTTGTACGCGCAACATTCAGCGGCCTCACACCCAACCGTGAGCACGGTTTTCACGTGCATGAAAAGGGTGATTGCTCCAGCCCCGACGCCAGCAGCGCGGGCGGGCATTTCAACCCCACACACGAGCCACACGGGCCGCTCAGCGGCAACCATCACGCCGGTGACCTGCCTTCGCTGAAGGCCGATTCGTCGGGCAATGCGTCGACCACCTTCGATGTGAAGGGCTTGTTGCTGGGCTCCGGTGCCACCGACCTGATGGGCAAGGCCCTGGTGGTGCACGCTGACCCCGACGACCACATCAGCCAACCCGCAGGCAACAGCGGTGCGCGCGTGGCCTGCGGCGTGATTGCGACGCCCGCCACCCCCGCTGGCGTGAGCACCCCGGCAACCAAGCCCGCTGACGTGGGCGAGCCGGTCAAGACCATTCCGAAGCAGATGTGAGTTGCTGCTGCCGCATCTGTTTTCACGGGAGTTGCGTATTCCGGACCAAAAGCGCCACCTGTTCCGATTCAAACCCGCCACTCGTTCCGATTCAAAAGCGCCACTCGTTCCGGTCTGATTCCGCCACCCGGCCGGGTCTGGCGCCGGGGCGAGTCCCCTTCAGCACCTTTGCGACGGCAGAGCGCGTGTCGTGGTGAATGTTTGTGCCCGCGTGACCAGCTGCCACGCGGTACGCGGGATGGGCGCCAGATCGCGGCGCTTCGTCCGGCTGTCATACGCGATGGCGATCGAAAATTGAATGCCAGCAGGCGGCCAGGAGCAGTCTTCTGCCGGTGGCAGCTTTCTGGCATCTCGCAGGCATGGCCCGAGGAGTAGCCGTGCGATCAGCGACTCAGTCCTACCCGCATACGGCGCCTTGTCCTTCGGCCTGGTCCGGACGCCGGCCCAGACTAGGACCTCTTAGCTCAACGACACATCTGCTGGCTGGCGCGGGGGCTACACGGTCGCGAGGGGCCGGTCGGCCGCAACCTCCTCCAGCTTCGCAAACATGCCCGTGAGCGCGCTCTGAGGCGAAGCACGGGGATGAATTTGGCAGTTTGAGGCCACGTTGACGCCGTTACGCGGAACCCACGAAGGAAGCCCGTCATGACCAAACCATTCCAACATTGGACAGTCTTGCCGCACGGCAAGCTGGTGCAGATCGATGAAAACATCCTGACGGTGGTGGGCGAGATCCACATGCCGTTGATGGATCTGCCGCGGCGCATGACCGTCGTGCGCCTGACCGACTCAAGCCTGGTGGTGTTCAGCGCAATCGCCCTCGACGACGATGAGATGTCTGCGCTCGAAGGCTACGGGCGACCCGCCTACCTGATCGTGCCAAGTGACAAGCATCGGCTCGACGCCAAGACCTGGAAAGATCGCTACCCGGAGATACAGGTCATCGCACCCGAGGGCGCGCGGGCGAAGGTCAAAGAGGAGGTCCCGGTGGATACAGTGGCACCCCGCTTCAACGATCCGAACGTTCATTTTGTGACCGTCCCTGGAACGCGCGGCCGGGAAGCGGCGCTCCTGATCCGCACGCCGAAGGGAACGACGCTGGTGCTGAACGACGTGGTCGGCAACATCCGTGGCGCAGCCGGCTTTGGCGGCTGGCTGCTGCACCTGGCGGGCTTTGCAGGCAAGGAAGCGCAAGTTCCCGCGGTCGTGAAGATGGCTGTGATCGAGGACACGAGGGCCTTGCGAACACAACTTCTGGAGTGGTCCGAGATCGACACGCTGGTCCGCATCCTGGTGTCGCACGGGTCGCCGATCGAAGAGAGCCCTCGCCAGGTGCTGCGGGAGCTGGCGGAGTCGCTGGCATGAGCATCACGGGAGGTTGCCACTGCGGCAAGGTGATATTTCGAATGGATGCCGAGATCCCGGCCCAACTCACGCGCTGCACCTGTTCGTTCTGCGCCAAGCAAGGGGCGCTCCGGGCCTACTGCACGCCAGATCAGTTTCATGTGACTGCGCTGCCGGCCGCCGATGCGAGTTACCGTTGGCAAACAATGCAGGTGGCGCACCACTTCTGCGCCCATTGCGGCTGCGCCACGTTCAGCGACAGCCCAGCCTTCGAGCCCGATGGAAAGTGGGACGGCAGCACACGCCGGATCGGCGTCAATGCCCGCCTGTTCGATGACTTCGATGCGGCGCTCGCCGCCATCACCGTCATCGACGGCAAGCACCTTTGGTAGTTCCGGCACTTGATCGATCAGGAGCACAACATGACAGTACAGCTGGCACCCGCGACCGAGCTCGCCAACAAGGCCAAGACCGCGTTTCCGGGCGCGTCACCCGCCTACGAGGCCGCCCGCAAGGCCCTGCTTGCCGACGAGATCGAGTTCCGTCGCCAGATGACCAGACTCGTCGGGCGGCGCCGTGCCTTGCCGCCGGGCCCTGTGATCAGCAAGGACTATCGTTTCAAGGATGAACAGGCGGTCGAGGTCGGGTTGAAGGCTCTCTTCGGCGACAAGGACACGCTCGTCACCTACTTCTGGATGTACGGGCCGCAACGTGAGCGACCGTGCCCGATGTGTACTAATTGGCTGGGGTCCGTCAACGGCAATGCAGCCGACATCAAGCAGCGCGTAGCGCTCAAGATTCTGGGGCGCTCCCCAGTGGAGCGGCAGTTCGCATTCGCCCAAGAGCGAGGCTGGCGTGACCTGAACTTCGTGCAGACGGTGGGCGATGACTATGCCAACGATCTCGGCATCCTGAAGCCGGACGGCAGCGAGTCGCCGGCGCTGGTTGTCTTCAAGCTCGACGGGGACCATGTCCGTCTGTTCTGGTCGAGCGAGATGACTCTCGAAATGGCCGACCCCGGTCAGGACCCCCGCGACGCGCCTGACATTGCATCGCTCTGGTCCGTGCTCGACCTGACGCCCGACGGACGCGGGGCCGACTGGTATCCGAAGCTGAATTACTGACCCGTACCGGGTCGCCTGATCGTCGAGCCGGTTCAGGTCGTAGAGGTTGCCCGCTGGGGCTGCCGGCCGATGGTTTGCACGATGGGCTCCCGAGGTTGTGAGCTCGCACGGTCTCAAGTCGCGCGCTGCGCCTCAATCGCCCAGAGTGCCGCCTACCTGTGTGCCAGCGCCGTCGCGGGGCCTCCTTCGGGTGCCTCGGCACGGATACGACCGGCCGCTTCGGGGCGCCGAGTTCAGGACAGCGGATGTCTGCTCAGGGTCGGGTCCTGCCGGTCGCTGGCTCAGTGGGCACGGCGGCAGGCCGCCATGACGAGCAGGACGGTTCAAATTCTTTCGGATCGAAACTGGGCGCTGAATTTGGATCATCACGGGTGCAAAAATCAAAACTGAACTGAACTGAAGTCAGTGAGAAAGGTGTGCCGGCGAATGCCGGCAAGAAACCCGTCGCCTCAGACACGAGTTGCCCACCGCGGCGGCGGTGCGTTTCGTCGGAAGCGACGCTCGCCCGCAGCGGTGGACAAACTCTGCATCGGCGCGGATCCGAGTCAGCAAGCTTGCGAGGGTGGCGGAATCAGACCGGAATGGGTGGCGCTTTTGAATCGGAATGCGTGGCGCATTTGATCGGAACACGCAGGAATGACGGCAGCTTTGTTTTGCACTACGCAAATGCAGGTAGGCGATGCCGCACAAGCGAATGCGGAGAACGCAAATTGTGCGAGTGCAGCATGAGCCCTGATCATTCTTCTCATCAATCACCAGGTGAGAACACGATGAGCAGTACACAGGCGATCGAGGCAGCACCCACCCTGGCGGCGGCGCCGTCGTGGGCACTCTTGGGCATGGAGCCCTTTCGCGCGGCATTCGAATACGCCAGCATGCGCATGATGGACCAGGCCGACCTGCCCGAAGGTGACGGCCACCCGGTCATCATCTTTCCCGGCCTCGCTTCCGACAAACGAGCGCTCGTACCCCTGCGCAACTGCTGCGAAGCCCTGGGCTACGCGGTGTACGACTGGGAGCAGGGCTTCAACACAGGCCCGCACGGCAACATCGACGACTGGCTCGAAAACCTCGCCGAGCACGTGCGCGGTGTGTCCACCTTGCATGCCCGGCGTGTGAGCCTCGTGGGTTGGAGCCTGGGCGGCATTTACGCGCGCGAGATCGCCAAGATGCGCTCGCCGCTCGTGCGACAGGTGGTCACGCTGGGCACGCCCTTCGGTGGCACCGGCAACGAGACCAACGTGGCTTGGCTCTACCGCCTGGTCAACGGCAGCGAGCCCTTGATTGACGACCAGCTGGCCGACCGCCTGCGCACCACGCCGCCGGTGCCCACCACCTCGATCTACAGCCGCACCGATGGCGTGGTGGCCTGGCAGACCTGCCAGCTCGATGGCAGCACAGAAGCCGAAAACGTGGAAGTCGACAGCAGCCACATCGGCCTGCCCTGGAACCCGCAGGTGTTGCGCATCGTGGCCAACCGGCTGTGCCAGCCCGAAGGGGCGTGGCAGCGACACGATGCGCGGTGACAAAGCACCTGGGCGGCTGCGGTAGAGGTAGTCGGCGTTCGTGTCAATGTTGCACGGGCTCGATCTGCTCGCTCAGCTGGGTGAGCAGCGCTTTCTTGCGTGCCGCCATCGATTCACCCAGTGACTTCAGGTCGACCTCGCCCTTGCGCACCTTGGGGAACATTTCCTTCTCTTCTTCTTTCACGTGATGGTCGATGTACTCACCCAGTACCTTCACCTTGGCGTCGTACAAGTCATCGGCAGGCGTGGCGCTCAAGATCTGCGAGATCAGGTCTTTGGCGCTCGCGTGCTCTACCTCGGCCTCGTCGACCAGGTCGCCCTCATCCAGCACTTCTCGTGCGGCGGGGTAGAAGAGCTCTTCTTCCACCGTGGCGTGGGCGGTGAGCATGGTGCAGATCTTCTCGGCCAGCGCCTGCTTCTGGGTTTCGCCAGCCTCTGCCTTCACAAGTTTTTCGTAGTCTTTGAACAGTGCCTTTACGTCCTTGTGATCCTGCATCAGCAGGCGGATCGCGTCAGGGCTGCGGGGAGCACTGCGCTTGGCAGCGGGCTTGCTCGCGGGTTTGGTTGCCGTCATAGGGGTCTCCAGTGGGGGGGGCGGCCGGGATGGCCATGACCGTGCTGGGCCAGCTTAGGTCGCTGCCACTGAGGCGCAAGGGCTTGTCTACATGTCGCGGACAACTCCTACAAGGCGATGGCAAATCCGCCGTCACGCCACAGACTGCGCCTCCGCCAGCGGAGCGGAGCCACGCGGCAAACTGATCGAAAAGCGGGTGGGCTGGCCGGCCTTTGACTGCACCTCGATGTGCCCGCCATGTGACAGCACGATCTGCTGCACGATGTACAGCCCCAGGCCCAGCCCCTTGGTGCGGCTGGTCGCCTGCCGCCCGCTGCGAAATGGGTCGAAGATGTGCGGCAGCAGTTCGGGTGCAATGCTGCCCTCGTTGGCCACCGAAAACACCACCGCGTCGCTCTGGCGCCCGTCCAGCCGCACCTCCACCGGCCCGGCGGCCAGGCCGTGGTGCAGCGCGTTGCCCACCAAGTTGGAGGTGACCTGGACCAGGCGGTCTTCATCCCACCAGCCCGACAGGTCGCCGCGTGGGCTGAAGTCGATGCGGTTCTCGGGGTGAATTGCCTGCTGCTCTTGCAGCACGCTTTGCACCAGCGTACCGAAGTCGACCTCGCGGCGGTGTATGGGCATGCCCTCGCCGAGCCGGGTGCGCGTCACATCGAGCATGTCTTCGATCATGCGGCCCATCCAGGCAGCGCTGCGCATCAGGCGGCCGCCCATTTTCTGCAGTGCTTCATCGGGGCGGTTTTCGAGAATCTTGGCTGAGAGCTGGATGGCAGATAGCGGCCCGCGAAGGTCGTGCCCCAACACCGCGGTAAACATCTCGCTGATGCGCAGAGCCTGGGCACGCTCTTGCAGCTGCGACGCAAGCTGAAGCTTTTGCCGGTGCAACTGGAAGAACACTTCGGCCTTGCTCTTGAGCACATGCGGCTCTATGGGCTTGTAGAGAAAGTCGACCGCACCGCTCTCATAGCCCTTGAACTGCCGGTGGCGGTCGTTGCCCCCTGCTGTCACGAAGATGATGGGCACGTCGCGCGTGCGCTGCACGCCGCGCATCGACTCGGCAAGCTGGAAGCTGTCCATTTCGGGCATCTGCACGTCGACGAAGGCCAGGGCCACGTCGTGCAACAGCAGCAGCTCCAGCGCTTGCGGCCCCGAGCGCGCCAGCAGCAGCTCTACGTCGTCGTCGCGCAGCAGGGCTTCTAGCGCCTGCAGGCTTTCGGCGAGGTCGACGACCAGCAGGCATTTGACCGTGGGGCGTGGGCCAGAGCCCACTTTGCCGAGATCAGTGGTCACTTGCCATCTCCTTGGTTTAGGTTTCGCAGCAAGCCTGCTATCTGTTCGAGCGAGAGAACGAAGTCGACCGGCCCTTGCTTGAGGGCCGATCGCGGCATGAGAGCCGCATAGGCTTCTTCTGGTTTTTGCACCACGGTGCTGCCACCGTGGTGGCGTATGGCGGCAATGCCCAGGGCACCGTCCTGGCTTGCACCTGTGAGCAAGATGCCCAGCATGCGAGCACCGTACACGCTGGCGGCTGTCTCGAACAGCACGTCGATCGCCGGCCGTGAGAAGTGCACCGGCGCATCGACCGACAGCGCCAGGCTGGGCCCGTCTCAGGCAGTGCCTGCGGCACGCCGCCGCTCGACGGCTTCCACGCGCAACAGGTGCCGGTACTTGGTGACGGTGCGGCGCGCCACCGCGAAGCCCTGCTGTGCCAGCAGGCGCGAGATGTCTACATCAGACAGCGGCTTGCCCGGTTGCTCGCGGTCGAGCATGTCTTTCACCAGCTCGCGGATCGCAGTGCCCGAGAAAGCGCCGCCGCTCGCGGTGGCCATGGCGCGCGAGAAGAAATACTTCAGCTCGAACACGCCCAGCGGCGTGGCCATGTACTTGCTGTTGGTGACGCGCGAGACGGTCGACTCATGCACGCCCACTTCTTCAGCGATCTCGCGCAAGCCCATGGGCTTCATGGCCAGGGCGCCGTGCTCGAAGAACTGGCTCTGGTGCCGCACGATGGCCTGCGCCACGCCGAGGATGGTGGCGAAGCGCTGCTCCACGTTGCGCAGCGTCCAGCGCGCTTCACGCAACTGCGAGGCCAACTCGGGGTGTGCGGCCTGCTGGTGGCGCTGGAACATCTCGGCATATACCTTGTGCAGCCGCACCTTGGGCACGATGGCCGGGTTGAGTGACACCGTCCAGGCGCCACGTACTTTCTTCACCATCACGTCGGGTGTCAGGTAACGAATACCGGCGCTGCCGAAGCGCCAACCCGGCCGCGGGTCGAGCCGGCGTATGCGCGCGCATGCGGCCGCCACTGCCTCTGCGGGCTTGCGCATGGTGCGCGCGAGCGTGGCGGGCTCTTTGGTGGCCAGGCCTTCGAGGTGCTCGGTGATGATGAGCTTGGCCAGCGCGCGCTCATCAGGGCATTCGATCGTCTTGAGTTGCAGCAAAAGACACTCGACCACGCTGCGCGCGCCCACGCCGGCGGGTTCGAGCGACTGCACACGCCGCAAGGCTATCTGCAGCTCGTCGTGCGACGCCGGCGGTGTGAGCCCCGTAACGGCCGCGAGCTCGTCGAGGTCTTCCAGGCGCAGGTAGCCGTCGTCGTCTAGCGACTCGACGATGGCTTCGGCCAGCAGCATGTCGCGTGGTTGCAGCGGCAGTACGTGCAGCTGGCTGCGCAGGTGCGCGGTGAGCGACGCCTCGGCCGCCACACGGTTCATGGGCGAATCGTCGAGATCACCGCTTTGCGATCCCTCGCTGTTGCCCACCGACTGCCACGCGTCGCGCTCGTCGTCTAGCGGTGCTGAAGGCAGCTCGGCCGGCTCGGCAGTGGCGACCGCATCTGGCGCATCCGCGTTGTCGGGTTTGGCGGCTTCAACGTCGGCCCCGGCCTCATCGGGAGGGTCATCGTCGAGGGTGTCGAGAAAGGGGTTGCGGTCGAGCACGGCCTGCACCTCTTGCGCAAATTCCATCGACGGCAGCTGAAGCAGGCGCACCGCGTGTTGCAAGCGGGGTGAGAGCCCGGGCTGTTGGCGTTGCGTGGTGTGCAGATTCAGCGAAACCATTGAGCGAGCTCTCCATTCGTATGAACGATGGGAGAGCCTCAATGCAATGGTCGTGCCCCGCTGCTTCGCCCGGTATGACCGAGAGTGCGGCGCGTTTCATCGGCCAATCTTGCCGATTGCGTGCAGCATTTGCAGCAATCAGCGTGCCGGTTACTCGGCGTGTTTTCTCAAGCGGCGTGGCCGTGCGAATCGCGGGGGGTTTCGCGCCCGGGGTGCCGGTCAGCGGGTTGAGGCTGTGTTTGTCCGGCCTCGGTAAAATCAAGCTCCGATTGATCGGGCGCTCCGTCGCCATCGTGGTCTTCTCGATCGCGTTTTTGCTCTCCGCCCAGGCTCTGGTTTTGTTTCATTCGGTATCTCCATTGAGTGCGGAAAAAATTACTCGGCTACCTGCTGAATTTGCACGAATTCTGAGCATGCGTGTAAGCGCATTCCCACAAGTAAATCGGCTCGTCCTGACGGTAGTTTTTGCAAGCAGGGGGCAAGATGCCTTCAACGAATCCCGAAAACGAAAAAGCGTTATGGCCATGGGCAATCAGAGCCCAAAGCCGCGGGAGATGGAGACGAGAGCGGCATGCGCCCAGCGCCTGCCATTTCGACAGATGCTGATTGACTGGAGCAAACGGAATGCCACACGTCTTGGTGATTGAAGACGACATCGATTCGGCCGAGCCTCTCGCCGAACTGATTTCGGCCGAAGGGTTTACCGTCGCCACAGCCACCACGCTGCGCGACGCCCGCAGGCAAATGGCGCTGCAAGTGCCTGACCTGGTGCTGCTCGACCTGGTGCTGCCGGATGGCAACGGGTTGGAACTGCTGGAAACCACCCGCGAGATGCCCCACACCGAAGTGGTGTTGATCACCGGCCATGCCAGCCTGGAAACCTCGATTCAGGCGCTGCGCCGCGGTGCGGTCGACTACCTGGTCAAACCGCTCAACTTCAAGCAGCTGCAAACCGTGCTGGCTCGGGTGAGCAAGCCTTGCCCCTTGGACGACAAGTCGCAAGATCTGGACGCGCAGCTGGAAAACGACGGCCACTTTGGCGGGCTGTGGGGCCGGGCACCGGCCATGCGGCTTGTTTACTCGCAAATCATGCGAGTGGCCTGCACGGGCGTGACGGTGTTCATCACCGGCGAGAGTGGCACTGGCAAGGAAGTGGTGGCGCGCACGGTGCACGACATGAGCCGCCGCCGCGGGCGGCCTTTCCTGGCCGTCAACTGCGGTGCAATTTCGCCCCAGCTGATGGAAAGCGAGATCTTCGGCCACGAGAAGGGCAGCTTCACGGGTGCTGACCGCCAGCACCAGGGCTTCTTCGAGCGCGCCAGCGGGGGCACCTTGTTCCTGGATGAAATCACCGAAATGCCGCTGGACCTGCAGGTCAAGCTCTTGCGGGTGCTGGAAACCGGCACTTTCATGCGGGTGGGTTCCACCACCCAGCAGCAGACCGACGTGCGCGTGCTCACCGCCAGCAACCGCGACCCGATGCGGGCGGTGGCGATGGGCCGGCTGCGCGAAGACCTGTTCTATCGCCTCAACGTGTTCCCCATTTGCCTGGCGCCGCTGCGCGAGCGCTCGGAAGACGTGGGGCTGCTGGCTCAGCATTTCCTGGATCAGATCTCGTTACGCGAGGGCCAGCGCAAGCAGTTCGGGCCCTCGGCCTTGCAGCGGCTGGCGGCCTACGGCTGGCCCGGCAATGTGCGTGAGCTGCGCAATGTGGTCTACCGCGCCTACGTGATGGCCAGCGACACCATCATTCACGACGCTTGCGTGCCCGCTGCGGCCGAGGCCGTTGACACCATGCCCGAGCCTGTGGTTCGCGGCGGCGCGCCTTCATTGACCTTCCGCGTGGGCACGGCGCTTGCCGAGATAGAGCGCAGGGTCACGCTGGCAACGCTTGAACACCTGGGGCGCCACAAAGAGAAAACTGCGGCGGCTCTGGGTATCAGCTTGAAGACGCTTTACAACCGGCTGAAGGAGTATGCGGCGCTGCCTGCCGAGGCGCCATCGGCAGTACTGGAAGACGGCCGCTGACCTCTGTTTTTGGCGTGATGTCTTGCGTCATTTTCTTGTGTCATTTCTTGCGAGAGGCCTGAGCGGCCCTCGCCAACCCGGCACGCTGTGCCGACATGAAAGGAACTTCCATGAGCAACGATGACATTGTCGACACCCTCAACGAGTTGGTCGAAACCAGCAAGGACGGCGAATACGGCTTCACCGCCTGCGCCAAGCACGTGGAGTCAGCCGATCTGCGCCGCCTTTTCACCCAACGTGCCAACGAATGCCTGCGCGCGTCGGAAGAGTTGCAGTCCCTGGTCGTGCAATACGGCGGCGAGCCCGAGACAGAAGGCACGAGCACCGGCGCGCTGCATCGCGGCTGGGTGGCGGTGCGAGGCTCTCTCACCGGCTACAGCGACCAGTCGATGCTCGACGAATGCGAGCGCGGCGAAGACGCTGCGCTGGCCCGCTACCGCGCCGCGTTGAAAAATGAAGCGTTGCCCGAGCCGCTGCGGGCCGTCATTGCCCGCCAGCAGTTGGGTGTGCAGGCCAACCATGACCAGATCAAGCGACTTCGCGACATTGCCAAGGCCGCTTGAGCGCGTGAAGTCGGGCTTGCTGCCCGGCGGTCGATAACCTAAAAGGCCGTGCTTCTTGCGCGGCCTTTTTCATTCTTGCGCTGCACTCCCACTCGTTATGCGCAGCACGGGCACCGCCTGCGTCGGTTGCGGTGCGGGGTTGGAAGAAACCAAGGCCGGTGAACGCTGCAACGGCGCCGTGCCGCTCAGGTTGGACAGCAAACGGTCCAGCTCATCGGCATTCTGCGCGGGCTCTTCTTCTGGGGCCGATGCGGCCACTTCGAGCCGCATGATCTCGGCACCGGCCTGCTTGTCGCTGACAGCGGCGTCTTGCGACCAGCTGGCGAGCAGTGTCGGGTCGCGGTGCGCTGAAGCGAAGCGCGCATTGGGGTCGATCAGCTTGCCTTTAAGCGTGTCGCGAAAGAAGTCACCCACCAGCAAAATGGCGTTGTGCCCACCCTGGCCCCAGTAGTTGCTGCGCATGGTGACGCGCGAGTCGTTGAAGCCCACCCACGCGCCGGCCACCAGCTGCGGGTGCATCAGGATGAACCAGCCGTCGGTGTTGTTTTGCGTGGTGCCAGTCTTGCCTGCAATGTCGGCCACGATGCCGAAACGCGTCTTGACCATGGTGCCAGTGCCTTGCGACACCACGCCTCGCATCATGTCGATCAGCTCCAGGGCCGAGTCGGGCGACATGGCGCGCTTGGGTGACGAGCCAAACTCGGCCAGCACGGTGCCGTGGCGGTCGCGTATGCGCTTCACGAATACCGGCTGATGGTGCTGGCCTTCGTGAGCGATGGTGGCGTAGGCGTTGACCATCTCCAGCAAGGTGACGGGGCTGGTGCCCAGCGCGAGAGAAGGCACCGGGTCTAGCTTGCTTTGGTCGACGCCCGCCGCCTTGGCCAGCGCCACCACGCGCGCAATGCCCACGTCTTGCATCACCTGCGCGGTGATGGTGTTCTTGGAATACACCAGCCCGTCGCGCAGTGTCATGGTGTCGCCGCTAGGGCCCGACATGTCGGTGGGGCGCCAGGCAGCCCCGCCGTTGGGGTTGCGAATCTCCACCGCCCGGTCGATGTAACTGCGCTCTGGGCGCAGGCCGCTTTCGAGCGCTGCGCCATAGACGAAAGGCTTGAAGGTCGAGCCTGGCTGGCGCTCGGCTTGGGCCACGTGGTCGTACTGGTCGACATTGAAGTCACGGCTGCCCACCCAGGCCTTGACCTCGCCGGTCGCCGGGTCCATGGCCACGAACCCGGCTTCCAGCCGGGTTTTCTGCGCCTTGATTCCTTGCAGCCAGGCCGGGTCAACGCTCAGCGTGTCCCAGGCTTGCGCCTCGGTTGCTCCACCTTCCAGTGCCTTGCGAAACGGCGCGGATTCACGCACGCCAGCCGCGAGCACATTGGAGTGCTTTTTCCAGAAATGGGCGAACGGCTCGGTCTTGCGCCGTTGGGCATAACTTTCCAGCCCGCCGTAGGTGCTGGCGAGGCTCGCCTGGCTCCATTCGACGTTGGCCACTTGCTGCAGGGCGGCCATCTGTGTCTCGACGGCTTGCGCGGCGGCCTGCTGCAAGCGCGTGTCTAGCGTGGTCTCGATCTGCAAGCCATCGGCGTAGAGGTCGTGGTCGTTTGCTTCGGCCCACTCGACCAGCCATTTGCGCGCATGCGCGGCGAAGTGTGGTGCGCTGCCCAGGTTGTCGGCTTGCCGGCTGAAGCTCACCTTCAGGGGCTGCTCTATGAGGGCGCGGTACTGGGCTTCAGGCAAGACATCTTGCTTGCGCATCTGCGCCAGCACAACGTTGCGGCGTGCGCGGGCGCGGTCGGGGTAGACCACGGGGTTGTAGTAATGCGTGCCTTTCAGCATGCCCACCAGGGTGGCGCTTTCGAGCGGCGTGAGGTCTAGTGCCGGCTTGTCCCAGTAGGTGCGAGCGGCCATTTCGATGCCCACGGCGTTGTAGAGAAAGGGCGTGGTGTTGAGATAGGTTTCGAGGATCTGCTCTTTGCTGTAGAGATGCTCGATGCGCAAAGCCGTGACCAGCTCCTTGAGCTTGCGGTGCAGCGATCGGCTGCGGCCTATCTCTTCAGGAAACAAGTTGCGCGCAAGCTGCTGCGTGATGGTCGAGCCGCCTTGCAGGTTGCCGCTGGCCGTCTGGAACATTGCACCGAGCGTGCGCCTGAGGTCGACACCGTGGTGGTCGTAGAAGCGGCGGTCTTCGGTCGCGATCAGCGCCTTGATCACATACGGCGAGATCTCGGCCAGGGTGACATGCTGCTGCTGCGTGCGGCCGAAGGTGGTGAGCGTCTGGCCGTCGGCAGACAGCAGCACCGACGGGCGCGCAGCCTCGACTTCGCGCAGGTCGCTCGCGTCGGGCGAGGTGCGCAGCAACACGATGGCGTACGCCGTGGCCAGGCTCAACGCGACGGCACCGCCCGCCAGAGAGATGCGGGCCAGCAATCGGCGGCGCCCGGGCCAGGGGGAGGGCAGGGGATCTTCGGTGTCGGGGGTTAGGGCGCTCATCCCGCGATGTTGCGCAAGAGCGCTCGCTCACGCTGTAGGACGGGGGGCCTAGCGAAGGTCAGCGCGTCGCGCGTTGCGTGTCGCGACGTGTCATTCGCGCGAAAGCGCCTGCTGCCCGCAGAAAGCGCGCAGGCGGCTCGGCGCTGCGTTTTATTTCGCGGCCAGGCGTCGCAACTCCGTCACCTGCTTCCCGCCCACGCCCCAGTTGTCGGTGTCCACCTCGTCGATGATGACGAAGGTGGTGGCGGGGTTCTTGTTCAGCACCTTCACCAGCAGGTCGGTAACACCGGCGATGAGCTCGGCCTTTTGGGCAGGCGTGGCGCCTTCGCGGGTGATCTGGATGTTGACGAATGGCATGGTGTTTCTTCCTTTAGTTTGTGTACGAGGGGGCTGAACGCAGCCGCGTAGCGGCTTCGTCTACAAGCCGATGCATCAGCGTTGCAACGCTGGGCAGGTCGTGGATGAGGCCGCAGGCTTCGCCTGCGATCACCGCCGCGGTGTCGAAATCACCCGCGGCGCGGGCCGCAGCATAGCGCTCGGCCACCTGCGCCTGGTCGCGCAGCAGGTCGATCTCGTGGCCGCTCCAGCGGCGCAGGTGCTCGTTTTGCAGGCAGCGGCCGGTGAACGGCGCGGGCCACACATTGCGGCGAGAGATGTCGAAGACGATGCCACGCGCGCTGTCGTCGCCGCTCGCGGCCACGATGCGCTGCTTGGCGGCGTCGAAACCAGCGGCTTCTTCGGTGGCGTAAAGCCGCGTGCCCAGCACCACGCCAGCGGCACCGAGCATCAACGCCGCCGCCAGGCCGCGGCCATCGGCAATGCCGCCCGCGGCCACCACCGGCACGCGCGGGCCGGCCATGTCGACGAGGGCAGGCACCAGCGCAATGGTGCCGCGGCTCACGCCATGGCCACCGGCTTCGCCGCCTTGCGCCACCAGCATGTCGGCGCCTTGGTCTAGCGCAGCGCGGGCCATGGCTTCGGTCTGCACCTGGCACACCATCAGCGCGCCGCTGGCCTTGATGCGCGCCGCGAAGGGCGCCACGTCACCGAACGACAACCACACCGCACTGGGTTTGGCGGCCAGTGCGATGGCTAGCAGCTGCGGCTGGCGCGCAAGGCTCCAGGTGATGAAACCGATGCCGAAGCGCTGGCCGGTCTCTTGCGCCCACGGCTGCAGCAGCGCCAGTTGGCTGCGCAGCCAGGCTTCGTCGCCATAGCCGCCACCGAGAAAGCCGTAACCACCGGCCTCGGTCACGGCGCGCACCAGCCGTGCGTCGGCCACCACGTCCATGGCGGCCAGCATCACCGGGTGGCGTACGTTCAAGGCCTGGGTGAGGGGGGTTTTGAGACGGGCAGAGGTGTTCATGTCGCAAGAGTAGCGCGAGCCATGCATCTTGAAAAATGATTTGTTAGGATGACTGCGTTCTTATATTTAGATATTGAGCCCTGCATGGATCCTCTCGCCTTGGCGACCTTTTCTGCCGTGGCGCGCTGCGGCTCGGTAAGCGCGGCGGCGCAAGAGCTGCACACCGTGCAGTCGAACGTCACCTCGCGTCTCAAGCAGCTTGAAACCGAGCTCGGCGTGCCGCTCTTCACCCGCCACAGCCGCGGCATGCTGCTCACCGAGGCCGGCACGCGCTTGCTGGGTTATGCGCAGCGCCTGAGCGAGCTGGCCGAAGAAGCCAGGGCGGCGGTGCGCGATGACGGTCGCGTGCAAGGCAGCCTGCGGCTGGGCTCAATGGAAACCACGGCGGCGGTGCGCCTGCCCGCCGTGCTCAGCCGCTTTCACCGCGCCCACCCCGACGTGCAGCTTGAGGTGCGCACCGGCCCCACGGCCGAGCTGCTCGACCACGTGCTGGCGCATCGGCTCGATGCCGCGCTGGTGGCCGGGCCAGTCGATCATGTCGACTTGCTCACCGAGCCTGCGTTTCGGGAAGAGATGGTGTTGGTGGCGGCGCGTGATGGCCGCGACGTGAACGCGCGGCTGCGCGAAGGCGGGCTCACCGCCATCGTATTTCGCCAGGGATGCTCATATCGGCAGCGGCTGGAGGCGCATTTTTCATCGCATGGCTGGCTGCCGTTTCGTCGGCTCGAGTTCGGCACGCTCGAAGGGGTGCTGGGTTGCGTGGGCGCCGGCATCGGCGTCACGATGCTGCCGCGCAGCGCCGTGGAAGGCTACCGCGGGCGAGCCGACCTGGACGTGCAGACGCTTGGCCCCAAGCCAATGATGATCGAGACGCTGCTGGTGCGCCGCCGCGATGCCTATGCGGGCGCAACGCTGCGCTCATTCAGTGCGGCGCTGAAGGCCGACGACGCCGCGGCGCTCAGTCCGCCTCGGCGCAAAACTCGCCGTCCGGCACCAGGCACGAGCCCTCGCTCTCGCCCCCCGGCAGCGCCACGCCGCGGGTGACCAGCTTGCTGCTGGCCAGGCGGCTGGCCTCGGCTGCGGGCAGCAGCACCCACATCTGGCCGCGGTGGCGGGTGGCCCTTGCGCTCTGGCCGGCCTCGTTGCCGAAGCCCCAGAAATAGTCGGCTCGCACGGCCCCGCGTATGGCGCCGCCGGTGTCTTGTGCAAACACCAGCCTGTGCATCGAGATGCTGGAGCCGGCCGGCGCGGGGGCGCTCAGGAACACCGGGTAGCCCAGCGGCGTCACGCGCGGGTCGACCGCCACCGAGCGGCCGGGGGTGAGCGGCACACCCAGCGCGCCTTGTGGGCCTTCGGTTTGCGGCCGGTCGCTTGCGGTTTTGAAGAACACGTAGCTGGGGTCTGAAGACAGTCGCCCACCGACAGCGGGTTTTGTGGCGGCAGCCGCGGGGCGAGCGGAATTGGCTGGCTTGCGGCCGCCCTTCAGCAGCTCGTCGACCAACGGGTCGGGCGCCGCCGATTTGGCCGGCGGCGCGTTGCGCTGGGCCGCTGCGATGGTGCCGCCTCGCGTGAGCACCGGCGCTTCATCGGGCTCTGAGGCCGCATCGCCTTCGATCACGAACTGGTCGGCCTGCTGGGCGGCGTCAGCGAGGCCTCGCGTGGCCACGCGCACCGTAGCCTTGGGCACCACGCGCAGCGGTTTGAAAGGGTGGCCGTTTTGCTCGGCGTATTGCAGCCTCAGGATCTGCCCATCGGGGAGGCGCACGCGGCCCGAGCCCTGCACCTGCATGGCATACAAGGCCAGCGGGTCGTTGACCCAAATGAGCACCGGCGCGTTGATGCCCAGCGGCAGGCCCAGCGCATCGAGCTCGGCGCGGGTGTAGTAAGGCTCGACGTGGGCGCTGGTGCTCCCGGCGCCGCCGACCAGACGCAGGCGCAGGCGGCGGTCGCGGTCGTCGAGCACGAAGCGGCGCAGGTCGAGCGCGTAGCTGGCGCTGTCGCCGGGTGCAGCCACCAACAGAAGGTTGCCCTCAGGTTTGACACGCACGACCGAGCCACGTTGTGCCTTGGGGATGCGCGACCAGTCGATGGTGTAGAGGTCGTGCGGCACGCCCATCACCGGGGTGCTGAACTCGGCGTCGCGCTGTGCCTGGCCTTCGAGCAGGGGCTCGAAGTAGCCGGTGACGTCGCCATCGCCGCGTGCGTCGGTGTTCAAGATGCGCAGCAGCGTGAAGCGGCTCTCGAAGAAGCGCCGCATGGCAGGCGTGTTGGGTGGCACGGTCTTGGCGGCGGCACAGATCTCGCGCCAGTCGTCGCGCTTTTGCAGCACCTCGCAAGAGTTGCGAAAGGCGCTCCAGCTGGCGCGCATGTCGTCTTGCTGCCAGCCGGGCAGGTCGTCATAGGCGGCCAGTTTGAACATGGCGTTGCGCGTGCGCACCTCGCTCGGCGGCTTGGGCAGCTTGGCGCCAGCCGCGGCTGGTGCTGTCGACGTGGGGGCCTGGTCACGGCTCGCATTCGCAAGAGCTGCCGTGTGGGGCCCTGCCGAGACAGGCGAAGCAGCCTGCTTCGACGCGCAGCCGATCAGGGCTACGGCTGCGACAAGGGCAAACCCGGTAAAACAGAGCAAGCGCGACTTCATGGCCTGAGCCTATGCCTGTGCAGCCCACACTCCAACTGACCTTCGTCAACCCCGGCTTCGCCGCAGCGGCCGGATTACCTTAGTCACGCCGCGCGTGCAAGCCTCACCGGTATTCTGCTGACGACTCCGACCCTGGCGGTATTGAATGAACACACCCATGCAACTGATCCCTCTCACACCCCGCTTCGATCGCCGCCGCCTGCTGGTGGCCACGGCCCTGGTGGCGGGCGCAACACTGTCGGGCTGCTCAATGTTCGGCATGGGTGGCCCGGCCACGCTCAATGCCACCGTGGTGGCCGCCGCGCAGGTGAACCCCGACACGCACAAGCGGCCTTCGCCGGTGGTGGTGCGCGTGTTTGAGCTGAAGGCGTCCACGCTGTTTGAGCAAGCCGATTTCGTGTCGTTGTTTGAAAAGGAGCAGGCGGCGCTGGGCGCAGAGCTGGTCAGCCGTGAAGAGTTTGTGATGCGCCCGGGCGACACCAAGCCGCTCATCAAACCGCTGTCGCCCGACACCAAATTCATCGGTGTGATGGTCGCCTTCCGCGAGCTGGAGCGCGCCCGCTGGCGCGCGGTGGTGCCAGTGGCACCAGGCAAGAAAAATGTCGTGAGCATTGATCTCAGCGGCATCACGGTGCAGGCCCTGCGCACCTCGCCCAAGCCTTGAGCGTTCACCCCATCACCTTCATCCCGGGCACAACAACATGAGCTGGCGCGCCAAAGTCGTGTGGTCTTCGGGCATGTTTTTGCAGCCCCATCACTTTCAGCAAGAAACCCGTTACCTGGAGCGACTGGTGGATGCGCGTGCGCGCAGCATCTCGCCTTTTGCCTGGGGGTTCACCGAGCTGGCGCTCGATGAAGGCCTGCTGGCTTTGGGCAAGCTGGGCATTTCGCGCGCCAGTGGCTTGCTGCCCGATGGCACGCCGTTCAGCATGCCGCAGCTCGACCCGCTGCCAGCGCCGCTCGACGTGTCGGCCGATGTGAAAGGCGAAATCATTTACCTCGCGCTGCCGCTGCAACGCGAGGGGCTCAACGAGGTCGACTTCGCCAGCGACGAAAAAGCCACCGATGGCGGTGAGCTGGCCCGCTACAACGCAGTCGAAGAAGACGTGCGTGACAACACCGATTCGGCCGACGAACCCACCACCATCCAGACCGGCAAGCTGCGCCTGCGCCTGGTGCGCGCCAAGGAAGCGAGCGAAGCCTATGCCCTGCTCGGTGTGGCGCTGGTGGCCGAGCGCCGCAGCGACGGCCAGGTGACGCTTGAGCGCAGCTACATCGCGCCTCAGGTGGCCATTGACGCCACGGCGCAGCTGTCGGCCACGGCCTCACTCTTGCACGGCTTGATCTTGCAACGCGCACAAGCGCTGGCCGGCCGCATGGGCCAGCTGAGCCACGGCGTGTCGGAGCTGGCTGACTTTCTGATGCTGCAAACGCTCAACCGCAACGAGCCCGTTTTCAGCCAGCACGCTGCCACGCCCAATGCTCACCCGCGCGAGCTGCACGGCGATTGCCTGCGCTTGGCCGGCGACCTGGCCACGCTGTCGACCACCGCGCGCCGCCCGCCCGAGTTTCCGCCTTACCGGCACGACGACCTGGTGCGCACCTTCACGCCAGTGTTCGACGCGCTGCGCGGCATGCTGACCTCGGTGCTGGAGCAAAACGCCATGCAGGTCGAGCTGGTCAACCGCAACCACGGCGTGCGCACGGCCGTGGTCACCGACATGGAGCTGGCGCGCACAGGCACCTTTGTGCTGGCTGTCAACGCGCAAGTGCCCGGCGAGCAGCTGCGCCAGCGCTTTCCGGCGCAAACCAAGCTTGGCCCGCCCGAGAAGCTGCGCGACCTGGTCAACCTGCAACTGCCCGGCATCGGCCTGCGCTCGCTGCCGGTGGCACCGCGCCAGCTGCCGTTTCATGCCGGCTACTTTTATTTCGAGCTTGACCGTGGCGGCGAGCTGTGGAAACCGATTGAACAGAACGGCAACCTGGCGCTGCACGTCTCGGGTGATTTCCCGGGGCTGGAGCTGGAGTTGTGGGTCATTCGCAAGTAACGCAGGGCCATGCTGACTCGACCGTATTTTTGGACGCAAAGGGCGCGAAGAAAGACGCGAAGAACGCAAAGAGAGAAGGCAAGAAACAGCAAGGCTTTTGTATTCCTTCGCGACCTTTGCGTCTTTCTTCGCGGCCCTTGCGTCCAAAAGAAAGCCTCGAAGTCCGCTGCAAAACATTGAGCACCCAGCGATGAGCACCTCGAACCCCGACGACCCGTTTGCCGACATCGACACCGGCCGCACTTTCATCATGCCCACGCCGGGTGGCCGTGCTGCTGCTGGAGCGCCGGCTGCCATGCCGCGCGCCGGCCAGGCGTCGGGTGCCGACGTGGCGCCTGACATCGGCGTCAGCGAAAGCGGCCTCAACCCGCTGGTCGCGCTGGCCAACCCCTTGCTCGCGCTGGTGCCGCAGATTCGCGCCACCACGCACTTGCCCGACCCTGCCGCCTTGCGCGAGTCCATCGCCCAGGGCGTGCGCGAGTTCGAGGCCGCCGCACGCGCCAAAGGCATGGCCCCCGAGCGGGTGCTGGCCGCACGCTACATCTTGTGCACCCTGCTCGACGAAGTGGCCGCCACCATGCCCTGGGGTGCTTCGGGTCAGTGGGGCCGCCACAGCCTGCTGGCGATGTTCCACAACGAAACAGGCGGTGGTGAAAAAGTCTTTCAGCTGATGGCCAAGCTGGCCGAAAACCCGACCGCCAACCGCGACCTGATGGAGCTGATCTACGCCGTGCTGTGCCTGGATTTTCAGGGCCGCTACCGTGTGGTCGATGGCGGCAAGGCACAGCTTGAAGCCGTGCGCGAGCGGCTTGCGCAAATTCTGCAAAAGGAGCGCGGGGCTTACCCGCCCGCCCTGGCGCAAAACTGGCTCGGCGAGAAGCCCTCTCGCCGCTCGGCGCTCACTTGGCTGCCGGTGTGGGTGACCGGTGCGGTCGTCTGCTTGCTGTTGGTGGCGATCTACAGCTTTCTGGCCTTCCGCTTGAGTGGTGACTCCGACCCGGTGTTTGGCCGCATTCAAGAGCTGCGACTTGCGCCGCCTTCACCGCCCGTGAAGCTGCCCGCGCCCACGCCGCGGCTGGCGCAATTTCTCGTGGCTGACATCAAGGCCGAGCAAGTGGCCGTGCGCGATGAGGTTGACCGCAGCGTGATCATCATTCGCGGCGACGGCCTTTTTGCACCGGCCAGTGCCTCACTCACGGCCGAGCGCGAGGCGCTGATGAAGCGCATCGCCGAAGCACTGAAGCAGGTGCCTGGCGCCATTGCCGTCACCGGCCACACCGACAACGTGCGCATCCGCACCGCGAGCTTCCCGTCCAACTGGCATTTGTCTGAAGAACGGGCCAAGACCGTGCGCGAAATTCTCGTGGCCGATGGCCTGCCCGCCGCCCGTGTGCGCGCCGAAGGCCGTGCCGATGGCGAGCCCGTGGCGCCGAATGACACCGCCGCCAACCGCGCTCTCAACCGGCGCGTTGAAATCACCTTGTTTGTCGCCCGCAGTGCTGCGGCGGGAACCTGAACATGAAGAAGATTCTTGGCCTCATCTTCAACCCCTGGGTGATGCTGGTGTTGGGCCTGCTGGCCCTGTCACTGGTGATCTGGATCGTGGGCCCGCTGGTGGCCATAGGCAACTGGCGCCCGCTAGACGGCGTGACCTCGCGGCTGGTGTTCATCGGCCTGATCGTGCTGGTCATCGTGCTGCGCCAAGTGTGGAAGCTCTTTGCTTCGCGCAAGAAAAACGACAAGGTGGTCGACCAGCTGCTGGCGCCCGCCGCCAGCGCTGACCCGGCCGACGGCGAGATCAAGACGCTCAACGAGCGCTTTGCCAAGGCACTGCAAACCCTCAAGACGGCGCAGTTCGAGCAACCCAAGGCAGGCATCTCGGGCCTGTGGAGCGGGCTGTCGTCGCGTGTGGGCAAGCGCTATCTGTACGAGCTGCCCTGGTACGTGATCATCGGCGCGCCGGGCTCGGGCAAGACGACTGCGCTGGTCAACTCTGGCCTCAACTTCCCGCTGGCCGCGGCCTCGGGTGAGCATGCGGTGCGCGGCGTGGGCGGCACGCGAAACTGCGACTGGTGGTTCACCGACCAGGCCGTGCTCATAGACACCGCCGGTCGCTACACCACGCAAGACAGCCACAAGAGCATCGACAGCAAGGCGTGGGAAGGCTTCTTGGGCCTGCTCAAGCGCAGCCGGCCGCGCCAGCCCCTCAACGGCGTGCTGGTCACGGTGTCGGTCACCGACCTGCTCACGCAGAGCGCCGCCGAGCGCAGCCTGCATGCCGCCACCGTACGCCAGCGTTTGCAAGAGCTGCATCAGCACCTGGGCATGCGCTTTCCGATCTACCTGCTGGTCACCAAGTGCGACCTGCTGGCCGGCTTCATGGAAACCCTGGGCGAGGCCGACAAAGACACCCGCGCCACGCCCTGGGGCATGACCTTCAAGCTGGACAAGCAGCAGCACACCGACCTGAGCGGCTTTGCGCATGAGTTTGACCTGCTGGAAAAGCGCCTCACCGATGGCCTGATCGGCAAGCTGCAAATGGAGCGTGACCCGCAGCGCCGTGCGCGCATCTATGGCTTCCCGCAGCAGTTTGAAGCCTTGCGCGATCTGCTCAAAAACTATCTGGAGCAGGTGTTTTCGCCCTCGCAGTTTGAAGCCCACCCGCTGCTGCGCGGCGTGTACTTCGTGAGCGGCACGCAAGAGGGCACACCCATAGACCGCATGCTGGGGCGCATTGCGCGCACCTACCGGCTTGAGCGCACGGTGGTGCCGCCCAACCAGTCCAGTGGCAAGAGCTACTTCCTCTCGCGCTTGCTGAAAGAGGTGGTGTTCACCGAGAGTGGCTTGGCCGGCACCGACGTGAAATGGGAGCGCCGCCGCGGCATGCTGGCGCTCGGCGCTTACGCGCTGATCGGCGTGTTTTCGGTGCTCACGCTCATCGCCTGGGGCGTGAGCTATGTGGGCAACCAACGCTACGTTGACAAGGTAGGCACGGCCGCCGAAGAGGTGAAGAAGCTGGTGCAGGCAACGCCCAACCGCAACTCGCCCGACCTGCTGGTGCTCTTGCCCGCCCTGGAAGCCACGCGCGACCTGGCGCGCGCAGGCATAGGCGACTCGGTGCCCTTGTCGCTGGGGTTCGGCCTGTACCAAGGCCGCAAGCTCGACGCGAGCTCGAAGCAGGCCTACCGCCGCATGCTCATCGACGCCGTGCTGCCACGCATCGCCCTGGGCGTTGAAGAGCAGCTGAAGAGCGGCAACGACAACCCCGAGTTGCAGTACGAGGCGCTGAAGGCCTACGTCATGCTGTACGACCCCGAGCGCTTCGACCCCGCTGCGCTCAAGCTCTACGTGACGGCCGACTGGGAGGCGTCGTTGCCGCGCTCGGTGACCACCGAGCAACGGGCCGAGCTGGAATCGCATCTCGATGCCTTGCTCGCCGAGGGGGCGGTGGTGTCACCACTGCCAGAAGACAAAACCTTGGTGGCGCAGACGCGCGCGAGGCTGGTCGCCACGCCGCTCACCGAGCGCATCTTCCGTCGCATGAAACGCCAAGGTGTGGGCGCCGAGTTTCCCGAGTTCACCGTGGCAAAGGCCGCAGGCCCTGGCGCCGCGCTGGTCTTCACCCGCGCAAGCGGCGAGCCACTGACCAAGGGCGTGCCGGGGCTCTTCACCAACGAGGGTTACCACAAGGGCTTTCAGCGCGAGGTGGAGCGCGTGTCGGGCCAGCTGGCAGACGAAGAGAGCTGGGTGCTGGGCGTGAACGACAGCAAGCGCCAGAACGCGCTGAAAGACCTGGACATCAAGCTGCAGCTCAACGACGAGGTGCGGCGCTTGTTCCTCTCCGAATACGCCAAGCTGTGGGAAGCCTTCATCGCCGACATCAAGATGGTGAAGACGAGCAACCTCGCGCAAGCGGTGCAGATGTCGCGCGTGCTCTCGGCACCCGACAACCCGCTGGTGCCGCTGCTCAAGGCCATGTCGCGCGAGACCACGCTGCGTGAGAGCAAAGACGTGGCCGGCAAGGTGGAGACCAAGGCGCGCGACGCGCTGCAGCGCTCGCGTGAAGAGCTGGCTCGACTGCTTGGCAGCAAGGGTGGCGTGTCGGCCGTGGCGCCGGGGCAGGCCATCGAGAGCATCGTCGACGACCGCTTCATCGGCCTGCGCCAGATGGTGTCGTCGCCCGACGGCAAGCTGCCCGCGCCGGTGGACGGCACGGTGGCGCTCATCAGCGAGGTCTACACGCTGCTCACCGCGGCCGACACGGCAGTGAAGGGCGGCAATGTGCCGCCGCCCTCTGAAGTGCCCAACAAGGTGAAGGCCGAAGCGGCGCGCCTGCCTGAGCCGGTGCGCTCGCTGCTCAATACCTTGTCGGTGAGCGGAACCTCGGCGGCACTGGACATCACGCGCAGCAACCTGGGCAACGCCATCAACTCAGAGATCGGCGAGTTTTGCCGGCAGGCCATTGCCGGGCGCTACCCCTTCGCCCGCAGCAGCCAGCGCGACGCGACGCAAGAAGACTTTGCCCGTGTGTTCGCGCCCGGCGGCTTGTTTGACACCTTCTTCCAGAAGAACTTGGTCAACTACGTTGACACGACCACAAGGCCCTGGAAGTTCAAGAGCGTCGACGGCGCCAGCATGGGCACCGACAGCTCCACGCTGCTGCAGTTCCAACACGCGGCCACCATTCGCGACACCTTCTTCCGTGGCGGCGGCAACCAGGTCGGCGTGCGGCTCGACTTCAAACCGCTGGAGATGGACGCAACCATCACGCAGTTCATCCTCGACGTCGATGGCCAACTGGTGAAGTACGCGCACGGCCCGCAGATCCCGGCCAGCGTGCAATGGCCCGGCCCGCGCGGCAGCTCGCAGGTGCGGGTGCAGGTGACGCCGGTCTCGGCCAGTGGTGCTTCGGGCCTGGTGACCGACGGGCCTTGGGCCTTGTTCAAGCTATTCGACAAACAGCAGATCGAGCCCGCGGGTGGCGCTGAGCGGTGGAAAGCCACATTCAACGTGGACGGTCGCAAGGCCACCTTCCTTGTCACCACCAGCAGCGTGCGCAACCCCTTCCGCTTGTCGGAGCTGGAGCAGTTCTCATGCCCCGGGAAGCTGTGACCGTGGATCGGGATGTTGCTTTGAAAAAAGAGCTGAACGCCAGCGTTGACGCAAAGAACGCAAAGGAAAACCGCCAAGAACGCAAAGAGAAAGAAGAGGAAGATTTTCTAAGCCCTTCTTTGCGACCTTTGCGTCTCCACTTGGCGATCTTTGCGTCAACGCCGGCGTTCAAATCATCCGCAGCGGCGCAGCCCTCATGAACGAGCACAGCCTGCTCGAGCTGCTTGCGGGCACGGGCGTCGAGGCCCCCGGCTGGTACGGCAAGGTCGCCATGCTCGGCGACTTCGCCAGCCGCCGCCTGCCACAAGATTTTGTCGACGCTGCCGATTCTTGGCTTGCACGCGGCGTGGAGCACAGCCGCGCGGAGCTCGGTGAACGCTGGCTCGACGTGTACCTCACCGGCCCCATCTGGCGCTTTGCTTGGGCGCCCGGCCTGGTGGGCGACAGCTGGTGGCTGGGCGTGATGATGCCCAGTGTCGACAAGGTTGGCCGCTACTTCCCGCTGCTGATTGCACGCAGCGCTGCGGCGCTGCCCACCACCGCCCCAGGCCTGTCTGCATTGCAGGCGTGGTACGAGCACCTGGGTGCCACAGCGCTTGGCACCCTGCGCGCAGGCGCCACGCTCGAAGACTTCGAATCGGCACTCGCGAGAGCGCCCGCCAGCGGCGCGAACGCTGAATCTTCCACGTTTGCCACCACTGTGTTGCCCGCCCGCGTGAGGCACACTGTGCCCGGTGCGGCCACCTTGCTGACCTGGGCGCAAGGGCTGTTGGCGGGTGATGCGCTGCAACGTTTCTCGGGCCGCAGTCTCTGGTGGCCCGACCATGCCGAGTCGCCCGACAACAGCCTGAGCGTGTCGCAAGGCTTGCCGCCTGCTCAGTATTTTTCAGAGTTGCTGGAGGGTCGTTGGTGAGTTCTCCCGTTCCGCCCAAGACTGAAACACTCGACATGGGCACGCGCACCGCGGTAGGCGGTGGCATCGAGATCGATGGCAGTGGCAACACGCTGCCGCTGGGCCACCGCCTTCAGGAATACGTGATTGAGGGGCTGATCGGCGAGGGTGGCTTCGGCATCGTCTACCTCGCACGCGACACCCAGCTCGGCCGCGTGGTGGCCTTGAAGGAGTACATGCCTTCATCGCTCGCCGTGCGGGCCGACAACCACCAGGTGTCGGTGCGCTCAGCGCGCCACCGCGAAACCTTTGAGCTCGGTTTGCGCAGCTTCGTCAACGAAGCACAGCTGCTTGCCGCCTTCGACCACCCGTCGCTGGTGAAGGTGTACCGCTTCTGGGAAGAGCACGGCACGGCCTATATGGTGATGCCCTACTACCAGGGCCCTACGCTCAAGCAGTGGCTTCAAGAGCACGGTGCGCGGCCAGACGAGGGCTGGATACTCTCCATCCTGCACCCGCTGATCGACTCGCTGGAGCTGATGCACCACGAGCGCTGCTATCACCGCGACATCGCGCCCGACAACATCCTGCTGCTCAACCAGCAGGCCACGCAACTCGGCCGCCCCCAGGTCATGCGCCCGGTGTTGCTTGATTTCGGCGCAGCTCGCCGCGTGATCAGCGATGCCACGCAGGCGCTCACCGTCATTTTGAAGTCGGGCTACGCGCCCATCGAGCAATACGCCGAATCGACCTCGATGAAGCAGGGCGCCTGGACCGACGTGTACGCCTTGTCGGCCGTGCTCTATGCCGCCATCACCGGCCGCGCGCCGCTGCCGTCGGTGAGCCGCATGGTCAGCGACGACCTGGAGCCGGCGTCCAAGGTAGGCGCCGGGCGCTACACAACCGAGTTTTTGGCGGCCATCGACCTGGGCTTGTCGGTTCGGCCCGAGCATCGGCCACAAGACATGACTGCGCTGCGCGCCATGTTCAGCTTCGGTGCTGGCACGCCCTCGGTGGCCAGGCCCCGGGAAGTTGACGCGGCCACTGTGCTCATGTCAGGCGCAGACGATGCCGCCACAGTGCTGATGGCACCTTCGCTGCCACCCCCGCCTCCACCACCACAACCACCCACTCCCTTCGTCGCGCCGCCGCGGCCCGCCGCACCTGGCCCTCAGATCAAGCTGCTGAACCCCGACCCCGAGCCGGCGCCAGCGCGCACGGGCTTGTGGGCAGGCGGTGGTCTCGCCTTGCTGGTGTTGGCCGGTGCGGGCTGGTGGTTTGGTGTGCACAACCGAAACG
This sequence comes from Rhizobacter sp., assembly GCF_046595475.1. Classification (GTDB taxonomy): domain Bacteria; phylum Pseudomonadota; class Gammaproteobacteria; order Burkholderiales; family Burkholderiaceae_C; genus Rhizobacter. The sequence continues at coordinate 44,192 of NZ_JBKJOQ010000107.1, forward strand.
GGCTGCCGGAGCCAGATGGCCAACCGCGTGCAGCTGACCCAGCGCTGCTGGCGGCGTCGACGCCTTCGGCGCGGGTTGTCGAGCAAGACCAGCCGGCCTCGGCGCCGGTGGTGGTCAAACCGCCGCGCACGCCGTTCGGCATCGTGACTGCCTTGCAAGACATCGTGCGCCACGCCGACCCGTTGCTCGGCGTGAATGCGCTGGCCGACAAGTCGGCGCTGGTGATCGGCAGCGACAAGCTGCAGTTTCGCGTCAAGTCATCCGAAGCGGGCTATGTGTACGTGTTCTTCGCCGGCACCGACAAGTCCCACATGTACCTGCTGTTCCCCAATGCGATCGACAAAAACAACCGCATCGAGGTCAACAAAGAAATGCTGCTGCCACGCAAGGGCTGGCAGATCACCGCCGGTGGCCCGCCAGGTACCAACCACATCGTGACCATGGTGTCGCGCCAGCCACGCGACCTGTCGCAAGCGGGCCTGAAGCCTTCGAAGGAAGAGATCCCTGAGTTCGATCTTGCGCAAGCCGAGCAACTGTGGGTGTCGCGCAGCGGCAGCGACAACCCCTTCGTGGGCAGGGCCGCCTGCGCGGCCGGCACCACCTGCGATTCAAGCTACGGGGCCACCTTGTTGACCATCGACGAGGTGGCAGGCAAGGGGCGCTGAGGCCAGCGCAATTGCGGCCCGCGTATTGCTTGCGATAACGCCCATGAAGGCGATCACGCAAGGTGGCCTACGGGCCCCTGCGACCGAGGTGCAACATGCGCAGAAAGACTGACGGCAAACAGGTAAAAGCTGCCGCCCATGGGGCGGCTGTTTCTACGCGTGGTGATGCCGCCTTGGCATTCATCGCCATCGTCTCGCTTGAAGTGATCGTGGGGTGTGCCGTGCTGCGTATCACGGCACCCAAGCACCCGTCGATGGCGCCTGCCGCGAGCATGGCGGCACTGGCAACGCTAGACCCCCAACTGCCCGACGTAGAAGCGGTGGCGAAATGGGCCGTGGCATCCGGCGATGCGGGCCACAGCCCCTTCTTGATCGTCGACAAGGCCGGCGCTCGCGTGATGGCATTCGAAGCCACTGGGCGCCTGCGGGCCAGCACCCCCGCATTGCTCGGCCTGGCGCGCGGCGATGACTCGGTGCCCGGTATCGGCGAGCGCAAGGTGGCCGACATCAAACCCGAAGAACGCATCACCCCTGCTGGCCGATTCGTGGCCAAGAAGGGCAGCAACCTCGATGGCGAAGACATCGTGTGGATCGACTACGGCGCGGCTGTGTCCATGCACCGCGTGCGCGCCACCAAAGAGAGCGAGCAGCGCCTTCAACGTCTTGCGTCGGAAACCATCGCTGACAACCGCATCTCTTACGGCTGTATCAACCTGCCCGCGGCCTTCTATGACGCGGTGGTAAGCCCGATGTTCCGCGCGGCGCCGGTGGTGGTGTACGTGCTGCCCGAAACGCGTTCGGTGCGCGACGTATTTGCCTTGGCCCACCCTCTCGACAGTCAGGCGCTGAAGTCACCTTGAAATGAAAACCGGGCGCTAAGGCCCGGCTCAGTTGCGCTTCACTGCGTATTCGCAAGGCTTCGCTTAGTTGCGATCGGCACGTGGTGCGAGCGTGGTGTCGCTGCTGGGTGCAGCGCTGCTGCTCGAGTCGGTCGCGGTGGGCTGCGAAGAGGTCGAGCTGTTGGTGGTTGCCGGTGCGACCGCCGGAGTCCCCATGTCGGTGCTACTGCGCGTCCCCATGCTGCCTTCCTGGCGCTGTTCCGGCGCCGGCGTGGCCGGGCTGGTAGCCGACTTTGGCATGGCGGCATCGGTCGTCGGCAAAGCGGACGTCGAAGACGTGTTGGCTGTCGTGGGTTTTGAGTACGGGCTTGATGCCGCATTCGGCGAGTTGCTGTTGGGCACCGAATTGGTCTGCGCGATGCTGACACCCGCTGTGGCCACCAGTGCCGCCACGGCTGCAATGCTCAAGGTCTTGGGTAAGTTCTTCATTTCAGAGACTCCTTAGTCCAGTAGGGGATTACAGATACGGGGCGGAAACCCCGGTACTCCTAACTGGCAAATGACATGCCGCCCGGCCCTTCTTTACGTGGCCCGCTTCTTCGCTTTACCTCATTTCACCAGCATGACCCGCATGCCCAGTGCCTTGCCCGCCACATGGTCGAGCACTTGCACCGTGGTCTCGCGCGGCCTGAAGCCTTCAGGCAGTGCCTGGCTGCCACGCACGATCTCATGGCTGCCGAGCGCAACCGCCACGGGCTTGAGGGCTACCGTGGTCTCGGGGCCGCGCGCAGATTGCCCCGCCACGGTAAGTTGCAGCACCCCGGGCATGGGCTTGCTGCTGGCACGTTCGCGGGTCAGCACCACGTCGTACACCAGCATGCCAGCCTTGGTGGTGAAGCGGCCCGCCCTCACCTCGACGCTGCCGCCACGGGGGTCGGGCGGCAGCGACCCCACCACGGCGCTCATGTCGGCGCGCAACTGCTCGGTGGTGCTGCGGCTGGCGGTCAGCGCTTCGGTCAGGCCTTTCTTGTCGGCCAACGCAGTTGAGAGCTGCTGGTGGGTCTGGCCGAGCTCGCGCCGCAGCTGCGTGCGTTCGGTGTCTGCTGTTTCGTAGGCGCTGCGCAGCTTCGCCGATTCACCCTGAGACAGGCGTGGCGGCAGGTAGCGCTCTTGCACCACCACCACACCCACGGCACCGATGGCCACGCCGCTCATCAGCAACACCAGCCAGCGCGGTGGGCGGCCACGCTTGCGCCGGCTTCCGTAAGACTCGAGAACGACAGGTTTGGATTGACCGAACATGCAGGCTGTCAGTGGCGTTGAAGGGGAGGGCCGAAGGGTACAACCATCGAATAACCCCCTTGCAACACGATGTGCCAGACGCGCTGCCCGCCGCGGCCGTTGCCGGCCCCCGATCAGACCTTTAGCTTGGCTTGCGGAATTCGTCTTCCACCCACGCCGTGGCACTGGCAAGGCTGAGCTTGAAGCTCGGCGCCACGCGCACTTGCGCCAGGCGCTCGCCGAGAGCATCGTGTGCTGCGAGCAAGGCGTAGGCGTCGTCTTCGTCGGGCACGATGTCCAGCGTGACGGTGATGCGGCCACCGGTCGTGTCGACCGCCGTGCTCTTATGCAGCTGCGCATGCAGTTGCTGCTCGTGGCGGCGTATCACTTCCGAGGCGGTCTTCACCAGCGTGTGAAAGGCCGAGGTGTCCAGTGGTTTGGGGTTCTTCTTGTCGCGGCCCATGGTCCACGGGCCGACCAGCGCGGGCTCGGGCTCGCCGTCTCTGATCATCTCGACTGCCCAGCCGTCGTCGTCTTCGTTCTTGATGACGCGGGCCGTCCAGCCGTCGTCGCGCCACAGCGTGGCTTGATGAATGGCCTCGGGTGCGTCGGCCGGTGAGACGCTCATTGCATGAACCAGCCGTGGCTCACCACCATCGACTGGCCGGTCAGCGCGTTTGAGTTGAAGCCCGCGAACAGCAGCGCGACTTCGGCCACGTCTTGCACGGTCGTGAATTCGCCGTCCACTGTTTCCTTGAGCATCACCTTCTTGATCACGTCGTCTTCACTGATGCCCAGGGCTTGGGCCTGCTCGGGAATCTGCTTTTCAACCAGCGGTGTGCGCACGAAGCCCGGGCAGATCACATTGGCGCGGATGCCGTATTTACCGCCTTCCTTCGAGACCGTCTTGCACAAGCCGATCAGCCCATGCTTGGCCGTCACGTAGGCTGACTTCAGCACCGAGGCTTCCTTCGAGTGCACCGAGCCCATGTAGATGATGCTGCCGCCCTTGCCCGACTTCTGCATGTGCGGCACGCAGGCCTTGGTGGTGAGGAAGGCGCCATCGAGGTGGATGGCGAGCATCTTCTTCCAGTCGGCGAACGGAAATTCTTCGATCGGGTGGACGATCTGGATGCCGGCGTTGCTGACCAGCACGTCCACACCGCCATAGGCCGCCACTACCTCGGCCACCGCGGCGTTGACCTGCTCTTCGCTGGTCACGTCCATGGCCACGGCCATGGCGGTGCCGCCGGCCTTCTTGATTTCTTCCGCGGCGGCCTGGGCTGCCTCCTTGTTGAGGTCGGCGATCACCACCTTGCCGCCTTCACGCGCGTAGGTGAAGGCGATTTCTTTGCCTATGCCGCTGGCGGCGCCGGTGACGATGCAGACCTTGTCTTGAAGCTTCATGGCGGTTTCTCCGTGTGAGTAAGAGGGGTGGCGCAGGTCACGCCAGGTAGTCGTGGATGACGGTGCCCAGCCCGAGCGTCATGTCGCTCAGGATGTGCGTGCCCGAGATCACTTCCAGCACCGGCAGCTGGGCCACCGGTGCGAGTGCGTGGTGGGCGAGCTCTAGCGCAGCCGGGCCCGTCCAGGCGCCCTTGATGGTCACATCTTCCAGGAAGTACTGCACCAGCTCGCAAATGCGCGCGCTGCCATCTACATGCGGAATGATCTTCAGCAGGAAGTTGGGCGCCAGCATGCCGGCGAGCACGGCGGCATGGTCAAGCCGGCGGTGCTTGTAGCCCATGGTCGAGGTGGCCACGCGTACCGAGCCGTAGTCGAGCTTGCCCACCAAGGTGTCGGTCTCGACCACCATCGACGGTGATGCAAGTTTCTTAGGGAAGCCCCACAACTCACGGCCGCCGGCGATGGGCGCCTCGTCGTTGAGGTACATCGAATGCACATAGCCGCCGGCCCGGCCATTGAACGTGACCGGGATCACCTGGCCCGACTCGGTGTAGTCGCCGAAGCCGGTGGAGTCGGGCATGCGGATGAACTCGTACTTCACGATGGCGTCGGTGAATTGCAGCGGCTCGGGTACCACGGCGCGCAGTGCGTCGGGGTCGGTGCGGTAGGTGACGATCAGAAACTCGCGGTTCACGAAGCGGTAGGGGCCAGGCGGGAAGGCCGGGTTCGTTAACGGCATGGCGAAGGCATTGCGTTTTACGTCTTCGATTTTCATTCGGGCTTTCCGGTGGCGGCGATGTGCACGGGATGGTCAGAGTTCAGGTCAAACACATGAACGCCCGCTTTGCTGCGCTCGTGGTTGATCCAGTCTGGGTCGTGCAGGGTGTGCGACATGTCGGCTCGCCCCGAGCTCCAGTGCTCTTGCATGGACAAGCGCGAGAACTCGAAGTCTTTCGACTGGCTCTCGTAATGCTTGCTGCGGTAGATGAGGTGCACCACGTCGACGCCGCTTTCGCAGCGCAGGCAGGCCAGCGCCTTTACGTCGGGGTCATCGCGCAGATTAGCCGGCAGCTTGGCGATAAGGCGTTTGGCAGCCTGTGAGATCACCTGCATGTCGAGCTGCACGTCGGTGTTCATGCGGGTGCGGCTGGAAAAGCGTATGTCTTTCTCGCGCTCGATGACCTCGGCCAGCGTGGTGGGCAAGGTGCCGGTGGCCGCAAACAGGTCGACCTGGAACACCACGCGGTGCCGCTTGCCGGGCTGGTCAAGCACGTACTGCAGTGGCGTGTTCGACACCAGCCCGCCGTCCCAGTAGTGCTCGCCATCGATCTCGACCGGCGCAAAACCCGGTGGCAGCGCGCCGCTGGCCATGATGTGGCGTGCGTCTATGCGCTGTTTGGTGGAGTCGAAGTACGCGAAGTTGCCGTTGCGTACGTTCACCGCACCCACCGACAGCCGCAGCTGGCCGGCGTTGATGCGGTCGAAGTCGATCAGGCGCTCGAGTGTCTGCTGCAGCGGCGTGGTGTCGTAGTAGCTGATGGCCGATAGCGTGCCGCGCGGCTGCAGGGGCGCGGGCGGAAACCTCGGCTTGAAGAAGCCCGGCACGCCAAACACCGCCACCTGCGACGCGCTGAGTTCATTGAGCGTTTCGCGCGCCGTGCCCGAAGCCGGCATGCCGGGCAGCTGGACGGACGAGCTGACCAACTCCCAGAACTCGCGCAGCCGGGCCACGCGGGTCTGCGGCGGGTTGCCGGCGATCAACGCGGCATTGATCGCACCGATGGAGATGCCCGCCACCCAGGTGGGCTCGTGATACACCTGGGCGAGCGACTCGAACACACCCGCCTGGTAAGCCCCCAGTGCGCCGCCCCCTTGCAGCACCAGGATGCACTCTTCATCGGAATGGCCCGGAGGCCGGCGTGCCGATACGGGCGAAGGGTAGGGCTTTGTTCTGGGTGGTGTCATGCGCCTCGCTCGGTGGGCGGGTGCCGGCAGGCGACCCGTGCACAAAGCATAGCGCTACGCTGCACCGCAGCATGGCGCGTGGGCTCTGGTGCGCGGAAAGAAGTGCAGAGCAAGCCTGGGTTCAGTTTGCGGGCTCGGCTCTGGGCATCAGGACCATGCTCGCGAGGTGAACGCCCTTGCGCGCGACTGAGTGCACTGGGCCGATGGTCGAGGCCAACGGAATTGCAGTGACTTATTCCAGCGGCACTCGAATGGCTCACTCGCATTGGTGCGCTCGAAGGCCGAGCCGGCCGGTTGGTTCAGCAGGGGCGAGACGTCGGATGCTCGCTAGGCATAGCCAACCGGCTTTTGGTGGGTGGTGATGACCTCGGCGGCCACGCAGGTGACAGAGGTCATGGAAGAAGGCGTTGGAAAGGGGTGAGTGCGACCGGAAGGGGGAGCGCACCTCAGCGTTGTTGGCTATTTTGGACGGTGACAGCTTTGCAGGGGGCGCCGCTCTTTGACCTGGACTTGCCAGCTTCAGCTGTCAGCCAAGGGACTAAACCGCTCGCGCGGTAGCCGCTCCGGCGGCATCTGCGATTGTTCGATGCAGCGTTCCTGCCACTGTTGAGCTGCGAGGCAATCCGCCTCGCTCTTCAACAGGAGCAGGATCATGAACCCATCGTCATCCCAGGTCTCACCGCTGCGCCAACGCATGACCGAGGACATGCGCATGCGCAAGCTCGAACTCAAGACGCGCACGGGCTACCTCCGTGCAGTCAAGAAGTTGGCCTCCTTTCTCGGTCGCTCGCCCGACACCGCCACCGTCGAGGACTTGCGCCGCTTCCAGCTGTACCTGGTCGATCAGGGCACCTCGCCCATCACGCTCAACGCCACCATCACCGGTCTGAAGTTCTTCTTCGATGTGACGCTCGGGCGCAGCGAGCTGATGGCCAAGATGCAGACGGTACGGGTGCCGCAGACGCTGCCAGTCGTGCTCAGCCGCGACGAGGTCGCTCGCCTCATCGCCGCAGCGCCCAACCTCAAGAGCCGGACGGCACTGTCCATCGCCTACGGCACCGGCCTGCGCGTCAGCGAGGTGATCTCGCTCAAGGTCACCGACATTGACAGCAAGCGCATGACCTTGCGGGTCGAGCAGGGCAAGGGCCGCAAGGACCGCTACGCCATGCTCTCGCCCGTGCTGCTGGAACGCCTGCGCGCCTGGTGGCGACTGGCCCATGCCCAGGGCAAGATGCTGCCCAATGGCTGGCTGTTCCCAGGCCTCGACCCGATGGATCCATTGACTGCACGCCAGCTCAACCGCGCCATCCACATCGCCGCCGAGACCGCCAAGATCGACAAGCGCGTGTCCATGCACACGCTGCGCCACAGCTTTGCGACCCACCTGCTGGAGCAGAAGGTCGATATCCGCGTGATCCAGGTGATGCTTGGGCACAAGAAGCTGGAGACCACGTCCATCTACACGCATGTGGCCACCGAGCTGCTGCGCGAGGTGGTCAGCCCGCTGGAGAAGGTGCAGCCAGCACCATCGACGCAAGCCGCCTCATAACCACGTCACCGTGGCGCACTCCGCCCTGGAGGTCGCCGACATCTTGCGCACCCACGGCCCTGCTTGTCGAGCCGCCCAGCACGGCCACCTGAGCCTGGGTCAGCTCAAGGTCATGTCGGCCATCGAGCAGTGCCGCAGCGCGGCTCTCGGTGGCCATGTCTTGCGCTGTGAGGGCTGCGGCACCGAACAGGTCAGCTACAACTCCTGCCGCAACCGGCATTGCCCGAAGTGCCAGAGCCATGCCGCTCAGCGCTGGCTCGAAGCAAGGCAAGCAGATCTGCTGCCGGTCGAGTACTACCACGTGGTCTTCACGCTGCCCGCGCCGATTGCCGACATCGCGTACCAGAACAAGGCTGCGATCTATGGCTTGCTGTTCGACATGGCCGCCGAGGTCCTGCTGACCATCGCGGCCGACACCAAGCATCTGGGTGCGCGCATCGGCGCCACGCTGGTGCTGCACACCTGGGGTTCGGCGCTGACGCACCACCCGCATGTGCATGGCATCGTGCCGGGCGGAGGGCTGGCCGCCGATGGCAAGACCTGGGTCGCTTGCAGGCCGGGATTCTTCCTGCCGGTGCGCGTGCTCTCGCGGCTGTTCAGGCGGCGCTTCTTGGAAGGGCTGCAGGAACTTCATCGCAGGGGGCGGTTGCAGTTCTTTGGCGAACACGCAGCGTTGCAAGATGCCAAGGTCTTCGCCGAATGGCTGGCACCGATGCACCGGTGCGAGTGGGTGGTCTATGCCAAGCGACCCTTCGCCGGGCCGCAGGCCGTGCTGGCCTATCTGTCGCGCTACACGCACCGCGTGGCGATCTCCAACAGCCGGCTGTTGACCCTGGACGAGCGCGGCGTGACCTTCCGGTGGAAGGACTATCGCGCCAAGGGCTGTACGCGTCACAAGACCATGACGCTGGCGCCGCAGGAGTTCATGCGCCGCTTCCTGCTGCATGTGCTGCCATGCGGCTTCCATCGCATTCGGCACTACGGCTTGCTTGCCAATGGCAACCGGCGCGAAGCCCTGGCGTTGGCGCGTGCTGCGCTACATGCCACCGTCGAGGTTCCCAACAGCGAGCCGACGATGCGCGCGCCGACGTTCGTCTGCAGGCACTGCGGTCGCTCGCTACTCATCGTCAAGATCGTCCTGCGCGAGCGAGCATCGATCCGAGCACCCCCATGAGCACTGGCGCGAAGATCACGCGCACGCGAGCACCGGCCCTTGTTCATCGCAGGCCGGTGCGGGGTGGGCTTGTGCTGCCCAGCGCCGGACAGGGCTCACCGAGCTTGGTGAGTTGTCATTCACCGCATGCGCTTGGTCGTGGAAGGCGCTCGTATATCGCTGACGTGGCGATCGACGCCATCAACATGCAGCCCAGCGCGATGCATCAGCAGGGCCCCAGCCTCCAATCGCCATAGCCGGCGTGCCTTCGACAAACACCGCCGCGTGGCCCGCGGTTTCCTCCCTCGAGGTTTGTCCAACACCTGCCCTCAGGCCGCTGGGCTGCCACGACCTGCGTTGTGCGATGGGCAGGTGTCGGACAAACCTAAACACTTGCAGACAGACGACTGTGCGCCTGGACGCGGTCATTGGGGCCCGCGACATAAGAAGCTTCTAAGGTTCCTTCGGCGCTAGTTGGCACGATCGGGCAGTCTCAGGGCAGGCAGTCGCGTGTTTGGAAGTTTGGGAGTGCCAAGTTCGTATTCAATGACGGTCTTTTCACCACTCGGTAACGCGAGCGTCCAGCTGCCGTTGAACTGTCCGCGAACGAAGTTTCCGCGCGCCTGCGCCCCGCTGTCGTATTCAATGGACGCTGGCCCACTAAGTACGCCATCCTCCCACTGGCCACGTATGCGGTGCCCATCGAGCTCCATCGTGCCAGCGCCTTGTGGCATGTTCGAGCGCCAACCGCCGATATAGCGCCGACCGTCACGACTCGTCTCCGTGCCCTGACCTTCCAGTTGATTGTCGATCCAAGTACCTTCGCGACGGATGCCGTCAGCGTCGATCCAGACGCCCACCCCGTGACGCTTGCCACTTTTGAATTCGCCTGTGTATTCGCTCCCATTCGGCAGGCGCAGGACGCCTCGGCCATCTAGGTTTCCGGCGACAAGTGTGCCGTTGTAGGTTGTGCCGTCTGGTCGTGTGGCCCGCCCCTCTCCGTCAAGCTTACCGGCGCGCCATGTCCCCTCCATCGTGTTCCCCAGGCCGTCGCGATACTTTCCCCTTCCCTGCGGTAACCCGTTGCTGACCTCACCCTCGTAGACGCCTCCATCCGCGTAGTTGATGGTGCCACGGCCATCAGGGCTGTTGGCTATCCAGGAACCATCGAATTTTTTGCCGTCTGGAAATGAGGCGACGCCGAGGCCGTCACGCAGCCCATTCTTGAACGTTCCCCTGTAGGTACCGCCATCTCCAAAGACCAAGTCTCCTTCGCCGTGCGGGCGGCGGAACAGAAAGCCACCTTGGTATCGATAGCGGCCTGGGCCGACCACGCGCGCCTCGCCGACAACTTCACCCTTTTCAAAATGTCCGGAAATCGTTTGCCCGTCTGTCAGGGTCAAGGTTCCCTGGCCCTCACGGACGCCTGCATTCAGGTCGCCCTCATAGATCACGCCATCTCCATATTGGAAGCGGCCTTTGCCGTGAGGTTGTCCATTCATCCAACCGCCAGCGTAGCGCGACCCGCCAGGGCCCGTCACTTCCACCTCGCCTACGAGTTCACCGTTTTCAAACCTCCCTCTGCGGACCTGGCCACTCGGAAGAGTCAATGTTCCTTGCCCGTGGCGCTTCCCAGCTTTGAATTCGCCGGAGTAACTGGTGCCGCTCGCTAGAAAGGTGTACGAGCCGGTTCCATCTGGTCTTCCGGCGACCATCGAGCCCTCGAAGCGAGAGACCGCGGTCTCGCTATGGAGCCACTCGAGGACGCCTTGTCCCTCCGCGTATCCGTTCTTACAGCCGCCAGACCATTTGACACGTTCATCCGATTTTGGGGAAGGATTTATCACCAGGCAGTTTGGTTCACCGATTGTGAATTCAGAGGGGTCGACTGCGTGGGCGTGGTCACCAGTTGCAATTAAGGCGATGAATAGAGTCGTCGGCAGCAGGGTTCGCATAGTTATCCTTAGAGGCATTCTTGGTCCATAGCAGCCGGAATCATGGTGGCGCTCAGCACTACTTTATTGCGTATGCCGACGATTTCACCAGACTACCTAACGGCGTTGCCACGGCGCGAGATGTTTGCCTCGAAGTGCACCTCGGCGGCGTAGAAAGTTTGCGGACGGCCAGCGGCATGCACCAGCCGTTCGGTTTGCGCCTCGCTGAATCGCGGCGTTGGCCAGATGACCGCTCTGTCACCAGCTGACCGGCAGCTCGGGGTCGAAAGCCATCGCGGGCCCCGCCTACGACGAGCTGCCTAGACCAGACTGAACCAGTCCTCCGCGTTGCAAAGCCGGCCGCCAACTTCTCACCGACCCCCGTCGCCCCCTTCAGCTCTCCAACAACCGCAGCTTCACACTGCGCCCCTTCACCTTGCCAGCCGACAGCTTGCGCACCACCTGCTGGGCGATGCCGCTTTCCACCGCCACATAGGTGGAAAACTCGTTGACGCTGATCTTGCCGATCTGCGAGCCTGCAAAACCCAGGTCTTTGGTGAGCGCCCCCAGCACGTCGCCGGGGCGGATTTTCTCTTTGCGCCCGCCGAGAATCTGCACGGTTTGCATGGGCGGCTTGAGTGGCTCGGCGCTGGTGCTGTTGAGCTCGGCGACCGGTTGCCATTGGCTGGTGATGTTCATCGCCTTCTCGATGTTGCCCACGCGGCCCATCTCATTCATGCTGGCCAGCGTGAAGGCCCAGCCTTCTTCGTCGGCGCGGCCGGTGCGGCCTATGCGGTGGGTGTGGGTGTCGGTGTCTGCCGCCACGTCGACATTGATCACGGCCTCAAGCTGGGCGATGTCGAGCCCGCGGGCGGCAATGTCGGTCGCCACCAGCACGCTGCAGCTGCGGTTGGCAAAGCGCACCATCACCTGGTCGCGGTCGCGCTGGTCCAGGTCGCCGTGCAGCTCGAGCGCGGCAAAGCCTTGCCCGCGCAGCACCTGCGTGAGGTCGCGGCACTGCTGCTTGGTGTTGCAAAAGGCGAGGGTGCTTACCGGTCGGTAGTGGTTGAGCAGCAGAGACACCGTGTGCAGTCGATCGGCCTCACGCACCTCATAGAAGCGCTGGCGGATCTTGGTTTGCGCATGCTGCTGCGTGAGCTTCACCTCTTTGGGCTCGCGCATGAAGGCCGCGCTGAGCTTGGCTATGCCCTCGGGGTAGGTGGCCGAGAACAGCAGCGTTTGCCGCTGCTTGGGGCATTGCTTCACGACGGTGGCGATGTCGTCGAAGAAGCCCATGTCGAGCATGCGGTCGGCTTCATCGAGCACCAGTGTGTTGAGCGCGTCGAGCTTCAGGTTGCCGCGCTCCAGCAGGTCCATGATGCGGCCCGGCGTGCCCACCACGATGTGCGCGCCATGCTCAAGGCTTGCAAGCTGCGTGCGCACCACGGCGCCACCGCACAGGGTGAGCACCTTCACATGGTCTTCGGCCCGGGCGAGGCGGCGCACCTCTTGGGTAACCTGCTCGGCCAGCTCGCGCGTGGGGCACAGCACCAGCGCCTGCACGGCAAAACGCCGCACGTTGAGGTTGGCCAGCAGAGCCAGAGCAAAGGCGGCGGTCTTGCCGCTGCCGGTCTTGGCCTGGGCGATCAGGTCGTGCCCGGCCAAGGCCAGCGGCAGGCTGGCGGCCTGGATGGGCGTCATGTCGGTGTAGCCCAGCTGCACCAGATTGGCACGCATGGCAGGCGGCAAGGGGAGGGAGTCGAAAGAATGGGCGGTCATGGGTGATTATCGTTGGCAGCAGTTAGAGTCTCGGGGCCTTACTGCCGACTCTTCATGCCCACGACCCCGCACAAAAGCCTGCCCGACACCCACAACCTGCCCAACCCGCGCCACGGCAAACGGGTGCCAACTCACATCGACAAAGAGCAGCTCGCACGCATACGGCAAGCCGCCTATGTGCTGCCGCAGGTGGTGAAACCAGGCGACTACATCGCCGAGCGCAGCGCCGGCTTCGAAGAGCATCTCGACAAACTGGGCCTGGTGCTGCTGCAAAAAGCAGTGGCCGGCGCACGCCCCAGCCGCTGGATTGCCCCCGATCTGATGGACAGCGCGCTCGCACACCTGGACGCCGTGGGCACAGGCCCGACCGTGCGGCCGCTGATGCAAGAGCGCACTGCTGCGCTCGAAGCCCTGGGGGTGTCGCGCGACGCTGGCCGCTGGACGCGCCTGATCAGCCACACGCTGCAATTGGCCGAGCCCGGCTGGCGCGTGCCGGTGCTGTTTCGCGTGCCGGTCGATGCCGCGCCGGTGTGGGCTTTTTATCGAGCTGGCGACAAGGAAGCGTTGTTGGCCGCGCTGGGCTCACCACCCCAGTACCCGCACGCCGCCGACCTGCTGGCTTACCTGGAAGCCCTGCTGGCGCGCAGCCGCGCCCACAAGCCGCGGCACATCGAGTCTCTGCTGCCGCGTCTGCAGTCAGAGTGCGCTACGCCCCAGACCGCCACCGACATCGCCGAGCTGAAGGCCGCCTGCACGCGCGCGCAAGACCGCTGGGAGCACCGGGTGACCGAGCTTGAAACACTGGAGGGGCTGAACAGCGAGCTGGCCTTCCAGGGCTACCCCGACACCTTCGAGAAGGCGCGTCACCTGCAGCGCACGGTCACGCTTTACGTCGGCCCGCCCAACAGCGGCAAGACCCACGCTGCCTTCGAGCGCCTGGCCCAGGCGCATGACGGCGCCTACCTCGCACCGCTGCGGCTGCTGGCGCTGGAAGGTCGCGACCGCCTGGTCGGGCGCGGCGTGGCCTGCTCGCTGTTGACGGGTGAAGAAAACGTGCCCGCCGACAACGCGAGGGTGGTGTCGAGCACCATCGAAATGGTGGGCACCAACAAGCCCATCGACGTGGCGGTGATCGACGAAGCGCAGATGATCTTCGACCCTTACCGCGGCTGGGCCTGGACGCAGGCCATCGTGGCCGTGCCGGCCAACGAGGTGATCATCATCTGCTCGGCCTACGCCGTTGCGGCCATCGAAAACCTGCTGGGCCTGTGCGGCGAGCGCTGCGAGGTGCGGCATTTCGAGCGCAAGCAGCATGTGCAGATGCTGGCCCACCCCGTGCCCATCTCGGCGCTGAAGCTGGGGGATGCAGTGGTGGCCTTCAGCCGCCGCGACGTGCTGATGTTGCGCGACCAGATCGCCGCCAGCGGCCACCCGGTGTCGGTGATCTACGGTGCGCTGCCGCCCGAGGTGCGGCGCCGCGAGGCCGAGCGCTTTGCCACAGGTGAGTCGCACATTCTCGTCGCCACCGATGCCATCGGCATGGGCCTGAACCTGCCCATACAGCGCGTGCTGTTCAGCACCATGGTCAAGTTTGACGGGCAGGCCGACCGCACGCTGAGCGAGTCTGAAGTGCACCAGATCGCGGGGCGAGCCGGGCGCTATGGCATGCACGAAGAAGGCTTCGTGGGCGTGCTGAAAGAAGCCGAGCCCTCGGCGGCGCGGGTGCTGAAAGAGCTGCTGCCCAAGACGCCCCGCGCCCCGCGCGACTTCAAGGCGCCGGTGGCACCTAACGGCTGGCATGTGGACACCATTTCGTCGCGCCTGCACAAGACCAAGCTGCGCGAAGTGCTGGGTGTGTTCATGGAGCAGCTCAAGCTCGACGACGCGCACTTCGCTGTCGCCGAGCTGGAGCAGATGCTCGAGCTGGCTGAAAAGCTCGACCAGAGCGCGGGCAAGCTCACACTGAAAGAACGCTTCATCTATGCGCAGGCGCCGGTCGACACGCGCACCGAGTCGCAGGTGCAGGAGTACCTCGACTGGAGCAGCAGCCACGCGCTGGTCGGCAAGGCCGGCAGGCCCTGGTTTCTGGACGCAGTAGACAGCCACAGCCGCCTCGATCGCATGGAGCAGGCGCTGCGGTCATGCACCTTGTGGCTGTGGCTGGATCTGCGCTTCCCCGGGGTCTATGGCCACCTGGAAGAAGTGATCGCCTTGCGCAGCCTGCTCAACGACGGCATCGAGCGCCAGCTCAAAGGCAAGCGACCGTTGGCGCAGGTCAGGCGCGGTCAGCGCAGGATGCACTGATGAAGGCCCCCGCGCGGCTGCAGTCGCTGATCGAAGAAGGCCTGATCGACACCGTGGTGCGCCAGCTCATGAGCGGCAAGGAAGCCATGGTCTTCGTGGTACGCAGCGGTGGTGAAACCCTTTGCGCCAAGGTCTACAAGGAAGCGACACACCGCAGCTTCAGGCAGGCTGTCGACTACACCGAGAACCGCAAGGTCAAGAACACCCGCCAGGCCCGCGCCATGGCCAAGGGCACGCGTTTCGGCCGCGAGGCGCAAGAGGCCGCCTGGCAGAGCGCCGAGGTCGATGCGCCCTACCGCCTGGCCGCCGCCGGCGTGCGCGTGCCCAAGCCACATAACTTCTACGACGGCGTGCTGCTGATGGAGCTGGTAGCCGACGAAGGCGGAGACGCCGCGCCGCGCCTCAACGATGTGGTGTTCACCTCGGAACAGGCCTTGGCGCATCACGCCACGCTGCTGGTTGAGGTGGTGCGCATGCTGTGCGCAGGTGTCGTGCACGGCGATCTGTCTGAGTTCAACATCCTGCTCGCCGCTGACGGCCCCGTGATCATCGATCTGCCGCAGGCCGTAGACGCCGCCGGCAACAACCACGCGAGCCGCATGCTGCTGCGCGACGTGGGCAACCTGCGCAATTTTTTCGGGGGCTTTGCGCCCGAGCTGCTTCACACGCAATACGGGCCCGAGATCTGGGACCTGTACCAGCGAGGGGCCTTGACCCCTGAGGTGGCGCTCACCGGCCGCTACGAGCACCAAGCCGGCGCGGTTGACCTGGGCAGCGTGATGCGCGAGATAGACGCCGCGCGTGACGAAGAGGCCGCGCGGCGCCTGCGCATGCAGCTCTAGTCGTAGACAGTGCTCAGCGAGGCGGTTTGCGCGCCGCCGCCGCAGGGGTGCCTTGGGCCACCTTGTTGCCGGTGCGAGCCTTGAGCGCATCCCTGAGCAGGTATTCCACCTGCGCGTTCACGCTGCGCAGTTCGCCGGCCGCCAGGCGCTCGATCTCGGCCCAAAGCTGCGGGTCTATGCGCAGCAGGAACGATTTCTTGTCAGGGCTGGCCATGGGCGGAGTACTGCGTCAGCGCAATCAGTTGTACAGCGTGCCCGCGTTGACCACCGGCGTGGCGTCGTGGTCGGAGCACAGCACCACGAGCAGGTTGCTGACCATTGCGGCCTTGCGTTCGTCGTCGAGGTGGACCAGCCCGCGCTCAGTCAGCCCCTTGATCGCCAGCTCGACCATGTCGACTGCGCCCTGCACGATCTTGCTGCGCGCGGCAATGATCGCTTCGGCTTGTTGCCGGCGCAGCATGGTGCCGGCGATCTCGGGTGCGTAGGCGAGGTGGGTCAGCTTGGCGTCGACAACCACGATGCCGGCCTGTGCGAAGCGCGCCTGCAGCTCGGTGCGCAGGGCCGCGGCCACCTCGTCGGTGCCCGAGCGCAGGGTGATCTCGCGGGCGGTGTTGGCGGCGGGGTCGTTGATGTCGTCGTAGGCGTAGCTCAGCGCCAGGTGGCGCACCGCCGATTCGGCCTGGGTGAGCACATAGGCTTCGAAATCCTCGACATCGAAGCTGGCCTGCGCCGTGTCCTCGATCTTCCAGACGATGGCAGCGGCAATCTCGATCGGGTTGCCACGCAGGTCATTGACCTTGAGCTTCTCGCTGTTGAAGTTGCGCGCCCGCACCGACACCTTCTTCTTCGCGTAAAACGGGTTGGCCCAGCGCAGGCCGTCACCGCGGTCGGTTCCGCGGTAGCTTCCGAAGAGGGTGAGCAGCACGGCCTGGTTGGGCTGCAGCATGTAAAGGCCGGCCAAGCACCAAAGGCAGCCGAGCATGCCGACGCCAAACAAGGCCGCCAGCATCGGTGCCGGGCGGCTCAGCAGCAGAAAAGCCGGAAAGATGGCGAGCACCAGCGCCATGCCCAGATAGACGAAACCATTGCGCGACGAGGCAGCGCGCTCGCGTGAAGCTGTCTTCTCCATGTGACTCTCTCCCAAAGTGCTGCTCGCCGTGGCGGCTGCAGGCTTCGAGGCCGGCTGCGGACGATCCGCAGTGGCTTCAAAGTGATATCACTTTAGTATCGAGTTGTGGCGCCGTCAAGCGGCGCCGGTCACAAGCTCATTGCGTGTTGGTGACGATGGTGACGCGGCGGTTTTCGGGCGCGGCTGGCACTTGGCGGTTGAGCAGGTCGGTGTCGCCCTTGCCTTCGGCCTTGAGACGCTCGGCCGCGATGCTGTGGTTGGCGACCAGATAAGTGCGCACGCTCTCTGCGCGTTGCTGCGACAGGGTCATGTTGGCCTCGTGCTGGCCGCGCGGGTCAGCATGGCCTTCGACGTTGAAGGTGTAGTCGGCCAGGCGGTCGTTCTTCAAGGCGGCGGCCACCACGTCGAGCTGCTGCTTGGCGGGGGCAGTGAGGTCAGACGAATTGGTCTCGAAGGTGATGAGCAGCGAGGCGCTTGGTTTTTTCTTCGGCGTGATCACCGAGTCGGTGCTGCGGCTCACCTTGAGGCTGCGCGTCAGCACCGGCTCGGGTGCCGGGGTCAGGGCGTCCAGCAGGTTGCTTTCGGTCACCTTGTTGCCCTTGAGCAGAGTGGTTTCTTCGGCCCAGGTGTTGGCGCAGCTGCCGGCCAGCAGCAACACGGTGGCGATGATCTTGGCGGTGGGGGTGAGGTTCAGACGCATGAAAGGTCTCCTGGCATCAAGCTGAGCGCATGGTGACCGATAGCGGGCAAGAGGGGAAGCGACCAAGGTCACCCCGACGCGTGACTGAGGTCACCCGATGATCGGACCGGGCACGGTGTCGCCCCACAGGCTGGACATGCGGGTGATCTCGGCCGGGTCGCCGATCCACACCGCAATGGCGCTGTAGTTGTCTTGACGCGGCTGGGCGGCGAGGCGGATCGCATCGGCCATGTGGTCTAGCCACTCTTGCGGGTTCTTGGCGTTGGCAAACGAGGTCTCGATGGCGCGTTTGTCGAAGTGGTCCCACCAGCCGTCGGAGCACAGCAGGAAGGCGTCGCCGTCTTCCACCGCGACGAGGCTGTCGATCGTGTTGGGCTCAAGGCCATCGTCGGCGCCCATCGCAGCGAGCAACTGATTCTTTTTCGGGTGGGTCAGCGCTTCTTCGGGGGTGAGGTAGCCGGCGTCGACCATGCGCTGCACCACGCTGTCGTCCTGCGTCACGTGCAGCACGCGGCCGTGGCGCAGCATGTAGAGGCGCGAGTCGCCCACGTGCGTCCACACGGCCTCTTCGCGGCGTGCGTCTATCCACAGGGTTACCAGCGTGGCGTGCATGCGGTCGCGGCTGCTCTTGTCCTGCTTTTGCACCAAGGCCTCGTTGGCATCGCACACCAGCTGGGTGAGGTAACCGGGTGACGCCTGCGTGGCGGTTTGCAGGCCGAGCTCGGTCATGCGAACCACGATGTCAGAGGCGATGGCGCCGCCACGGTGGCCGCCCGCACCGTCGGACAGGACGGCGTACCAGAACGACCCGCTCTGGCCGTGGCGCATGTCGTCTTCGTTGTGGCTGCGCCCACCCACCTCGCAGCGGGTGGCGATTTCAACCTGCAGCATGCCGGTACGCCTCTTCTTCAAACAGGGTGCCGGGACGCGTCCAGCCGATCCAGCTGCTCTTCGTAGGCTTCGATGAAGGCCTTGCCGAAGAGGTCGTGAAAGTCTTCTTGCGCATCGTCGCGCACGCGCTTGAAGTGCTGCAGGTAGAGCTCCCAGAGCTTGGCGCGGCGGTTCATGGGCAGCACGCTGTCGAGCACGCTGTTGCCGGCCAGTTTGCTTTCCAGGCGCGCGGGCTCAAAGCGGTCGAGCACGCCGGTGAGCGCGGCCCGCATGCCGGCCATGGTGCCGATGGCGTGGCCGAGCAAGTCGTCCATCACGTCGTTGACCGCGACCGGGCCCATCATGAAGCCACGCATGGGCGGCTGCAGCAGTTGCTCTATGGCCGCGCCTGCATCGGGCGAAAACTTGAGCGGGTTGTTGTTGCGCGCCTGGATGGTGGTGACGTCGGCCTTCAGCTCTTGCTTGGCTGCGGCACGTACGGCCACCAGCTTGATGGTGCCGTCTATCGAGTGGTGCAGCACCTGGCCGATCACCTTCATCAGCTCAGGCGTGAGGCCTTGCGGCAGCTTGATGTCGACGCCGGCACCTTCGCAGAAAGCGGCCCACAGCGGGTCGTTTGCAGTGCTGTGCGATGCGGCTTTGGGCAGGGCGTCGAGCGGCGCTGGGGCAGAGTCGAATACCGGGCGCGACGGCTTCACGCCGGGCACAGTGCCGGAGGGCGTTTCGTCGAGCACGCGGGCCACGGGCGGCGGCTTGGGCGTGGGGATGATGACGGTGCTGGCAGGCGGCGCGGGCAGGGGTGCGGGCGGCTTGGCGGCGACCGGCGCCGGTGGCGGTCGTGCGGGCTTGACGGCCGGCGGCACGTAAGCCGCCTTCATCTCGGGGGTGTGGTTGAAGCTGGCCGGCATCTCTGGCGCCGCGGGGGCGGCCGGGCTGTTGCCGCCGAACATGGCCAACGGGTCTTTGCTTTCGCTTTGGCTGCCCGGTGCGGTGCCGGGTTTGGGGGCAGACAGGAAAGAGGCCAGCGGGTCGCTGCCCGGCGTGGCGGGTGCGTTCAGGCCGAACATGGCGTCCAGGCTGCTGCCTGCCGGTGTCGCAGGGGTGCCGAGCAGGTCACCCAGGCCGAGATCGGCCTGCAAGGCGGCGGGGGACGGGTGGGGGCTGCCGCTCATGAACGAGTCCATGGCGGTGTTGACGGGGCCAGGTGGCGGCGAGGCCAGATCGGCGAAGGGGTCGAAATCGTCGGGCAAGCGTGTGGCACTGGCGGGCGGCGCCATGGGTGCTGGTACCGGGGCGGCTGGTGGCGGAGGCACCCGCACATGCACGGCGGTGGTCGGCGGGTTGGCGGGCTGGCTGCCCATCAGGCCGGCAAATGGGTCGACAGCAGGGTCGTTGGCGCCGGGTTTGGCGGCGCTGCCCAAGAGGTCGGCGAAGGGGTTGGAGGCCGAGGTGGTGGGTGCTGATGAGGCCCTGGGGGCGGCCGTGGGTGCTGTGGTGGGCCCGGTGGTCGAGCCCAAGGGCGCCGTACGCGGCCGTGGGTTGGTGCGGGTTTCGCTGGCCGAGGCCTTGATCACGGTGCGCGCGTCGACCGGCGCTTCGGTGGCCGGCTCGGCTCTGTCGGCCACGGTGGCGCGCATGCCATAGCCGCCGACGACGATCTCGTCGCCCTGGGTGAGGGTGGCGCCTTCGCCAGGGTTGACCGGCCGGCCGTTGACGGTGATGGCGTTGGCGCTGCCCACGTTGCGTATGGAAAAAGCGCCATTGCTGAACCACACCTCAGCCTGCAGGCGCGAGATGTGGCGCTCGGGGTCAGGCAGGGTCAGGGTATTGGTGTCAGAGCGGCCGATGGTGCCGCCGCGCTCGTCAAAGTGCCCGGTGATGGCCTGGGACAGGGTTTCATTTTTCAGTGTGTGGGCGCGAATCACGAGATTCATGGGGGCTCCAGTGGCAAGGGCTGGTCTTCCTCAAGACATGGCTTGCCAGAGTTGCCTTTATCCGTTGTGCGGTGACGAATGGCAATCAACGAAAGTCATGCGGGACTGCGCGCGGTTTGTGCCACGTGCGAAATTGCCCATCTCGGTCGTTCCCGTGTTTATCGGGGGCAGACCGGCTCGGCTGGCGCGGTTTCGCGCAGTTGCTTGAGCAAAACGTCGGTGGTGCGCCCGGTCGCCGCCCAACCCAGCCGAGTCTCTTCTTCAGAGATGGCCAGGCGCGTTTTCGTGCCGGGGTTGCCATCGACCCTGACTTCGGGGTGCATGGCCGACAGCAAGCATTGCAGCTCTTTGATCTCGGCACGCGACAGGCCCCGTTGTGCGCTGGCCCAGGCGAGCGGCGGCGTGGGCACGCCTTTCAGGCTGTCGGCGAGCAGGCCGACGGCATAGGCGTAGCTGAGCGAGTAGTTGTACTTGTAGTGCGCTTCGAAGTTGGGCGAGGCCAACAAGTAGGGGCCTTCGGCGTCGTCGTTCAGGCTCAGCAGCACGAAGGGCGTGTCGGCGGGCACGCCGGGCGCGGGCTGGCTGAGCACCACACCGCGCCGCTGCCACTCGCTCAGCGGGCGGCGGTTGGCATCGAGCAGCTTCTTGGCCACGCGCGAGTAGAGCGTGCCGCCGAAGGCTTTCTCGCGCAGGGCGATCGAGCGGTTGAAGCTTGCCGGCAGCGTGACGGCCAGGGCCCAGGGGCGGCCGGGCTGCCAGCCATCGGCGCGCACCTTCTTGGCCGTGAGCATCAGGGCGTCGGGCACGCTGTGGATGATGTCGACCTTGCCGTCTTGGTCGCCATCGGCCAGCTGTTCACCGGGCTTGCCCCGGTGGGCGAGGTAGGTGGCGGGAATGAACTGCGTCAAGCCAAAGGCACCCGCAAATGAGCCGAGAAAGTCTTCTGGCGATACGTCGCCCAGGCGCAAAACCTCGATGGCGGCAAACAGCTGGCGTTGTGCGCCTTCCTTGGCGGCAGCGCTGGCCGAGACGGGGCCGCAGGCGCGGTTGGTCAGCGCGTCGATCACGCGGTAGCTGCCCTGGTAGCGGCCGAAATCGGTCTCTACCCCAAAGAAGGCCACCACCGTCTCGGGGTCGACACCGGTCTGCGCCTGGATGAATTGCAGCGGCTCACGCCATTGCGCCAACACCTCGCGCCCCTGTGCAATGCGCTGGTCGTCGACCAGAAACCCGATGTATTCCCAGGTCGGGTTGATGAACTCGGGCTGAGGCTGGCCCGGCTCGGCCAGCTTGGGGTCGTAACGCACGTCAGCCACGAATTGGTCAAAGACCTGCGGCGGGATCTGGGCTTGCGTGCGTGCCTTGGCGCGCAGCTGGCGCAGGCAGGGTGCGATGTCGGGCTCGGCGGCCAGGCAGGGCAGGCTCATCGGGCCGATCAGGCCCAGCAAAACAAGTGCGGCAATTTTCATGGTGAGGTTGATGGGGTGCCGGGCCATGCTAACTGTCATCACTCGGGTGACGGTGCCTTCTACACAGCGGCCTCATGGGCCCGTGCAGATTTGACTGGCACGCCGGCGGTGGTGATGCGGCCGTGGATGGCCCGCAAAGTTCGGCACTTTGACTGCGAAACGCCGCGCGCCGCCAGCACCGCGCCGTGGGCAAGCATGCACAATGGGCCGCTCCTGCAGCCCCCACACTTCAACATGAACGCATCTACCCGCAATCGCTCGGCGCCGGCAGTTTCTCTTGTGTTGGCTGCCGCCCTTTGCGCGGCGCTGGCGGCCTGCGGCAGCAAGCCCACGGCCCCTGCCGCGCCACCCCCTGCGCCGGCCGCCGCGCCTGAGCCGCAGCCCCTAGTCGCCCCCGTTGCGGCACCCGCCCCGCCCACGGCTGCGCAGCAGCAGCAAGCCCAGAAGGCAGCACAAGGCGCCATCGAGTTGCTGGAACAGGGCAACGAAGAGCAGGCCCGCAAGGAGCTGCAGCAAGCCCTCTCGCTGGACCCCGCCAACAAGCTGGCCCTGAGCCTCATGCGCCAGATGAGCGATGACCCGGTCGCGACGCTCGGCAAGGAATCCTTTCCCTACGTGGTGCACAGCGGCGACACCCTCTCGCGCATCGCGGGCCGCTTCATGGGTGACATCTATTCCTTCTACATCCTCGCCCGCTACAACGGCATCAAGGTGCCGCGCCATGTGGCCGGTGGGCAGACGATCCGCATCCCGGGCAAGGCGCCGCCTGCGAGCGCGTTGACGGCAGCACCTGGTCGTGCAGACTCACGGCGGGCCGAGCCTGCTGAAGCCGCCGCCCCGGCTGCGCCACCTGCTGCGGCGGAGACGGCCTTTCGCAGTGGCGAGGCGGCTGCCAAGGCCGGCATGCTCGAAAAGGCGCTGGGCGACTATCGGCGTGCAGCCGGCCTCGGTCACCCGTCGGCCACGACCCAGGCTGATGCCACGGCCAAGCGCCTGATCGACATCCATGCACGCAATGCCCGTGCGGCGATGGCCCGCCAGGACGCCGACGGCGCCATTCGTTCCTGGGATGAAGTGCTTGAGATCGACCCACGCAACGAGACCGCCCGGCTCGAAAAGCAGAAGGCCTTGCGCCTGAAAGACAAGGCCAAGGCGCCCGGCTGAGCGCCTGACTCCGTTCGGGCTGAGCTTGTCGAAGCCCGCGTGCCCCTGGGCGCAGGCACTTCGACCCGCTCATTGCGAACTGAAAGTGGGTTGTCGCGGAATGGGGAAATCTCAATAACGCTGCGCTGCCCTAACGTCGTGCCGCGCTTGCCGGCTTGGCTGGTGCAGCGGCATGCTGCGCTGCGCAACCTGGGTGCTTGGGCGACACCTGCAG
This sequence comes from Rhizobacter sp., assembly GCF_046595475.1. Lineage (GTDB taxonomy): Bacteria > Pseudomonadota > Gammaproteobacteria > Burkholderiales > Burkholderiaceae_C > Rhizobacter. The sequence goes on from NZ_JBKJOQ010000107.1 coordinate 67,411, forward strand.
GCAGCGCTTGAACACCGCATCCGCATCCTTCGCCGGCAGCGACTGCGCCTTCTTGTAGAGCAGGTCGGCCAACAGGTCTCGCGCGGCGTGGTCGCCAGGCACCGCCTTCAGTTGCCCGGCCATCAGCTCTATGGCTTCGTCGAGCCCGCCCTGGTTGGCCAGCGTGGCGGCTTGTTCCATCAGCGGCGGGTTGCCGGGCACTGATGGGTCGCTGCGCCTGTGCGCCCCTTCGGCAGGGGCCAGCGTGCGGCCGGCCTTGAGCAGATGGTCTTGCCTCAGGCGCGTGCGCTCGATGGCGCGCAGGGCCTCGGCAGCTTGGCTGTTTGTAGGCTGCAGTGAGACCACACCCAGGTAGAGCTGCTCGGCCTGGGCGGCGTCGCCATGCTTGTGCTCCTGGCTTGCGCGCGCCAGCAGCTCTTGCACCCGGGTGTCGATGCGGCGCTGCAGGCTGGCCCGCTGGGCACCGTATTCGCCGGGTCGCAGCAGGGCGAGCACTTCCCAGGCCTGTGTAGCTTCGAACCAGGCGCCTTGCTGTTCGAGGGCAATGGCCCGCTCCCATTGCTGCTTCTCGAAGGCGCGTATGCCCTCGGGTTCGCGGGCCGCGCGCACGGCGGGTGGGCCGCTGAGGCCGGAGGGCGTGCTGCTGGCGCAGGCACCCAATAGCGCGCCCAGCCCCGCCATCACAAGGCCGAGCGTGGGCTTCATGGCTGCGCAGGCGCCAGGCCAAGGGGTCGACTTATTTGCAAGCGAGCTTTGAATGCCTCGATATCGTGGGTGCCGTAAATCATGGTTCGGCGCAGCATCAGCGCCTGCCCATAGAAAGGCGTGCCGCCAGGGTTGACGGTCACGCCCAGCAGATAACGATTGCGTGCCAGCGCATCGAGCACGGTTTCATTGGCATCGCCATAGGGATAGGCGAACTGCGTCACCGGCAGCTTCAGCCGGCGCTCGATCTGCTCGCGCGGCACGCGCGCTTCGGTGTCCATGCGCTGCCGGTAAGCGGCCTCGCTCTCGTCGCGAAAGCGGTTGATCAGGTTGACGTGAGTCTTGGAGTGCGCCTGTATGTCGATCAGCCCGGTGGCCGTCATCTCTCGCATCTGCGCCCAGGTAAGGGCGTCGCCGGCGCCCACGAAATCGGTGTACAGGAAGACTGTGGCTGGAAAGGCGTGTTTCTTGAGCAGCGGGTAGGCGTAACGGTAGTACGACGCGTAGCCATCGTCAAAGGTGAGCACGACAGAGCGGGGTGGCAGGGCCTGCTGGCTGTCGAGGAATGCGGCCACGTCTTGCAGGCGCAGCACGTGGTAATCGTTTTGCGCCAGCCAGTCGAGCTGCTCGGCGAAGGCGGCGGTCGACACCGTCATGCGGCTGGTCGAGTTGCCCACGCGGTGGTAGCAGAGGATGGGAATGGTCTGGTAGCGGTCGTGCCGTACACCCGTGGCATTGGCCGGCTTGAGCGGCACGATGACCGGGTAGCCGGCATGCGCCTGGCCGCCCGAGTTGGCGTCGGCCACTTCCCAGTCGCGCTGCCCGCTGCCCAGGAAGCGCGCGGCAATCGACGCATTGGAGTCTTGCGCTTGCGGCATGTACAGCAGCCACCGATCGTTGCGCGCGAGCACCCCGTCGTTCGCGGCCGTGCTGGGCAAAGCCGCCGCCGCCGGCTCTGGCGGCGTGCTGGCGCATGCGCACACGAGCAGCGTGGTGCAGCAGACGAGCCGACGGGTGAGCAAAGGCAGGAGCACAGAGAGCGGTTGCACAGGGTGAGCGTTTGAGCTTCGCAGGTGTCGCCAGTGGCAGGCGCAGGCCGAATCTGCTTTATGAGCCTACAACAGTGTGGGTGCAATCAACGAAAGCCATGAGCGCCCCCATTACCTTTGTCATGTAGCGGGGCGTGGGCCCAATGCGACACTTTCAGGTGCAGTCGCTGACACACCATGAGCGAGTTCTTGTTGGCCAGCCACTGGGCATGTCGACTGCGTTGCCCGGCCGCCCGACTGCAACCCGCTCGCAAAGAGAGAACCTGCTCCATGAAAAACAAACTTGGCCTGCTGGCCTGCCTGCTCACGCTGAGCTCTGTCGCCTCGGTGGCCCAGGCTGAAGAAAAACGCAATGCCGTTTCCTTGTCGGGCAACATTTCGTCGGCGAGTGATTTCTCGCAGGCCAATGTGAATGCGGGCTACGAGCGCCTGCTGACCGACAAGATTTCGCTCTCGGCCAATGTGGTCTACCTGAAATCGAAATTCGGTGGCACCAGTTTTGACAGTACCGGCCTCACGGGTGGTGTGACCTACTACCTCGGGCGCCCGATGCAAAACTCGACCATGCTCGTCTACGGCAAGGGTGTGGTCGGAACCACGCATACCAGCGGAGCGGGCAGCGAGACCTTGTTCGGTGCCTTTGGCGGCCTTGAGCAGCCCATCGGCGAAAGCACCAGCTTGTTCGAGGAGTTGGGCCTTCAGCACACGAAGTTTGCTGGTGAGACGCTGAACCAGGTGGTCTTCAATTTCGGCCTCAAGCTGCGCTTCTGATGGTTGCCGCCCGCATTGTTTTTGCGGGCGCAGTGGCCGCCCTGGCGGCCGCTTGTGCCTCTCAACCGGCCTCGCCCTGGCCGAGCTGGGTCTTGCAGCCTGAAGCCGCGGGCGGCGTCTCGGCAGCCGAGTGTGTAGAGGCCAGTGGCAACCTGTCGCTAGACCGCAGCCAGGCGGCCACGGCGGCGCGGGTCACCATGGCGCGCAACCTCGAAGTCAACATCCAGGCGAGCGACGAGCTTTACACCTCGAAGACCGGCAAGCAAAGCAGCCAGTCTTTCAAGTCGTCTGCCAAGGTACTCACGGAAAAAGCATTGGCCAACACCCGCGTCACCCGCATCGAAGAGGTGACGGCTGGCAAAGGCAAGTGGCTTTGCGCCGAGGTGTCGCTCGATGCCAGCGGCACGCGCAGCCTGGTCAAGCAGGCCGTCGAGACGGCGGGCGCTGCGCCCTCGGCCGATGTGGAAGAAATGCTGCTGCAGCAGTTCCGCCGCCGCTCGGTGCCGGCGCAAGTGGTGCGGAAGAGCACGCAGTGAAACGGCTGCTCGCCCTGGCTTGCGCCGCCCTCGCAGCGCTGGCGTGTTTCAGCGCTGAGGCGGCCGCATGCAAAGTGGCGGGCGACGGTGACACCCCGCCTGCCTGGACCACGCCACAAGCCACCGAAGACCCCGCCGCCGTGAGCGCGGTGGGCTCGTCCACCATCGATGGCGACCGCCTCAGCGAGGCGCTGGCCGCAGCACGCACGCAAGCACTGAAAGAGCTGGCCGAGCGCATACGCGTGTCGGTGAGCTCCAGCGTCAAGCTCAACGACAGCAAGGTGAGCGAGGGTGGCAAGCAGGTGCTGCGCTCGTCCATCGAGTCGGTGGCCGAAGCCACCACCAGCGTCACGCTGCAAAACGTGCGTGCCGACCAGCAGTGGGTGGATGCCCGCCGCTGCCTGGCCTGGGTGCGCGTGTCGGTCAGCCGCGCTGATTTCGACCGCGCCCGCAAGCGCGATGTGCTGCTGGCGCTGGGCAAGCAGGTGAGCGCCATGCTCGCCACTGCCGAAGACGCCACCCGGCCGCTGCTGCAACGCGAGAGCTCTGCCGCGGCCGCCGCCTCATTGCTGGGCACGAATGATTTCAGTGACGTGCCCGAAGTGTCGGCCGCCGCGCTCAAGGTGCGCCTGGGCGGCGTGAACAAGATGCTGGCGAAGATGAAGCAAGACGAGGGTCGCTTGCTGGCGCTGGCGCAGGCGCATGTCGAGGCCTATGCCGACTTCAAGAGCAACACCAATCCGGTGGAGCGGCTGGCCGCTGCCGGGCGTGCGCTGCGGCCGCTGCGCACGCTGCTGGCGGCTGCGTGGGTGCCCGATGAATCAGCGATAGGCTTCGCCCCTCAAGCGCGCTTGGTCTCGCTGCTCAACGAGGCGGGCTACCCCTGCCTGTCGCGCAAGGCGGCAGACGACAAACAGCCGGGCTGCCCGCCGGCCGACGTGGCGCAGGAGCGGCAGAAGGAATATTTCGCGGGCCGACAGGTGCAACTGAGTTGCAGCCTGCGGCTCAGCGGCAAGGCGGCGCCCTGGGTCAAGGCCTGTGCGTCGCTCTCTGAATCACTGGCCAAGCTTGGGGCTCGTACCGAAGTGGGTGCCAAGGCTGACACCAAAGCGTCAACAGGCACCACGCAGATCCGCCTGATGGCCGACGGCCGCGTGAACACCCGCAAAGACCCTGAAGACAAAACCCCTGGCTACCGCTTCGAAGGGACGGTGAGCAGCCAGGTGCGTGGGCTCGACAGCCCCATCGACGATTCGTACCAGGCGCTCACAGGCTGGAACCCGGTGTCGGATGCGATGGCCACCGACATCCTCGCCATCAGCGCTGCGAAGCGCCTGGTCGAGCGCATTGGGCAGAGCTGGCAGTGATACGGCGCCTCGTCTTTTCGCTACTGGTGTGCACCGCGGCGAGTGGCGCTTGGGCCGCCGACGGCGTGCGCGTTTCGGTCGCGGCCTACATGGCCGAGCCCAAGTTCGCAGCCTACGAGAAGGTCGCACTCGCCCGCGCCGAAGAGCTGCTGGGCGACTCGAACTACGTGGTGCTTGACGAGGCCAAGGCCAAGCAGATGAAGAAGGGCTGGGTCGACCTGGCCGACCCGGGCCACGTGATCACCGCTGAAGAGTTCATCAAGCGCGCGGGCAAGTACGACATCGAGAAGTTGGTGCGCGTGGGCGTGAGCGTGAGCGTGAAGCCGGTACTGGGTTTGTTCTACACGGCCACGGCCACGGCTGAGATACGCATCGTCGACAAGGCGGCCCAGGTGCAGGCCTTCACGCTAGACGGCATGGGCACTCGCGGCATCCCGCCGTCTGATGGCCTGACGGAAGGCGCGGCGATCAACAACGCGATTCAACGCGCGGTAGATGGTGCAGCTCAGCGCGCTGGGCTGACCGTGCTGAGCCCGGCCGTGCCCAAGGCCGTGCCCTTGGTACTGGAGCCAGTGGCGACCGCGCCTGCCGAGGCCGAGCTGGCATCTGCATCGGGCGATGTGAGCGCAGAGCCGGCGTGGGCGGCGTCAGCCAAGTTCGCCAAGGAGACCTGGCGCGGCGAAGACAAGGCTTGCCTGGCCGTGTCGCCCGATGGCCAGGTGGGCGCTGTCGGCGGCTATACCTGGGCCATCAATCGGCTGGGCGGCATGTCGCGCACTTACGGCGGGCGGGTGCATTTGATCGACATCCGCCAGGCGCAGGAATTCAACGTGCACACGGTTCACCCGACAGGCACGCGAGAGGCCGGCGAAGACAGCAGCTCGGCTCCGCTGGCCTGCGGCTTCGTGGGCAACTGGCGTTACCTGGTGGTGGCCACGGGCAACGTGCTGTCGTGTTACGACGTGGAGCGCGGCACCGAGACCTGCCGGCTGCCCCTGAAGGGCGGCATCACCAAGGGCCAGCTGAGTGTGGGCCGCGTTGGATCGAGCGCCTACATGGCGCTGCAATCTGACAAGGGCAAGGCGTACTACCGCGTTGCCGTGGGCAACAAATAGGGCAAGGGACGACCATGTGCAGAAACATCAAGACGCTGTTCAACTTCGAGCCCCCCGCCACCGAGCTGGAAATACGTGACGCCTCGTTGCAGTTCGTCAGAAAGCTGAGTGGCTTCAGCGTGCCCTCGAAGGCCAACGAAGCCGCGTTCGAGCGCGCCGTGGAAGAGGTGGCCGCGTCGGCGCGCGCGCTCATCCAGTCGCTGGTCACCACTGCCGAGCCGCGTGACCGCGAAGTCGAGGCCGCGCGGGCTCGCGCGCGATCGGCCGCCCGGTTCGGCGCTCGCAACTGAGCAGCCTGGTGTGGCGCGGTTTCTCCACCTCCTGATGGGCTGCGCTGGCTTGCTGCTGTGCGCGCTGGCCAGCGCGCAAGTGCCCAAGCGCGTAGCCTTGCTGGTGGGCAATGCAGCCTACGCTGGCGCGCCCTTGGCCAACCCGGCAAACGACGCATCTGACCTGGCCGCAGCACTGAAGGCGCGCGGCTTCGACACCGTGGTGGCACTCAACAGCTCGCGCACCGACATGACGGCGCGCATACGCAGCTTCGTCGACAAGGTCGAGCCTGGCGCAGTGGCCTTGTTCTATTACGCCGGCCACGGCATGCAGGTGCGCGGCAAGAACTACATCATTCCGGTCGATGCCAAGGTGCAGTCAGAGGCCGACGTGCTCGACCAGGGCATCGAGATCGATTCCATCTTGCAGCGGCTGGAAATGAAGGCGGCGGCCATCAACCTGGTCATCCTCGACGCCTGCCGCAACAACCCGTTCACCCGCTCTTATGGTGGCGGCCTGGCGTCGATTGACGCGCCCAAGGGCACGCTGATCGCATTTGCCACCTCGCCCGGCAAGGTGGCGCTTGACGGCAAAGGCCGCAACGGCGTTTTCACCAAACACCTGCTGGCCAACATCGGCCTGCCGGGCTTGAAGGTGGAAGACGTGTTCAAGCGCGTGCGCATTGGCGTGACCGAAGAGTCGCGCGGCCAGCAAGTGCCGTGGGAGAACACCTCGCTCACCGGCGACTTCTATTTCATCGCGCCCAGCGGTGAGGCCGCGGCCATCGCGGCGCCCGATGCCGAAGTGCAGCGCATGCAGGTGGCCATGAGCACGCGCAACAAGGCCGCCTTGCTCAAGTACCTGGAGCTTTCGCCCACCGGCAAGCTGCGCCCGCAGGTGGCCGCTGCATATGAAAGCGTGATCGCCAGCGAACCCACGCGCAGCGCCGTCGAGCCCATCTATGTGCGCGACTGCCCCGACTGCCCGCGTCTGGTGAGCTTGGGGGGTACGCGTGCGATCGGCGCCTTTCCGGTCACGGTGAACGACTACGAGACGTGCGTGCGCGCCAACGCCTGCGACAAGCGCGACGTGGCCGAGCTGGGCGCCGACAAATACCCCGCCATCAACGTGAGCTGGCATGACGCGCAGAAGTACACGCAGTGGTTGAGTCAGCGCACGAAGCAACGCTACCGCCTGCCGACCGAGCCCGAGTGGGTGGCGGCAGTGGAAGAGGGACGCTACGTAGGCGAGGGCAAGGCGCGCCAGGTGGTTCCATTTGTAGACTGCCGCTCGGGCAACGGCTACGACCGCTCGGCGGCCATCGTGTCGGCATTCCCGTGGCGCGAATCGGCCTGCAACGATGGCTTTCCGCAGACCTCTCCAGTGGGCGTGTTTCTGCCCAACGCCATTGGCATGTACGACTGGGCGGGCAATGTGTGGCAATGGACGGGGAGCTGTGCCGACCCAAAGAAGCAGCCGTGCGAGAAATACGTGTTGAAGGGGGGCAGTTGGGCTTCGCCTGCGGCGGCGTTGGCGCCGTCAGCTGTGTTGTCGGCCGAGCCTGAGTTGCAGGGCAGCACGATGGGGTTTCGCGTTTATCGCGAGTGAGCGCCAGTGACGTTGGCTCAGGCGCGGAGCATGCCTCGGTAGGGGCCGGGGTCAGAGTCTCCGATGGGCACTGCGCCCGCCACGCGGCGAAAGAAGTCCACCGGTCCGACCCAGCCGGCCACTGCATAGGCATAGCCAGCGTTGCGCATGTCATGCAGGCTGGCGAGGAGCAGCGCTTCGCCTACGCCCTGCGATCGCGCCTCAGGCAGCACGCCGATGGGGCCGAACATGCCGCGCGCGGTGGCGTCGTAGCAGGCGAAGCCGATTGGGGCACCGCCTTGTGTGGCGACAAACAGGCTGACAGGGCGGTTGACCAAGGCCGCATGCGCTTCGCTCGCCCAGCCGCTGCCGAACTGCGCAGTGACCCATTCGACCAGCAGGCCATGCTCGGGGCCGAGGGGCTTGCGCACCGCGATGTCTGGCGTCACAGCGCGTGCCGCCGTGGACGGCAAGGCGTAGAGCTTGATCAGCATGTCCATGGGTTGAGTCAACTCAGCGAGCCGAGTGCATCCACAGCCACAGGGCCACTGCACTGAAGAGGGCGCCTACGATGAACCACGCTTTGGCCTGGGGAGCGATGCGACCAGCTCGCAGAGTGCGCCAACCGGCAAGCAGCAGAAATAGCGGCCCCAGCACGGCGAAGATCCAGCGCGGCTCGATATTTGGCATCAACTCACCACCTTCGCTAGCAACCGCGCCTGCCGGCTCGAAGGCGCTGCGCAATTGAACATCACGCTTCCCGGTTGCAGCAGGCTCATGTAGAAGGCCGCAGCGAAACGTTGGCGTTGTGTGTTCTTCTGCAGCACGGTAGCGCAGTGCTCGGGCGTAGGCGATGCGCCCACGACATAGCGTGTGCCAGCGGCGAATTGCGCTTGGTTCTGCTGCCACCAGGCTGTGAGTTTTTGCAGGTCGGGCCAGCGCAGGTCTTCGTCTTCGTCGAGGGCCACATCGTGATCGTCAGGGTCGCCATTGGGGCCGGTGGGCTCATCGTCGGGTGCGTCGCCGTGCAGATGATTCCAGGCGAGGTCGATGCCGGTAATGAAGCTGAAGGCTTCGCCAGCCACGCGGGCGTGCAGCTTTGATTCCATTTGCTTGAAGAGCCAAGGCATCACCTGCACATCGCTTGACCAGCCTGCTGCAAAGATGAGAGTGCGCGTGTCGGCGCCCTGTGCAGCGAGCTGCTTCACGAGCTTGCGCGCGGTGGTGTTGTCGCTGGTGAACAGGGCGATCGCCAGCGCTTGCCGCTGGTGGGGGCCAGGCTTCAGCGCCAATGTCTGCACGCAACGCAAGGCCTCGGCCCGGTCGCCCAGCAGCACTGCAGAGCGTGCCGCGCACAGGGCCACAGCGGGTACCGCATCAGCAATATGCGCCAGGCAGGCCGGCAGCAGGTCGATTCGACCCAATTCGCCCGCTGCGCGCAAGGCGCATGCACGCAGTCGCGGGTTCGGGTCTTGCAGTGCTTGGACAAGTGCAGTCCCCGGGTCGACCCGATGCTGCGCGCACGCCACCAAGCCGAGCCAGCGGGCGGCAGGCGAAGGGCTGGCGAGCAGAGGCCCGGTCAGGCCGCGCAGGAGCGGCGCCGCAACCCAGCCGAAAGCTGATGCGAGTGCGCGAGGGGCATCAGGCACGGCATCGAGCAAAGACAGCAAATAGTCGATCTGAGTGGCATCGCGCCGCTCAATGGCGAGGACGCAGGCTACGAAGAGCTGCCCCACGCCAGGTACGTCGAGCGTTGCGCGACTGAGCGCCACAGCGGCGTCACCGGCGATCTGAAGTCCATCAAGGTGGGCCACCAAGCGCTCGTCGGCTCGGGCCAGGTCTTTGAGTTTCACGTGGGGTGCGCGTACAAGCACGCCGCGTACCGAGCGCAGTGAAACCGCGTCGTCGAGATGCTGTGCGAGCACCGGAGCGATCACGGTCATGCGGCAAAGCCCGGGGCAACGACACCTACGCGGAAGAGCCGGTTGTTGATCGTGCTGTAGAGAATGAAGAGGGTGAATTCCGGTTCGTTCCAGCTGGCGGTACCGCTGAAGTCTTCATCGTCCTGAGAATCGGGCGCTCGGCCCAACTTCTGTGCTGCCATCTCGGGCGAATCGTCGAAGCTCAGCCCGCAGGGGAGCGAACCGAGCCAGCCGCGCCCGCCGAGCTCTCGTTCGCGCAGGAAGGTGATGCTCGACAACAGCGTGTCGTCTGCGTTGCGGGCCTTGCGTTCCTTGGGTGCTGAGAAGTTGACGATCAGACCGTAGGGATTGCTGAAATCGGCTTCACCAGAATCGCGCACCTCGTCGATGTGTTTGCTCAGACCCAGCGGCCTCAGCTCCCGGCTCAAGGCCGGGTCATCGAGCGGGCTGCCAAAGAGGGCGACCAGACTGTCGGGCGAAGGCACTGCCGCCAGCGCATAGGGTAGGGGCGGCAGCGGCGGCTCAGGCAGCATGCACAGCACCACGGCGATGCTCTGCTCGCCCTCCACATAGCCGACGGTGATGCGGGCCTCTGGGGTGTCCCAGGTGTCGCGCGTGTGCGAGTGAAGCGTAGCGTCGTAGGGCGACATTTTCTTGCGCACCGCCGCGCGGCCGTCGGACTGCTTCAGCCCGAACGGTAGCTCGCCCGCATATGGGCGCACGCCTTGATGCTCACCGTAGAAATACAGCTCAGTCAGCAACATGGGGCGCTGGCCGTGGGCGGTTTCGTCCTGGCCCAGCCAGGCTGCTTCGTCGTCGAAACCGAACTCAATGCCCTCCCGCGAGTTTTTCACCCACGACTGGGTCTCCACGACCGGGCCATCGGAATCGTCTTCGTCGATCTTGACGGCGGGGCGGTTGCGCACTTGGTAGTGCACGAGTGCCGCCTCCACGGCAGGATCGGTTTGGCGAGCGCCCAGTAGCGAGAGCAAGTCTTGAGGGTTCATGGTGCGATCAGTGCTGACGGCGTATCCAGCTGAATCTAAAACTCAACACCCGGCAGGGTCACTGAAAACGTGTTGAGCGATTGGCAGTCTTTGGGATAACGGGCCACGACTTCTTGCTGCTGGCTGGTCCAGATGTCGACTGGGTGGCGCTCGCCGGTGGTTGTTGGCTTGCCTAGCAGTTTGCGCACGGCATCTTGCGACATGGTGGCCGCCACACCCAGGGGCAGCTTGCCCGCGTAGAGATCGCGCCCCTGAGATTTGCCGAGCTTGGCGACAACCCCGCTCAAGATCAAGGGACCTTCGCCGACGTCTTGATCTTCGAGTTTCTTCAGCGAGGCTTCGTCGGTCAGGATGAGTTCGAGCCCGTGGCCTTTCAGCTCGAGCTGGACGCTGGTCTCCTCGTCATCGAGCTTAGGCAGCTTCTTGACTCCCGCGGCTGCAAGGGCGGCCTTCAACTGCGGGTCATCCTGGCTGGTGCCAAATAGTTTCATCCAGGCTTCAAAGTCCATGTTCACCTTTCGTTGTGTCGGATTCAAGGGTGATGATGTTCGGTCTATCTGGCGCTAGCTCAGACACTCGTCAATCGTGTCCTTGATGAGTTTGTCATGATCTTGCGCCCTGACTTCCTTGGCGGCTGCTCGGTAGGCGTCTGCGCAAGCGGCTTTTGGAGGCCCGTCGAGCTTCTTCTGGATGCGCGCCAAGTCTTTGTTGGCAGCGCTGTTGAGGTTTCCGGAGTCGGTTTTGATTTGCGCTTGGGTGTTGCGAGACCCGCAGGTGCGGCTGGTGCTGCGGTGAAGGCTCTTGGGAATGGCGATGGTCAGCGCACGGTCCTTGAGTCTATTTTTGACGCACTTGCGGACTGCCTTTGAGACACCCTTCATGTCTGGAGAGTTCTGCGCCGCATGGTTCATTGCCGCATGAGACGGCACGTGGTCGCGCTCAAACTTCGGCGCGGCCCGCTTCTTGTTGAGCTTCGAATAGCTACCGACCTCACCGCACTTCAACCAAGGCTTGGTCGTCGGCGCCTGTTTGTTCTTCGAGGTGAGGGCATTTTTTTTCTTAGCCACCGTTGTTGCCCATGGTGTCGCCCAGCAGCTGGACGTTCTTGCCTTCGAACTTCACGTCCATCGACCCCGGCGCGATGAACTCGGTGGCGCCTTGCGTCACAGAAGAGATCAAACCGCCACCCGTGCCTTGGCTGGCCACGTCGGGTGAGGGCTGGCTCATGTAGAACGAGCCCTTGATCGCCACTTTCTTGCCTTCGATCTTCACGGTGGAGGTCGCTTCGTCGAGCCGGTCAGCCGAGCGGCCGATGTTGGGCAGCGGCGCGGGGATGAACGGTGCCGGTGGCCCGGGCATCTTGCAAACGTTGGGCACGTCGGCAGGCGACATGTCCATGCTGCCCTCGGTGACGGGCGTGTTGGGTGGGTTGACGCCGACGCTCATGATCAGGCGAGTGAAAGGGTGACGGCCGAGCGGTAGCCGGCGTCGGAGCCGGCCCACAACAAGGGGTAGAGACCTTTGGCGTAGCCACGCTGCTTGGAGGCAATGGCCAGTGCCAGGTACAGCGGACCTGAGGCTGCGCCCACGTCGCCCCAGCAATCGGCGGGCGAGAGGTAGTTGTTCGCGTCTGCGAAAGCATCCTGTGTACGCAGCTGCGCAAAGGCGAACTCTTCATTGCGAAAGCGCTCACCGTTGAGATCGCAATAGCTGAGGCTGATTTCCTCCTGCGGCAATTTCTGGCCTTGTGTGGCCGTGGCAATGGCCGCCGTGAGCCCCGCGCCCACGCACGGCTCGGTGGCACGCAGCGGGTGAGGCTCTACGGCAGTGGCGGCAGCCCTGATCTTGGCCAGCACCGGCAAGCCGGCGCCTGTGGCCACGGCCTCGCGCACCAGCAGGCAGGCGCCTGCCGCTTCTCCGGGTGGAAAGCCGCCCCGGATCTGGCTGCTCTTGAGCCGACGGTGCAGCTCTAGCGAGCGCATGGTCTGTGCGTCGTGGTACGAGTCGACACCGATCACCAGCACGGCTTGGCGTTCGCCTCGCTCCAACCACTGGGCCGCGGCTTGAAGTGCCATCAGGCCGCTCGCATGGCCGCGCGACAGGGCACGCACTGCGTCGCGTGGCAGCTGGAGGTGGTGGGCTTGTGCATCGGCCAGCGCGGCCTCGATGTCGGCGCTCAGCCCGGGGCGCGGCTCGGGCAGCGCGAGCAAGCACGCGTCAGGCGTGATAGCACCCGCCGCGGCCATGGCTTCTGCGCCTGCGGCTTGCAGCATGGCGAGCAGGCGCTGGTCGAGCGGTGTGTCTGGCGCAAGCGTGGGGTCGGACGCAAACGATATCGGCTCGCCCCCGCTGTCAACAAAGCTCGAGTGCAATGCGAGCCCTGAGATGCCGCCGCGCACGGCGGCGGCCGTGGTGGCTGCGTTTGTGCCGACCGAAGTGCGCGCGCCCACGCCAACCACGCAGATTTCGTCGGCGCTACTGCGCGCCCAGGAAGAGACCTTGATGGGTGAGCTGCTCATCATGTGCCCCACTTTTCGAGCACCAGCGTTTCGTCCAACTCGTCGGCGTTGCGGTTGCACACCAGCGAGGTTTGCCAGGCCATCATCACGCGTGGCGCATTGGGCTCGATGACGACGGAGCAGAGCTGCCCAGCGTGATCCATGCGCTCGCTGCCGAAGCGGGTGCGAAAGACCAGGCTCAGGCGTGGCAGCTCGAAGGCCAGCGAGCCGCTTTCAGACATGCCTGTCACTTCGATCTGCTCGCCGCCGGTGAAATAGGCGCTGGCCTGCTGATCTGCGGGCGAGCAGTTGTGATATCGGGTGTTGAAGTCTTCAGCCCAAAGGGGAAAGCGATCGCGGCGCCAGGCATCGTCATATGTGCCTGCAAGTTGGCGGCGCGGTGACCAGGCGCAGTCAACCACGTTCAAGCCAGCCGGCGCAGGCCTGTCTTTCCAGCCACTGATGAGCTGGGCGGGATATTCGACATTTGGTAGCGCCAGGCCTTCGCAGTTCTCGACCCGCGCAGCAAAGCCGGCGCCCACGGGGTTGCGGTCTTCGAGCCTGTGATCCTCAGGGTTTGAAGCCGAGCGATCCCAGCCGCCATAGGCGCGCTCGTAGGTGAGTGGCATGCGCTCAAAGGCCTTGGGCTCAGACATGCGTGGACCGAGCAGCCCGGACTCCCACACACGGTCACCGGTGACGCGCAGGCGCTTGTGCAGTGGGCCTGCACGCAGCGAGACTTCCATAGAGGTGGCGAGGCGGCCTCGGGGCGCGACGGCCTCGCCTTGCACCAGCACGTCTGTGGTGGCCTTCAGGCCAGCCAGATCGGCTTCGTACTTGAGGCTACTCGTTCCGAACTCGCCATAGGGCAGGGCGACCTGATGCACCGGCTGATTCTCGGCAGCCAGCTGGCAACGACCGTCGGGCCCGATGTCGAACGTGGCTTTCACCACCACCAGCCAGATCTTGTTGCCGTCTTTGTCCATCACCCAGCCATAGTCGGCGGCGAAGGGGGTTTGATTGGCGACGTGCCACATGGCGCTTGTTTCGTCTCAGTTCAATTGAATGGAGCCGCCTTTGACGCGGTTTACCCCGGTGGATCGGCTCGAGACGTAGTTGCCTTCGATCAGCACCTTGCCCGCTTTGGTGAGCGTGATGCTGGCCTCGCCGCACCGCAGCACCAACTGCTCGCGTGCCGAGACGACCATGCGCTCACCGTCTTGCTCAAGCTCGACAAGGCCGGGCGCATTCAACCCCCGATGCGATTCATCATGCAGAACGCCCATCACGATGGGGAGCGCCGGGTCGCCGTTTTCGAACGAAAGCACCACGGTCTGACCGACGTGCTCACCGCGCAGGTCGACCACTGAGCGAGCGTACGCGGCGGTGCTGCCGGCGCAAAGCACCAAAGGCGATCGCCCCGTTTCAGCGATGGCCACCAGCGTGCCGGTTACCACACCCGGCAGGGAGTTGGATTGCAGCCGCGCTGTGCGCTCGCGCAGCAGCGGTGCCAGTACGTCGGCTTCTTGCGCAGAGGCAAGCGGTGCCAGCAAGTCAGCTGTGCCTTGCGCGTCGGGTGTATCGAGTGTCTGTTCTCTGCGGCCCATGAGCCACCTCGTTTCTGAAAGTGGTTGGGATCGCGTCAGTTCTGAAGAATCTTCGAGCCCTTCATCACGATGTCGCTGCTGGCCTTGGCGTTGATCTTGCCGGAGCCTTCGATCGTGATGTCCTTGCCCTTGATGGTGATGGTGCCGTCTTTCTTCATCGTGATGCTGGCACTGCCGGTGGTCAGGGTGATGGAGTCGGCCGCGGTGAGGGTGAGGTTCTTGCCGACGGTCAAGGCATCGTCTTCACCGACCGACGTGGTGCGGCCCTTGCCAACCGTAGTAGCTTGCGCACCACCCACGCTCACGCTGCGGTCTGCGCCGATGTCACTGCTTTGCTTGCCGCCGACCGAGTTGGTTTGGTCAGAGCCGATCGTGTTGCTCTGGTTCGCGCCAACGCTGGTGGATTGGTTCGCACCGACGGAGATGCTTTGCGCGGCGCCTACCGCGATTTCCTGCGCGGCACCGATGGCAACGCTCTCGTTCACGCCCACCGCGCGGGTGCGCTGCAGGGCAACCGTCTCGGTCTTGCTTGCGCCGATGGTGACGGTGCGGTTCGAGCCAATGGTGATGCTCTCGTTGGCGCCAACCGTTTCGGTGCGGTTCGCTCCAATGGCGATGTCTTCGTTGGCACCCACGCTCTCGTTGCGGTTCACTCCGATCGTGATTTTTTCGTTGCTGCCGACGCTCTCGGTGCGATCGACCCCGATCGTGATGGTCTCGTTGTTGTCTACCGTCTCGGTACGGTCATGCTTCACATGCACCGTCTCATCGTGGTCGATGGTCTTGGTGCGGTCGTGCCCAACCCAGTGCGTCTCGTCGTTCTCGACCTCGATGTCTTGATTCTTCTCAGCGTGTATCCAAAGCTGCTCCGACCCCGCCTTGTCTTCGAAGCGGATCGCGTTGGCATTGCCATACCCACCACCCTTAGATGAGCGCGTGAGGATGCCGCTCTGCGTGGCATTGGCTGGCAAATCCCACGGCGGCATCTGCTCGGCGTTGTAGACGCGGCCGGTGATCAGCGGCTGGTCGGGGTCGCCTTCCAGAAAGCCGACCACCACCTCTTGCCCAATGCGCGGGATGTGGATGGCGCCGAAGTTCTTGCCGGCCCACGGGTGCGACACGCGCACCCAGCACGAGCTCTTGTCGTTCTTGGTGCCGTAGCGGTCCCAGTGAAACTGCACCTTCACCCGTCCGTACTTGTCGGTGAAGATCTCTTCGCCGCTTGGGCCGACAACCACCGCGGTCTGCGGGCCCTGCACAAACGGCTTGGGTGTGCGGCGGGGCGGGCGGAACTGCTGCTGCGAGGGAATGGCTGAAAAGTGGCAGTCGTAGCCGCCGCCACTGCTGCCCGATTCCTGGGTGTTCACGTGGGCATGCACCGTCAGGGCGGTGATGAGGTACTCGGCGTTTTGATCGTCGCGCGGGTGATGGCTCAGCTTGAGCAGGCGGCCCACTTCGATGCTGTGGCCGTTCGACGTGCCCTGCAGCGTTTGAAACCGCGTCTGCATTTCATCCATGCGGTCTTCGGCCAGCTGGGTGCCATCGGCGCCTTGAACGTAGTCACCCTGGAAGTCAAACATCTCGTAGTCAGCGAGGTCATGGCTGCGAGAGGTTTGCTTGTCTACCTTGAGGGTGGTCGAGGGGCGCTCGAAATCGTAGCTGGTGAGCACGGTCTTGCCGGTCTTGACCTCGCGCGAGAACGTCCAATTTGAGACGTACTCGGTGCCCGGAAGTGCGCTCGCCGCGCCTTCGTTGTAGGGCAGGGTGTCGTGCTCGGGCACGGCATCGTGAGCGCTTTGCGAGTCGACAAGAATGAGCTTGTGCTGCCCATCGGCATGCTCGAAGTACCAGTAGATGCCTTCGTGCTCCAGCAGGCGCGAGACGAAATTGAAATCACTTTCGCGGTACTGCACACAGTAGTTCCATTTGCGGTAGCTGCGGAAGAGCTTGAATTCGAAACTTGCGACGCTGTGGTCGTCGAACACCTTCTTGACGATGTCCGGCACGCTCATTTCTTGGAAGATACGGCAGTCTGACGTGCGCGTGAGGAACCAAAGCCACGGCCTCACAGTGGCCTGGTAGCCGTGGTGGCGACCGCGGTGCGAGCCGGTGGCAAAGCGTGTGA
Organism: Rhizobacter sp.; assembly: GCF_046595475.1. Taxonomy (GTDB): domain Bacteria; phylum Pseudomonadota; class Gammaproteobacteria; order Burkholderiales; family Burkholderiaceae_C; genus Rhizobacter. The sequence continues at coordinate 83,970 of NZ_JBKJOQ010000107.1, forward strand.
CATAGCCGTTGAAGTAGCGCTTTGCGTCATTCGCCAGCTCGACCACGATCGTGACCGACTTGCCAAGCAGGTCTTCGGGTGAGAGGTCGGGTGAGGGGCTGATGAGGGTGAGCTGCGTTTCGTCCAGCATGCTCAGGCCCGCAGAGACCGCCATTGATTCGAAGATCAGGTCTGTGGCAGGAAGAGGCGAGGTGAGTGTGATGGGCGCTGGCATGCTGTGGTGTCCAGAAGACGAACTCTCCGATGAGGCACCGCCAGATTAGGCAGCCCCCCCGTTGCCGTAAAGCGACGAAAGTCATGTGCGGCGCGGCTCCGCGCGCGAACTTTGGTCACTCGACCTCGCCTTGGCGAGCGCGCTAAGGTGACCCGCGCAACAGGAGGCGTTCCATGTTCATTTGCGTTGACGGCTCAGGGCCCTTTTCGGGTGCTGAGTACCGGTCCGAGTTTGCCAACAGCTATCTGGCGCAAATCGTGCGCCACAACACGCAGGCGTTCGCGCGTCGCGCCATCGGGCCGAACATGCTGGGCTTGCGTCAGGTCACGCCCGAGAGTCTGGTGGGCGTGATTCGCCGCCGCTACGACGAAGGCGCAGATGACGCCGCCGACACCACCGTGTTTCTTGGCGGCTACAGCCGCGGCGCGGCCACTGTCGTGCACGTTGCCGCGCTGCTTGAGAGCGAAGGCATCACCGTAGACGCGATGTTCCTGTTCGATGCGGTTGATCGCAGCCCGTGGATCGGCGATTCACTGCCCGATCACAACGTAGACGTCGTGCCGGCCAACGTGCTGCGCACCTATCACGCGCGGCGCGATCCGCATGGTGAATCGCGCATGTCCTTTGATTCGACCGCCACCAGAGCAGCAAGGCCTGGCTCCTACGAACAGGCACTCTTCATGACCACGCATGGCGGCATGGGCGGCTGCCCGTTTGGCTACACGGGGCTGGAGACCGGCCGCTGGACACTGGGCGACGAGTACGTGAACCCCGCCACCACGGCAGCCCGCAGAGACTGGATCCGGCGCCATGGCGTGCTCTGGGAAGACAGCCTCGAGGTGGCTGCCGCACTGGCCACCGGCGACCCGTCCGATGGCGTGAGCGCCTTGACCATGGCCCAGGAAGAAGCCGGCTCGGCCGCCTGCGTACGCTGGATGTGGCCGCATCTGTTGAGCCACGGGGTTGTCACGGCCGGCTCTACGCCTGTGCCGGCCACGCGTCGCGGGCACTTTGAAGAACGCTACTGAAGCTTGGCTTCCTAGGGCGATTCAGGCGTGGGCTGCGGCGACCAGCCAGCCCACTACCGGTTTGCCGCCCTCAGAGCGTAGCGTCTCTTTGCGCACGACCAGCTCGCGCAGGCCGGCGCCGCTTAGCATCTCGCACACGTAGTCGCGCTGATGCGCATACCGACCATGAGGCTGCAGGTGGTAGGGTGAACCTTTGTCGGTGGGCTGTGCTTCGACGGTGAACACCAGGTGCCCGTTCGGCCGCAGCGACTGCGCCGCGGCCTGCAGGGCATCGCCGAGCTGGCCGAAGTAGCAAAAGGTGTCGGCGCAGATGAGTGCGTCCCAGCGCGCCGAGTGGCCTCGCAGGTGGGCCACCAGCTCGGCGTGGTGCAGGCTGTCGTACACGTGGCGCCGCTCGGCCTTGTCGAGCATGCCTTGCGACAGGTCGCAGCCGCTCAGGTCGCGTGCCCAGTCGCGCACCATGGGTCCGCACAGGCCTGTGCCGCAGCCCAGGTCGTGGATGTCGAACTGCCGTGCCGGTGACGGCAATAGCTCGCGCAAAAGGTCGGCTACCAGCTGCGGCGCGCGGTAGCCGAGCGCCGTGAGGTTGGCGTCGAAGGTGGCCGCAAAGGCGTCGAAGGTGCGCTCTACATAGGCATCGCTCGCGCGCTCGGGCACGGTGCCGCCGGAGCACGCCGCGAGGTGGTGCTTGATAACGGGGTTGTCGGGGTCGCTGGCCAGCCATTCGCTGTACAGCTTGGCGGCTTCGTCGAGCCGGCCCAGGTTCACCAGCGCCTTGGGCACTGCGTTGCGTGCCTGCAGGTGGCGTGGCCACAGCACGATGGCGCGGCTGTGGGCGGTGAGTCCTTCGTCCACCCGGCCTTGCTCGAGCAAGGTGAGCGACAGGTTGTACCAAGCCTGCGCAAACTCCGGGTTGACCTCGATCGCACTTCGGCACAGCGCTTCTGATTCAGCATGCTCGCCGCGCTTGCGCAGCATGGTGGCGAGGTTGTTGAGCGCATCGATGTTGTCGGGCCGCATCGCCAGGCTCTGGCGATAGGCGGTGATGGCCTCGTCGAAACGTTGCGTCTCAACCAACACATTGCCCAGGTTGTTCAGTGGCCCGGGCTGGCCCGGCAGGCCGGCAATGGCCTGGTGGATGAGCGCGAGCGCCGCTTCGCTGTGGCCGCGCGTGTGCTCCAGCACGCCGAGAAAGTGCAGCGCATCCGGCTGGCCCGGCCAGCGTTGCAGCACCGAGAGCAACACCGGCTCGGCGTCGTCGAGCTTTTTGTCACGCAGCAAAATGACGGCGCGCTGCAGCATCTGGCGCTGCGCCAGGCGCGCGGCACCACTGAGAGGTCTGGCGGTCGGCTGCGGTTTAGTCGAACCCATAGGCGAACTCGCCGGCATCGACCGTCAACGCCACCTTGCCCAGCGGCTTGCCCGAGGCCAGGCGCGTGAGGTACTCATGGCTGATGCGCGGCAGCACGGTGTTGGTGAGCAGGGCATCGATCACGCGGCCTCCGCTTTCCACTTCGTTGCAGCGGCTCACCACGAGTTTCACCACTTCGTCAGTGAAAGTGAAGGGCACGTCGTGGTTGGCTTCCACGCGCTTCTTGATGCGGTTCAGTTGCAACCGCACGATCTGGCCCATCATGGTTTCGCTGAGCGGGTAGTAGGGGATGGTGACGATGCGGCCCAGCAGCGCGGCCGGGAACACCTTCAACAGCGGCTCGCGCAGAGCCTTGCCGATGGCCTCGGGCTCGGGCATCAGCTCGGGGTCTTTGCACAAGCTCATGATCAGGTCGCTGCCCGCGTTGGACGTGAGCAGGATGATGGTGTTCTTGAAGTCGATCATCCGGCCTTCGCCGTCTTCCATCCAGCCTTTGTCGAACACCTGGAAGAACAGCTCATGCACGTCAGGGTGGGCTTTCTCCACTTCGTCGAGCAGCACCACGCTGTAGGGCCTGCGGCGCACGGCTTCGGTCAGCACACCGCCTTCGCCGTAACCCACGTAGCCAGGGGGCGAGCCTTTGAGCGTGGAGACGGTGTGCGCCTCTTGGTACTCGCTCATGTTGATGGTGATCACGTTTTGCTCGCCACCGTACAGGGCCTCGGCCAATGCGAGCGCGGTCTCGGTCTTGCCCACACCCGAGGTGCCGGCGAGCATGAAGACGCCTATGGGCTTGCTCGGGTTGTCGAGCATCGCGCGCGAGGTCTGGATGCGCTTGGCGATCATCTCCATGGCGTGGTCTTGCCCGATCACGCGCGCACCCAGCAGCTTGGGCAGGTTGAGCACGGTCTCGATCTCGTTGGCGGCCATGCGGCCCACGGGTATGCCGGTCCAGTCACCGACCACGCTGGCCACGGCTTGGTAGTCGACGGTGGGCAGGATCAGCGGGCTTTCGCCTTGCAGCGAGGCCAGCTCGTCTTGCACGCGCTTCAGCTCGGCCAGCGTTGCCGCGCGGTCGGCATCTGACAGTTTTGGCGTGTCGACCTCGGCAGCGGCTTCAGCTCCCTTTTCGAGCTTGCTGCCTGTGCCCTCCACCGGCTGCACGGAACCGCGCAGCTTGGCGCGCAGGTCTAGCAGCTGATCGACCAGCACCTTCTCGGCTTGCCAACGCGTTTGCAGCTTGTCGAGCCGCGCGCGCTCGGTGGTGAGCTGCTGCTCGACCCCGGCCGAGCGCTTCTTGGTGTCGATGCCGATCGCGTCTTCGCGGCCGATGATGCCTTGCTCGGTTTCAAGCGCTTCTATGCGCTTCATGCAATCGTCGACCTCGGCCGGCGTGGCGTGCAAGCTCACGGCCACACGGGCGCAGGCGGTGTCGATCAGGCTCACCGACTTGTCGGGCAATTGCCGGCCCGGGATGTAGCGGTGCGACAGCTTCACTGCGGCTTCTAGGGCTTCGTCGAGGATCTGCACCTTGTGGTGCTTTTCCATCGTCGATGCCACGCCGCGCATCATGAGAATGGCGCGCGGCTCGTCGGGCTCGTCGACAGTGATGCTCTGAAAGCGCCGTGTCAGCGCTGGGTCTTTTTCGATGTGCTTCTTGTACTCGGCAAAGGTGGTGGCGCCGATGGTGCGCAGCTGGCCGCGCGCCAATGCAGGCTTCAAGAGGTTGGCGGCATCGCCGGTGCCGGCTGCGCCGCCGGCCCCCACCAGCGTGTGCGTTTCGTCGATGAACAAGATGATGGGCTTGGGCGAGGCCTGCACTTCGTCTATGACCGAGCGCAGGCGCTGCTCAAACTCGCCCTTCATGCTGGCGCCGGCTTGCAGCAGGCCCACGTCGAGCACGCGCAGCTCTACGTCTTTCAGCGAAGGCGGCACGTCGCCGCGCGCAATGCGCTGTGCAAAGCCTTCAACCACCGCCGTCTTGCCCACGCCGGCCTCGCCGATCAGGATGGGGTTGTTTTGCCGGCGGCGCATCAAGATGTCGACCACCTGGCGTATCTCGTCGTCGCGGCCCACGATCGGGTCCATCTTGCCGCCGCGTGCCTGCTCGGTCAGGTCGGTGGTGAACTTCTTGAGCGCTTCTTGCTTGCCCATGGCTGCAGGCGCGATGGCACCGCTGGCTTCACCGGGTGCGGCGCCGCTCTCTGTGGCGGCCTGAGCTTCTTCGGGCGAGCCGCCCAGCAGCTTGTGAAAGTTTTCGCTCAGGTCGTCGATCTGCACGCGCTCAAACTGCTTGCTGATGGACAACAACACATTGCGCAGGTTCTTGGTCTTGAGCAGGCCAACGATGAGGAAACCGGTACGCACCTGCGTGCCGCCAAACATCAGCGAGCCGTAGACCCAGGCGCGCTCGACTGCGTCTTCAACAAAGGTCGACAGGTCGGTAACCGACGAAGCACCCCGCGGCAAGCGGTCTAGCGATGTCTGCAGGTCAGACACCAGGTTGGACGCGTCCATACCGTAGTGCTTGGCAATGCGGTGCAGGTCAGAGTCTTGCGTCTGCAAGATCTGGAACAGCCAATGCTGCAGCTCCACATACGGGTTGCCGCGCAGCTTGCAGAACACGGTGGCGCCTTCGATGGCTTTGTAGGCCAGCGGGTTGAGCTTGCCGAAGAGAGCGGAGCGACTGATTTCAGCCATGGTGTTTCCCCTTGAAGGATGAAGCCGGGTTCAGGCGAAGCTCGCCGCGGTCGGGATGAGGTGTTTTGCGGCCCAGCCAGGTGGTGCGGCCGAGTGCAGCTGTGCGGCCCATGCCCAGGGCGGGCACCTCGCCGCCCTTGAGTACGAGTTGCACGTCCCACAGCATGTCGAAGCCCAGCAGCTGGCGCATCCAATCGCGCAGCTCCGCGAGCGACGGCTGGCCGGGCAAAAACTGCTGATATTGCGCGAGCGTTAGAGGGCCTATGTGCAGACGCAGCTTGTACTGGCGGTCCCACACCTTGGCACCGGCCACGACCGACACGCCCAGCGGTGCGCTGCGTCGAGCGCCCGGGCGGCCGAGGCGGCTGCGGTCTACGTCGCGCAGCGGCATCCAGTGGCCGACATAGGGCTCGACGCGCAGGGGTACACCGAAATACTGACGCAGCACCTTGGCAATGGACTCCGGGTTGCGCGTGGCGCGGGCGAGATGACCGGCGGAGTAGCGCTTGGCCGCGTCGGCCACGGCGTCGCCCTGGCGCAAGGTGGCGGGTGCCTGGCCAAACAGCGCGCTCACCCACTTGGCAAACTGGTCGTCGCTCGGCCGGTCAGCTTGCACGGCCGGCTGGCTCTGGGCCCAGGCACGGTAGAAAAGCAGCAAGGCGCGATGGTGAAACACATCGGCAAAGCGCGCGAAGGTGGGGTCGGCGTGGTTGCGCAGCCGGTCACGCGCGTACTCGGTGATGTGCAGCGGCAGCGGGCCCATGGGCCCGAAGAGGCCGAAGAAGCGCGCGCCCAGGCGGGGTGGTTTGCGGCTGTCGGTCTTGAACGACATCAGCGCAGCGGGCGCGAAATCAAGCTCCGGGTCTTGGCCCATGCGAATGGGCTCGGCACTCGGGCGCAGCGCACTGCCCAGGCGTGGCGAGCCGGGCGAGAGCGATTCCATCTGCCGCAGCACGGCGTAGAAGTCGTGCGCCCAGGGCTCGGCCGCAAGGCTCGCGAACAGGCGCTCGCGGCGCTCGTGGAGTTGGCGGGGGTCGGTGCTCATGCAGCTGAGCTCGAAGACTGGGCGCCAGTGAAGAGGACGCAAAGGGCGCGAAGGGAAGACGCAAAGCTCGCAAAGAATGCAAACCAGTCTCTTCTTGGCGTCCTTTGCGTCTTCCCTTCGCGTTCTTTGCGTCCAAAACAAGCTTGTCCGCTGTCGCGGGATTGCAAGACTGAGATGTCCGGCGATGTCATAGCACGGCGTGGGAACCGATGCGCGGCTTGTTGCGCATGATTTCGCCGCGTGAGGCCGAGCGCAGCACGGTTTCGCAGAAGCTGTTGGCAGCCGCATGCCGTGCGAAGAACCGATCGAGCACGTTGCCCAGCAAAAACGCACTACTGCCCTGAAAACCCAGCTCATCGACCAGCGCCGTCACCTCCACGCCACAACCAAAAGTGAGCGGGCCGGGGAAGGGCAGGCGGCGCACGACCGACTTGGCCTCTACCCACTGAATGCTCTCGATCTGCTTGGCCCAGGCCACGTCTTGCTCGGGCCCGTGCAAGGCGAGCAGAGTGCGCAGCGCGGAAGCTGCGCGTTTTGGGTCCTCGCCCGCGATGCTCAGGTAGTTGAGGGTGAGCAGGCTGACCATCGACCAGCCGAGGTCGCCACGCGCCATGCGCTGCACCGGCCGCGTCGGGCCGCGCAGCGTTTCGATGCGCCCTGCGGGCCCAGCCGCATCGAGCACCCAGGTGGTGGCGCTGCCGGGCAGCAGGGTGGGCAGGTCGCGGTTGGTGACCAGGGCGCTGATTGACAGCTGGCGTATGTCTTCGCGGTAGGGCGCATTTTTGGGGTCGACCAGCGAAAGGAAAGCCTCTTGCCCGACATAGGCCGAGCGTGGCCCCTCTTGGCGCTGGCGAGCAGACATCATGCGCGGCTCTCGGCGCACGGTGTAGTAAGCGCCTTGGCTCTTAGCCGTCTCGTGAAAGCTCGCATAAAGCGGCATGAAGCTCTGCTCGGCCACCTGGGCAATGCCATAGCCGGTGACAGCTTCGAGCGTGTGGACTTCGTAGTCCATGGGCCGCGTGCGGTCGGGCACCACGTGGTGCTCCCAGTTGCTTGTGCCCGAGGTCGCGAGCTGAATGCGATCCAGCCGCTTGGGGAACAGGTTGACCGCGGGCGTACAGAAAAGCGCGAGGCTGCCGGCGTCTACCAGCGATTCAAGAGCGGCCTCCCCGCGCGAAAACAAGATGACGATCTCGGCTTCGGCGCTGTCGAGCAGGGCCAGTCGGCGTGCGAGATCGTTGACTTCGAAAAACAGAAAGCGCTGCGGCATTGCGGCCAGCTCTTGCAGCAAGCGGTGGCCACTGAAGCCGCGCAAGGTTTCGGGCAGCAAGGCATGGTCGTCGTCGTAGCCGACGGGCTTCAGCGAGTCGCCATCAGAAAAACCTGAAGCCGGGCTGCGGCCTGCGCCGGAATGCACCCAGGTGCCCACGGTGCTGCCCAGCGCCAGCTCGTGCAGGCGGAAGGCCACGTCGTCAGGTGCCGAAATGAAGAAGGGAAGTTTGTCGAGCTTGAGCTGCTTGAACTTGAGCCCGCCGTGCAGCTTGAGCTTGATGCGCAGCCCGCCGCGCAGCTGGCGCGCCACCGGCAAGTGGGCCAGCGGCAGGTCGGGCGCGTGGCTGAAATACTGCACCGAGTCGATCTCGATGGGCCACAGCGTGACCTCGTGTGCAGTACGAAATTCGCAGCGCGTGCCCTGGCCGCGCGCCAGCTCACTGGTGAGCGCGCTGCCGCGCTTCAGGGTGAAGCCGCGCGCCAGATTGGGGTCTAGCGGGTCGGGCCGCATGCGCGCGATCATCATCGACGGCACTGGCGACAAGAAGCCGGGGTACACGGTCTCCAGCAGGTGCTGCACGAAGCGCGGGTGCTCGGCGTCGATCTTGAGCTGGATGCGCGCGGCCATGAAGGCAAAGCCTTCGAGCAGGCGCTCCACATACGGGTCGGACACTTCGAGCCCATCGAGTGAGAGCCGTGCCGCGATCTTCGGGAACTCGGCCGCAAACTCGGCACCCACTTCGCGCAGGTGGGTGAGCTCGTCGTTGTAGTGGCGCAGGAGGTTAGGGTCCATCTCAGTGCCCGCCCGGCCGCCCGAAGGGCGCTGAGCGCCCCCCCGGGGGGCAGTGAACGAAGTGAGCGTGGGGGTGGTTCATCGTCAGCTTTTCCGGCGTGAAGGACCGCTGCTGCTCGCGTCACGCACCTCGACCTGGCCGGCTTCGAGGTCGACCTGGGTGCGCAGCAGCAGCTCCAGCGGCACTGGCTGGGCCCACATGAAACCGTGGATCTCGAACTCGATCACGTTGTGGGTGTCGAGCACGCTGGAAGATTCGAGCGCTTTCACTTCTAGCGAGTCTTCCATCACGCGCGGCTCGAAGCGCAGGATGGCCTGCTTGATGGTGCGCTCGAGCACGCTCACGTCTATGCGCGAGGCCAGCTGGCCCGACATGGCGGGCAGCCCGTAGTTGAGCACTGAGTCGGCGGCCTGCGGGTATTGCGCGGCCACTTCTTTGCTGAGCGGCTGCACCGAGTTCAAGAGCCAAGACAGGTCACGCAGCACCGCCTCGCGGATCTGCGACTTGTTCATCATGCGGGCGTCGTCGGCTTCGACGTTAGATTGCGGCGCCAGGTCGGTCAGGCGATCCAGCAATGCCGGTTGCAGCCGATCTCTGAGGTTCATGTGGCGAGGGTCAGCTTGATCTCTCTCGCTTCGAGCAGGCCGAGTTCGGCACTGCTGGTGGAGAGGATGCGCTGGCCCAGCCCCGCGTATTGGTCGGGGCCCAGCTCCAGCCATTCGGTGGCACGCGCCATCTTGAGCTTGCCATCAGGCTGCTCGCGTGTGCCGGGGTAGCAGGTGGGCACGAGGGCGACCGAATCGCCGCCATTGCTGAAGGTGAGGTGTATGGGTGTCCAGACCATGTCGCGCAGGTCTTCGGGCGCGTCGACGGTGATGGCCGACAAGGCGCTGAATGGCACCCAGGTGTAGCGCCCGTTGAGCACCACTTCGAGCAGCGGGCCAAGTCGAGAGTCGGCGTCAGCAATCCAGTCGAAGGCTTCGCCGTTGAGGCTGCCAGCGGTCGCAGGGGCTTGCTCGAAAGCATTGGCGCGCAGGTGCTGCGCTTGGGCATGCTGGCCTTGTGCTTCCTGGGCCAGGGCTTCGATCAGCATCGCCACCCAGGCGGCCGGTTGGCCGAAAACCACGGGCGTGGTCTTGCCAGCAAATACCGAGCCGCGCACGGCTTCGCATTTGATGGCTTCGCGGTAGGTTTGCACCATGGCCAGCGTGCCATGGTCGAGCTCGCCGCACACGTCGAGTTGAGCCATCGCGCGCTCCCACTGGCCCAGCACGCTGAGCAGCTGGAACAGAAAGACGCGCAGCTTGGCGTCGCCCGGCTTCTCGCGCACTTGGGCTTGCAGTGCCGCCAGGGCTTGGGCAGGGTCGCCGGCAGCCAACAACTCTTGAGGGGTGGCCATGTCGTCAGGTGGGCAAGATTTCGTCTTGGAAGCTGGTGCCGCCGCCGCGCTGGCCTGCGCCAGACTGCAGCTCGTAGCTGACATCGACCTTGGTGAAGGCGAAGGTCACGCGTTCGACTGCGTCACCGCTTTCGCCGCACTCGATGTCGTACGAATGCACGCGCGCGTTGCTGAGCTTGACGGTGAAGAAGTCGCGCTGGCCTTCACCGGCCTTGCGCATGGCCAGCTTGGCTTCTTTGACTTCGTCGTTGGTGGCCAGCACCGACATCAGCGCGGTCGACGACGAGTCGATGCGCTTCGTGACGGTGAGGTTCTTGTAGCTGCGCCGCCCGGTGGCTTGCGCCGAGCCGAGCGCTGCGCTGGCCGACAAGCCCCAATTCCAGCCGTGCACGACGATCTCGTCCTTGTGATCGATGGATTGGCTTTCGCCTTTTAACTTGCCTGCGCGTTTGGTCTGCACGCTCAGGAAGACGTCAGCTCCCGAGTGGCTGCTGGGGTCGCGAGAGTTTTTTTCGGCAGGCATGGCATGTGTCCAAAGGGGGTTGATTCAAACGCCGCAGCGAGCGCCGGGTTCAGAGGCTGCGAAGCGGCCCGGTTCTGGCGCCGGAAGGTTCGTGCCGGTAGTAGTCGCCGTCGTACTTGCGGTCGTCGAGCCAGCCGTACACCGTCTCGGGCCCTGTGTTGCGCTGGTTTGCGACCGCTCCATCCACTGGCGCGTACAGCACCAGCGCCATCTTGGAGCAAAAGGCTCGGCCGTTTTGACCCTTGGCCACCAAGCAGGCGTGAATGCTCACGGTGTCGAAGTAGGGCTTTAGCGGGGCCAGCTTGCTCAGGTTCCAGGGCATCAGGCCCTCCTTGCCAATCTGCAAGTAAGCAGGCGCGCCATGGCAGTAAATCATCAGGTTCAGCGAACCGCCTTCCTTGTGCTCTTCGCACCAAGACTTGCTGTCCGACACCATTTCGGCGACCGGCGTGCTGGGGCCAACCAACATCACGGTGGCGTCCCACGGCGCGACGTCATTGGCGTCTATGCGGTTGTCTTTCCAGGTCAGGGTCGGCATGAATCAATCTCCAAAGCGAGCTGTCGGGGGGGAGCCCGCGCGACCCTGATCGGGTCTCGCGGCTTTGCACCTCCGCCCCGTTGGTGGAACGGGCTTATCGCGTCTCGGTGGTCGCGGTGTTCCAGCCGAACTTCACTTCGCCACCCAGACCGCCCTTGTCATCCTGGGCCTTGTAGGCGAACTCGACGTCTTTGTACGACAGACTCACGTTCTCCAACACGTCGCCGCCTTGCGCTCCGCTGGGCTGAACGCTGCTGATGAAAACTTCTTTCAAGGTGATGACCAAGAAGTCTTTCTGCCCTTCGCCAGCTTTGCGTGCCGTGAGTTTGGCGTCCTTGAAGTGTTTGCCACCTACGCAGTGCTTGGCCAGCACTGGAGAAGACTTGTCGTACTGGTGAACGAAGTGAAATTCACCGGGTGTCGCCTTGCCTTTGCCGGAGCCGCCGCCCGAGCCTGCGCCAGACGCCTGGGTCACACCCCAGCTCCAGGACAAGACCTCGATCTCGCCCTTGTGATCTTTGTGGGTGGCTTCGCCGTCGACGCCATCGAACTTGAAATGAAAGTCTGAACTCATGATGAAAACTCCTTGGGTGGTATGAAGAGAGAACTGCCTGCGCTGGTTGTGACGCTGGTGGCAAAAGAACGCTCGATCGATCGTGGAAAGTGATTACTGCGCCTTGTTCGAGGGCAGCTTGGAGACAAGACGCAAAGACACCGTGAGCCCTTCGAGTTGGTAATGGGGCCTCAGGTAAAACTTTGACGAGTAGTAGCCGGGGTTGCCTGGAATTTCTTCCACAGTCACTTCAGCCGCCGCGAGTGGCTTTTGTGATTTGGTGGTTTCCGACGAATTGGCGGGGTCGCCATCGACGTAATTCATGATCCAGTTGTTGAGCCACTTGGCCATGTCTTCGCGTTCCTTGAAGGAGCCCACCTTGTCGCGCACGATGCACTTCAGGTAGTGCGCGAAGCGGCAGGTGGCGAAGAGGTAGGGCAGGCGTGCTGCCAGGTTGGCATTGGCCGTGGCATCGGGGTCGTCGTATTCGGCCGGCTTCTGCAGCGACTGGGCGCCGATGAAGGCAGCAAAGTCGCTGTTCTTGCGGTGCACGAGCGGCATGAAACCGTTCTTGGCCAGCTCGGCCTCGCGACGGTCGCTGATGGCGATCTCGGTTGGGCACTTCATGTCGACGCCGCCGTCATCGGTGGGGAAGGTGTGCGTGGGCAGGCCTTCGACCGAGCCGCCCGACTCGATGCCGCGAATACGCGAGCACCAGCCGTACTGCTTGAAGGAGCGGTTGATGTTGACCGCCATGGCGTACGCCGAGTTGGCCCAGGTGTACTTGGTGTGGTCGGCGTTGGCGGTGTCTTCTTCGAAGTTGAACTCTTCGACGGGGTTGGTCTTGGCGCCGTAGGGAATGCGCGCCAGGAAGCGCGGCATGGCCAGGCCGATGTACTTGGCGTCGTCGCTCTCGCGCAGCGAGCGCCAGCCGGCGTACTCCGGCGTGGTGAAGATCTTGGTCAGGTCGCGCGGGTTGGCAAGCTCTTGCCACGAACCCATTTGGGCGAGCGCCGGGTCGGCGGCCGCGATGAAGGGTGTGTGTGCAGCGGCAGCCACCTTGGCCATTTCGCCCATCAGCTCCACGTCTTGGGGGCCGTGGTTGAAGTAATAGTCGCCGACCAGGCAGCCGAAGGGCTCGCCGCCGAACTGGCCAAACTCTTCTTCGTACACGCGCTTGAAGATGGGGCTCTGGTCCCACGCGGTGCCCTTGTAGCGCTTCAGCGTCTTGCCGAGTTCGGCCTTGCTGATGTTCATCACGCGAATCTTCAGCTGCTCATCGGTCTCGGTGTTGTTGACCAGATGATGCAGGCCGCGCCAGGCAGACTCGATCTGCTGGAAATCAGCGTGGTGCATGATTTGGTTGATCTGCGAGCTGAGCTTTTCGTCGAGCTCGGCGATCATGGCTTCGATTGAGGCCACGACATCGCTGCCGATCAGCTGGGTCTTGCTCAGCGCCTGCTGCGCGAGCGTGAGCACCGCGGCTTCGACGGCGGACTTTGCTTCGTCACTCTTGGGTTTGAATTCTTTGTTGAGCAGGCTGGCGAAATCGCCGCCCTGGAATTCAACGCCTTGCAACGCGGTGGATTGACTTTGTGCTTCTGCCATTTGGGTTCTCCGTGGGTTCTGTTACGGCGTGCGGGGCGGCTTACTCGGCCTTGGGCTCGTCAGCCGCCTTCTTGGCCGTGGCCAGGCTGGCAAGCAGCGCTGGGTCGGAGATCACCTTGGCCAGCAACTCTTCAGCGCCGGTCTTGCCATCCATGTAGGTGATGAGGTTGCTCAGCTGCTGGCGTGCGGTCAGCAGTTGGTTGAGCGAGTCGACCTTGCGTGCCACGGCGGCGGGCGAAAAGTCGTCCATGTTTTCGAAGGTGATGTCGACGCTCATGTTGCCTTCGCCGGTCAGGGTGTTGGGCACCTGGAAGGCGACGCGCGGCTTCATCGATTTCATGCGGCTGTCGAAGTTGTCGACGTCGAAGTCGAGCAGCTTGCGGTCGGCCACGGGGGGCAGCGGCTCGGCTGGCTTGCCCGAAAGGTCGGACAGCACGCCCATCACGAAGGGCAGCTGCACCTTCTTCTCGGCACCGTAGAGCTCCACGTCGTATTCGATCTGGACACGGGGGGCGCGGTTGCGGGCGATGAATTTCTGACTGCTGGTGGCCATGTGGATCTCCTTCGGGCTGGGGTTTCAATACCTCCGTTCGCACTGAGCTTGTCGAAGTGCCCGCACTACGGCGCGCATGGGCTTCGACAGGCTCAGCCCGAACGGAATCTCATTCATTCAGATTGCCGGCGATGTTTTCGATCTGGTCGATGCCGGCCGGCGCCAGGTCGCGAATGATGTCGAGAAAGTTCTTGCCCATCAGGCGCTTGGCGCGGCGTAGGAGCAATGGTGCGGGGTTGGTGGGCTCGTTGCGCTCCAGCCATTCGCAGGCGCGGTCTAGGCTGCGCATCACGTCTTCCCGGGTTTGCAGCGGGCCTGAGGCAGCGCGTGGGGCAGCACCGGTTGCACCGCTGGCGGCGCCGACGTCGGATTCAGATGCCATGGCACCACCTTCAGCCTGGGTGGCCACGTTGGCCAGGGTTTGCGTCAGCACGCGCAAGGGGCGGAAGTCGGGGCCTTGCGCCGCGCTGACCTTGTTGCCCAGGACGGTTTCGATGCGCATCACTTCGGCGTGCACCTGCTTGAGGGCCGCCAGCACGCCTGCGCTCTGGCCTTCGGCCGCCTGCACGGCTTGCACCGCGCCATCGAGCGTGGGCGCGGTTTCGTCGGAGCGGGGTTCTGCCTTGCCGGCTGCCAGCTCCAACTGGCGCACCGTGAGCGCGGCGCGGCCGGTGCCGACCAGAGCGGCACGCAGGTCGGCCAGGCCGCTTTCGGCATCGACCAGCGGAGCGAGGGCATTGAGCCGCATCGTGGGGTCGTTGTTGTCGTCGGCGTCGAGTGCGGGATACACATGGTCCCAGTGGCGTTCGAGCAGGCCGGCGATCAGCGAGAGCGCGCTGGCGTAGGCCACCACACCTTGCTGGCGGGCACCGGCACGGGCCAGCAGCACGGCCACACGCACGTCGCGGGTACGGCGGGCCAAGTCGGTGGCTTGCTCTTGCACCACGCGCCAATCGGGCTCTTGAGCGGCAATCACGGTGTCGCCGAACTGCTGCTCAGGCTTGCCTTGTGCCGCTTCGCCGAGCGACAGGAAGACGGGGTCGTATTCCAGGTCAGCGCCGCAAGGCGTGTCTTCGCCGAGCGAGGCCAGCAGGTCTTCGACGGGCAGGGCGTTCATGTGAGGCTGCGTTGGAGTTGAATCACGATGGGTTGGACTTTATGGAGCGCGGCGCCTGCCCACATCAGCCGAAAGTCATCTAGGGCAACGCTCAGAACGCCGAGCACTGGCCGCCGTCGCTGACGTTGAGGCAACCCGAGAGTTGCGGCTGGTTGCGCACCTTGCCCCACTCCGAAGCGAGCGGGTCGCTTTGCTTGTCATCGGCGAGGCTGCCGCGGATCACCGAGGCGGCCGTGCAGATGTAGGGCTGGTCAAGGTTGCGGCCATACACGTCGGAGGACATTTCAGACTGGAAGGCTGCCTGCAGCATGTGCCGCGTGATGCCGGGCTGCAGCGTGAGCGTGGAGGGGGTGAACGTGAGGTTGTAGCCCAGCGGCGAGGCCAGGTTGCCCTGGCCGATGGCATAGGTGGTGGCGCCGCTGGGCGTGGCGGCCAGCGTGCCGCTGAGGGCACCGGCAGCGGTGTCGCCGTTCAGCAGGCCGGTGGTGACATAGGTCAATTGAGGCAGGGCCAGGTCGACGTAGCCGGTGAGCGGGTTGGCGGCCACGCTGAGCGTGGGCTGGGTCGGGTGCAGGAGCTGGTTGCCGCTGGTGGGCAGCGCGATGTTGGACACGCTGCAGGTGGTGGTGTCGCCGAACACGCAGCCGTAGAGGTTGGTGGCGGGGCCGGCGACCGGTGCATTGATCACTGTGGGCGCCCAGACACGCCAGCGGCCAGTCGCGCTGGTGCTGAGGCTGGCGCCGGTGGCGAAGGTCACGCTGCCGGGCGACACGATGTTGAGCTGCGAGGCGCCGGTGCCGGCCATGCTGATCGACTGGTTGATGAGCACATTGCCGGCGGTGGACTGCAGCAGCGCGGTGTTGCCTCCGGTGCTGCTGGTGATGGCCAGCGGCGTGAAGGCGCCGGTACTGGCGTTGAAGGTGGGCGCGCTGGCTGCGTCGACTGTGATGTTGCCCGGGGTGAGCACGGTGAGCGAGGCCGGTGGGTCGAACGCGAGCACGCCAATCTGGTTGGTCGTACCGCTCAGGTTGACGTTGCTGGCCGCACCGCCGCGTATCACCAGGTTTTGCGTGGTGATGCCGGCGGTGCCTTGGGTCACGTTGCCTGCGGTGAGCAGGCCGAGGGTGCCCACGGTGTTGCCGTTGCCCAGCGTGATGCCTTGCGAACCGGTGCCTTCGTTTTGCAGCGTTACCGCCACCGTGGGGTGCTGGGTGAACGCGCCGGCATCAACGTTGATCAACCCGGTGTGGGCCTGCGAGCCGATCACGAACCCGCCCCCCGAGGAGATACCGCCGTTGCTGGGGCCCGGCAACCGCAGCAGGTTGGTGTTGACCACGAAAGTGCCGGCCCCGGCGTTGGAGCCGGTGGTGAGCAAGGTGATGGGCGTGGCCACCTGTTCGGTGATGAGCCCAGAGGCGTCTACCCCCAGCGGGCGGATGTTCACACCATTGGCGGTGAAGATGTTGGGGCCGATGCCCGACGTCATGTCGAGCGCGCTCGACGCCACCGTGGCCGAAGCGCCGATCACCACGTTGGCGCCGGTCGGGCGGCCGCCCGCGGTGGGTGCATCGGAGCTGATGACCAGGCCGGTGTTGCCGCTCGGTTGCACCTGAATGCCCGGCGCGACGGTGGTGCCTGCGGCCTGGCCTGCGAACGTGATGGTGCCGGTGGAACCGGTGTTGGCCGAGATCTGCACGTCGCCCAGGCTCAAGCCCACGGCGCTGCCGCTGGCGGTGCCAGCGTCGCCACGGCCAGCCAGAATGAGCGAGCCGGAGCCGAGCTGCAGGCGCAGGGTGCCGGTGTCCACGCCCACCTGGGCGCTGGTGGCCGTGTCGGTCCGCACGGCCACGCCGCGCACGGTGATGTTGCCGCTGGCGGTGGTGATGTTGGCGCCGTTGAGCAGCACCGCCGTGCCATGGCTGGCGCGGCCGTCGACGCTGAGGTTGCCCACGGTCATGTCAGTGTCGAGCGCCACACCGGGCGCAAGGCCAATGACACCCGACTCGCCGCGGATCGCGACGTTGCCCACGCCAGCGCTGCCGCGGGTGTCGATGGTGGTGCGGGACACGGCGACGCCGGCGTTTTGAAAATCTCCGCGTGCAAAGCCGGTGGACGGGTCGGTGCCGCCGCTTAGCGTGAGGCTGCCGCCGCCAGTGGAAATGCGGCCGCCCAGCAGGCTGATGCTGCCGCTGCCGTTGCCGTCGAGGTCGCTGTAGAGGTTGACGCTCACCGGGCCAGCGGCGCTGGCGTCGATGATGGCGCCGTTGCTGACGATGTTGTTGTTGGCGCGCAGCGTGAGGCTGGTGGGTGCCGTGCCGGTGCTGCGGGTGATGGTGGTGCCGGCGGCGATGGTGATGTCTCCGGCGGCCGTCCCGCTGCCGCCGGCGGCAGTGGAGATGTCGATGCTGGTGCCGGCATCGAGCGCGGCTGACAGGTCGGAGGCGCGCACGTTGGCGCCCGGCCCGGTCGGGTTGAAGCTGCCGTTGACGGCCACGGGGCCCGCGTTCGAGATGGTCACGTCGAACGGGTCCAGCGTCCAGGCGCCGGCCCGGCCGCCAGCGGCGCGGGCTCGCGCGTCGATGGTGGCCGACTGCGTGATGCCTGATGCAGGGTTGCCCAGGTTGGTGGTGAGCGCGATGCCCGAGGTCTCGATGCTGCCGCCGTCGCCGCGCTGCGTGCCGCCGCGGGCCTGCAGCGTGCCGTAGACCTCGGTCACGCCGTAGTCGATGCGTGCCACCGGGCCGGTGGCGTTGGGGTTGAGGAACAGGGCGCGCACGGCGATCGAGCCGCCGTTGCCTGCCTGCGTGGCGTCGGCTGACACGCTGGTGCCCTGCTCGATGGCGATGGCGTGCGTTTGTGCGTTGCCGATGTCGATGCGGCCGCCGCCGCTGCCGCCTTCGGCCAGCACGCGCGGGTGGGCCACGTCGCCGCGCTGCAAGCGGATGTCGCTGCCCTGCAGATTGACCTGCCCGCCGGCACCGCCCGTGCTGGAGGCGGTGATGACCGCACCTTCGCCGGCGAGCACCGAGCCCGTGGCGCCAGCAGCGATGTGCACGCTGCCGGCGGCGCCTGTGCTCGCATCGGCGCTCACCAAGCCGGCGATGGTGATGGTGTCGCCGCGAGAGGGCTCTTCATTCGGTTGCGCACCGATGACAATGCTGCCGCCCTGGGCGATGGTCTGCGAGTTGAAGCCCACTGCAATGGCGCCAGTGCGTGCTGCGACGGGTTGTACTGACAGCACCTCGACGAAGCCGCTGCTGCCGACCGGCCGCAGCGTGGCGCCGGAGCCGACGCTCAGGTTGATGTGCCCGCCGGGTGCAGAGATGCTGCCGTTCTGCGTCAGCTGCTCGCCGCTGAGCAGCACGATGGAGCCGCCTTCGTTGACCTGGATCTGTGGCCGGTTGCGGTCGGCCGCTGCCATCACCTGAACGCTGCTGGCGCCCCCGGTGAGCTGGATGTCTTCACCGCTCATCAAGCGCGCGTAGTTGTTGGCCGACATGCTGCTGTCGAGGTCTAGGCTGGTGGCCACCAGCGAGCCCACGCTGACTTGCGCGCCCGGCCCGAACACCACGCCCGCTGGGTTGACCAGGAACACGCGGCCATTGGCCGACAGCGTGCCGTAGATCTCGCTCGCACTCGGGCCGTTCACGGCGGTGCCGGTGACGCGGTTGACCAGCACGCTTTGTGCATTCGGTTGCGCGATGTTGACCCGTGCCTGGCTGCCGATGCTGAAGCTTTGCCACTCCACCAGCCCACGGTTGCTGGCGCTCGTGGTCTGGGTGACGGTGAGCGCGTTGCCGCCGGGTGTGCCGACGCTGGCATTGATGACCGCGCCGCCCGGGCGCAGCACCGGCAGCTGCGTGGGCACAGGCTGTGCAACGGCATCGAAGGCGCCGAGCGCGAGCAGGGCGGCGAAAGCGATCGGGGTGTGCTTGAGTGCGCGCATGGCGTGCTCCTGGGTATGTGTGTCTAGAACGTGTGTCTAGAACGAGTGCTGAATTTGCACGAGCAAGCGGGCTTTGGGGTTCTCGGATTCCGAGAGCACCGGCTCCTTGCCGCGCAACCCAAGGCTCGCCTTCAGCGTGAAGAGCTCGGGGTTGGTGTACTGCACGCCCAGGCCATAGCCGTGGATGGTGCGGGTGTTGTCGCCGGTGAGGGCATCGGGTGTCTTGCGCAGGCGGCCGTGGCCCCAGTCGTAGAAGAGATACGAGCTCCATTGCGGGCCTATCCAGTAGCGCAGCTCGGTGTTGAGCAGCGCGCCGAGGTCGCTAGAGCCTTCGGCGGCCGGGTAGGCGCGCACGCCCTTGTCGCCGCCGAGGGTGAACTTCTCGGCGTTGTCGAGGTTCTTGTTGGCCCATTGGCCGGCGCCGCCGACGAAAAGCGACAGCGTGCGCGTGAGCGACTGCAGGCGGGTGGCTTGCACGCTGAGCTTGGTGAAGTTGCCGTGCGGCGTGGTGTCGGTGGGTGCGGTGCTGCTGTTGTCGGTGAGCTTGCCGAGTTGCAGGCCCACGCTGCCGCCGTTGTAGCCACCGCCGCGCCAAGTGCTGCGCGATTCGAAGGCCAGGGTGAACTCGGCGGCACGTATGGTCTTCTCAGACGAAATCTCGGTGCCCACGTCGTCCGACAGCTTCTTGTTGACCAGGCTGACCCGGCCCACCAGGTTGCCGTCTCGGCTGCGCACGAAGGGGTAGGAGAGCGAGGCGTCGAACACGTCGGCTTTGCCGGTGGCGTCGAGCGCCTCGAACTGCTCGCCGAGCTGGTAGCCCACGCGCGAGTAGCCGATGCCCGCACGCCAGGGCGTGGCGCCCAGGGGTGCTTCGTAGCCAAGGCGGCCGACCGTGGTGCCCGCGCCGCTGGAGGCGAGCAGGCGCAGGTCGAGGTTGTCGCCAATGCCGCCTGGGTTGTTCCAGCGCAGCAAGGTGCCCAACCGGTAGCGGCCGCTGACCGAAGAGCCGTGGTTGTCGAAGTCGACGCTTGCGTCCCACCACCGGCGGCGCTCGGTCTGGATGCTGACCTTGTACTGGCCTTCGTCACCGGTGGGCAGCAGTGTGGTCTTGGCGGAAACGCCTGGCCAGTCGTTGAGGGTGAACATGGCACGGTCCAGGGCCTGCAGGTCCAGCGGCTGGCCGGCACGCACGCCGGCGCGTTCGAGCACGGCAGAGGCGCGCGCGGCCGACACGGGCGGCGGGCCCAAAGGCTCGACCACCACCCGCTCTACCTGTGGCTCGACGATGGTGATCTGCAGCACGCCCTTCGTCAGGTCTTGCGGGGGGTAGCCCACCCCGGCCATGCCGAAGCCGCGCTCTTCATAGGCACGGCGCACGGCCGCCGATATGACGGTGAGCTCGGTGGCATCGATCTCTTTGCCGACAAAGGGCTTGACCAGCTCTTGCAGCTCTGCGGTGGGCACTGCCTTGGTGGGGCTGAAGCGCACTTCCTTCAGCACAAACGTGCCCTGGGCGGTGCTGCTGCTGACCACAGCCGAGGCGGCACCTGCCGGAGCGGGTGGCGTGTTGCGCAGCGGTGCGTTTTGCGCTTGCGCAAGCGAGACGCAGCCCAGCAGCAGCGGTATGATTTTCAGGGCGTTCATCGCGCCACCTCGCTGCCTTGGATGACGAGCCGGCCATTGCCGATCACGTTGAACGGGGCCCAAAAGAAGGGGTGGGCAAAGCGCCGGTTCTTCTGCACTTCGAGCTGGGCCATCTGCATGCTGGCCATCAGGTCTCGGCCGGCAGCCAGCTCTTTGTACAGGCGGCCCATCAGCAGGTCGGTGGAGTCGTCGGCCACGGGCCAGAGCGAGGCGACGATGCTGTTGGCGCCGGCCGACAGCAGCGAGCGGGTAAAGCCGATGATCTCGTCGCCGCGGGCCACACGGCCCAAGCCGCTTTCGCAGGCTGACAGGGTGATGAGGCGCACACCACGCAGGTCCAGGGGGTAGATCTCGCGCGCTTCGAGCAGGCCGGGCTCGGTAGAAGTGGCCGCGAAGAGGATGCGCGAGAACAGCGGGTCGACGTCATCGAGCTCGGCATGCGCCGCCACATGCACGATGTTGGCCCGGTTGGTGCCCGCCTTGAAGCGCGCCTTGGTGGCCTCTTGCTGCACGAACACCTCGCTTTGACTGAAGAGCTTGGCCACTTGCTGCACCTCGCGCTCGGCGCCGGGCAGGGGCACGTTTTTGTCGGTGGTGGGGTTGCCGAAGCCCAGCAGCACGGGTGCGGGCGCGCTGCCGCGCGTGAGCAGGCGGGCACCCACGGCAGACGAAGGCCACACCGTCAGCGCGCTGCGCTCGATGAGGTAGCCGCGCCCGTCGTGCAGCGCCTGGAAGGGCAGGTAATGCAGGGGGCCGTGCGGCACCACGAAAAGCCGCAGCACCGGGGTGAGGTCAAGGTCGCTCAGCAGCAGCTTGTAGAGGTTGACTGCGAGAGTGGTGGTGTCGCGGCGGCGCTCGATCACGCTGCTGCGGAAGTTTTCTACCAGGGCGGCGAGGCCCACTTGGCCTTGCGCGATCACCGAAGCCGACATGCCGGTGCGTGTGATGAGCCACGCGATGCTGCGGTTTTCCAGCACGTGAAATTGCAGCACCGCTTCGCCGGAGCCCAGCGTTTTTTGCAGCTCTTGCAGCGTCACGCGGTGGTCGGCCAGCGAGTCGGCCGCGCGGTCACGGATGGAGTCGAGCAGCTGGCGCGAGCGCGAGGCTTCAGAGAGTGTCCACGCGGCCTCGAAGTCACGCGTGCTGATGCTCAGGTCTAGCGCGGTGTCGAACACCTTCTGGATGTCGCCGAACAAACCGGTCTTGAACTCTTCGCTCTGGAACTTGCCGCGCAGGCTGTCGGCCAGGCGCACGGTTTCCAGGTACGACTTGAGCGCGGCGGCTTGGTCACCGCGCTTGAGCTCGACGCGGCCTATGCCTTCGGTGGCCCACAGCCGGTTGTAGAGCGCATCGGGCGAGCCAGCGTCGGCGAGTATCTGCTTGAACAGCGCCAGCGCTTGGTCGGCCAGGCCGGCAGCAAGCAAGGCGTTGGCGCGGCTGCGGTCGTAGAAGCTGCCGAGCTTTTGCGCTTCAGCGCGAGGGAGCAGGTCGAGCTGCTCCAGCGCCTCGCGCGGGCGGCCGGCAGCGGTGTAGGCGTTGGCCAGTGACACCACCACCAGCGGGCGAAAGCGCTCGCTGGCCAGCGACAGGCTGCGCTTGTAGGCATCGGCGGCGTCGCCATAGCGCGCGCGGCGCACGGCCACGTCGCCCAGCACCTTGTAGGCTGGTGCGTGGGCTTGCTGCGGGTTCTTGGGCTTGAGCGCCAGGGCGCCGTTGGCGAAACGCTCGGCTTCGTCGAGCAGGCCGGCGTAGTTGTAGGCGATGGCCAGGTCGCGCTGGGCGAGCGCGCGCAGGTCTTCGTTGTCGGTGGCGCTGCCCAGGTGCAGCGCCTTGCTGGCCGCGCGGATGCTTTGGCGGAACTCGCCTTGCTCGGCCAGTGCGATAGAGCGGCCGCAATAGCCGTAGCCATCGAGCTTGATCACGTCGCGCTCGTAGAGCGCGCGGCCTTCGGCGCTCAGGGCGAGCAGGCCGTTGGCGTCGCGGTGTCGGGCCAGCGCATCGCGTGCCACGGCGCTGGCGGGGGCCAGGGCGTCTTGGGCCAGCGCGGGCAGGGCGAGAGAACAAAGCACCGTACAAGTGCCGATCAAAACTGCTTTACGGAAGGCCCACACAGGCTTGCCCCTTCAATACATATAAATCGGTCGGTCGATCGTAGTTGCGCATCATCGCTTCACAAGTGACCAAGGTGAAGCATGCGCGGCTTAAGCGTCCTGAATGTGAAAGCTGGATGCGAACCCCTATGGCACGCTGCGCAGCACTGCATACAGCTCGCGCGTGCGAACGGGTTTGAACAAGACCTGGTGACCACTGCTGTGCACGCGCTTCACTTCGTCGGGGGAGGTGTCGCCGGTGATGAGCAGTGCCGGCAATGGTGCGCCATACACCGACCGCACGCGCTCGATGGCGTCGATGCCGTCTTCGTCATTGGCCAGGCGCAGATCAGACACCACGATGTCGATCACCCCCGCGTGGCGGCGCACCTCGGTGCAGGCCTCTTGAATGGTGGCGGCGGTGAGCACGTGGTAACCCCAGGTTTGCAAGAGCTCGCTCATGCCCGCGCGTATGCTTTCTTCGTCGTCGATGAGCAGCAGGGTGCGGCTCGAATCGATGGGCGAGGGCACGGTGTCGGCGGCCACGAGCATGTTGTCCATCTCGTCAAATTCGGTCGCCTTGATGAGGATGCGAAACCCCGTGCCGCGCCCGGGCCTGGACACCACTTCGAGCTGATGGCCCATCAGCAGCACCAGGCGCTTGACGATGGCCAGGCCCATGCCCAGGCCACGCGAGCGGTCGCGCCCCGAGTTGCCCACTTGGTAGAACTCGTCAAACACCTTGGGCAGCTCTTCTTCGGAGATGCCGATGCCGGTGTCCCACACCTCGATGCTGACGGCACTCTCGCGGGTGCGCGCCACCACCACGATGCCGCCCTCTTGCGTGTAGCGGATGGCGTTGTGAATGAGGTTGCTGAGCACGCGTTCCAGCAGATGCGGGTCGCTCATCACGATCTTGCCGCCGGCCTTGAAGCGCAGGCCCAGGCCCAGCTCTTCGGCCTGGCCGGCACAGTGCATGTGCAGCACGCGAAAGAGGTCGCGTATGGGAAAGGGCTGCAAGTTGGGCTCGATCACGCCGGCGTCGAGCTTGGAGATGTCGAGCATGGAGGTGAACGACTGTTCCAGCGCGTCGATGGAGCGGATCATGTTTTTCACCAGCGGCTGCAGCGCGGTGCCAGCCAGCTTCTTTTCCAGCGTGGCGGTAAAGAGACCCAGCGCATGCATGGGCTGTCGCAAATCGTGGCTGGCCGAGGCCAGAAAGCGGCTCTTCTCGCGGTTGGCTTGCTCCACCAAAACCACCTGCTGGCGCAAGGCGCGCACCAGCGCGTCGTTGTCGAGCTTGGTTTGCAGCTCTTTGATCAGCAGCCGGTGCCGCGCCAGTGCAAAGAAAAGACAGGCGCCGAAGAAGGCCGCCGCCAGCGGTGCCACAGCCTGCGTGGGCGGCGCGGCCGTGTAGAGCATGTAGGCCGTGAGCGGCGCGAGCAGGGGCAGCAGCCACAGGAAGATGGCGCCGCGGTGCGCCGCCACCACGTGCGCGCCGGCTGCGGCCAGAGCCAGCATAGGCAGCACCAGGGCCAAGGTGGGCGTGAGGCGGGGGTCGACCAGCACAAAGCAAGGCGCGAGCCCCCAGCTCAATGCGCACAGAAACGTCACGGCCAGGTAGCGGCGTAGCCAGCGCGGCGCCTGCGCCAGTGCGGCTCGCCCAGCGCGCTTGAACGACCAGACCAACCAGGCATGCAAAGCCTGGCTGACGTGCACCAGCGCGGCCCACACCCACACGCCCGGGCCGGGCTGCCACCAGATGGCAAACGAGAGCCAGCAGGCCAAAGCCAAACCCACCGATGCGCCCACCGCCATGTCGCCGTGGCGAAACAGGCGCATCAGCTGAGAGGCGCGCGTTCTTTCTCGCCTGCGCTCAGACCCTTCGTCGGTGGGAGCGTCGGTAGACCCGGCGGCCGCGGAAGGCGAGAGCTGAAACGACACTGAGCCGGGGTTACCTGAACAGGCTGATCAGGTGCGAGCGCGACTTGACGTCGAGCGCCAGCAAGATCGTCGACACATAGTTCTTGATGGTGCCCAGCGACAGGCCGGTGGCGGTGCTGATCTCTTGGTTGGAGCAACCCGACAGCACCAGCTCCAGGATCTCGAGGTGGCGCGGGCCCAGCTCGGCCACGCGGTCGTAGCGCGACGAGCTCGGAAAGCGTGGGAAGCCCCCGGCGTTGCCGCTCTGGGTGGCGGCCAGCAGGCCCATCACGGTGTCGCACATGGCACCGGGTGCCTGGCCCTTGGTCACGTAGCCCACGGCGCCGAGCGCACGCACCTGGCCGATGACGAATTCATCTTGCGTGCCGCTGATCACGGCCACCCGGGCTTGTGGGAAGGCTCCGAGAAACTGCTTCAGGCCCTGCAGGCCCTTGCAGTCGGGCATGTTGAGGTCGAGCAGCACGAGTGCGATACCGGGCTCGGCGCGATAGAGCTCCATGGCGTCGTGCAGCGTGCTGGCTTCGAACAGTTGCAGGTTGGCGTTTTCGACAGCGGCAAGGCTGGTCACGATACCGACGCGCACCAGCGCATGGTCGTCAACGATCAGGAGTTTTGACATCATGCGCGCCGGCTGATCGGCGAGATGGTTTCGCGGTGCCAAAGCGGCGCCGATGGAAGCTGTCGCGGAAGGCAACATCTGGCTCATGCGTATGCCTCTTGGACGATGTGAAGGCCTATTGTCAATTCAAAACGACCAGTACTTACATCCCTAAGAACACGCATGCGGGTTCACCCTGGGGTCTGCCACGGCTAACGTCGCAGGTTGCCAACGCATTGCAGCCCTGTGAGATGCTTGCGCGGCTCATAACGGCGGGAGGAAGAAGACATGGGTTGGATCAGCATGGCCGTGGCGGCCGCTTGTGGTGCGCTCGCGGCGCTGCTTGCTGGTGCGCTGCTGCGCGGCCGTTCGCAAAGCATGGCTCACTACGCTGCGGTGTGGGCGGCTTTCGCTGTGGTGTTCTTTGTGCCATCGCAGCAGTTGATCACACCGGCGTTACAAAGCCGTTATGACGTGAGCCGGCTCGATGATTCGCTGTCTCGCAACGCCTCTTTTGCCGCCATCAAAAAGCATGACCCGCAGACCTACATCCGCATCACCTCAGAGCTGAGCCAGGGCCTCTTGCAGGGCAAGAGCCACGCCGAGTTGATCGACCGCGTGCGCAGCGAAGTGACTACCTTGGTGCAAAAGCGCTTGCCCAAGGCCTCTGACGAAGCCGCCACCGACTACATGCGGGTGATGGTGCAAGAGATGGGCGAGCTGCGCCGACACGGTGGTGACCTCTGCTACCGGTTTTTGTTTGCCAAGTCGGCGCAAAGCCTGGACCTGCGCAAGTACGTCTCGGCCAACACCATCGAGGCCGATGATGCCGCCCTGAGCCAGGTCGTGCGCAGCTCGACACTGACGCCCCAGGCTGTGCCGGCGCAGGCCGAGGTGGCAGACGGTTTGCGGCCGGTGTTCGAGGTGCTGGCGGCGCGCTACGGGCAAGACCTGGCCCTGCTCCAGAACCCGCTCGCGCCGGGCGCAGACCCCGACAAGCTTTGCTCCATGAGCATCGACATGTACACCGTGATCCTGCAACGGCCGGTGGCCGAGAGTGGCAGGCTCATCCGCTACCTGATGGGGCAGACCTGAACCAGCGCGTTCGAATCTCTTTGCACGGCAAGGCACGGCAAACCCACCCGATTCCGTGTCTATAAGGTAAATACCTTAGAGTAGTTTGACCCGAATGCCGCGATCGTGGAGGCTGTCGCGCGCGGGTGCTGCCGTATCCTGTCGCTTTCTCATCCTTAAGCGCCACGAGCAGAGAAATTCATGTCGATTGAGCACGTTGATGTACTGATCGTGGGGGCCGGCTTGTCGGGCATCGGCGCGGGCTACCACCTGCAGGAAAGCTGCCCTGGCCGCAGCTACCTCATCCTGGAAGGGCGCGATTGCACGGGCGGCACCTGGGACCTGTTTCGTTACCCCGGCATACGCTCCGATTCCGACATGTACACGCTGGGCTACTCGTTTCGGCCATGGACCCATGCCAACGCCATCGCCGATGGCCCGACCATCCTCAATTACGTGCGTGACACGGCGCGAGAAGCCGGCATCGACAAGCGCATACGGTTCAACCACAAGGTAAAGAGCGCCAACTGGTCGAGCGCCGATGCCCGGTGGACCGTCGATGCCGAGATTGGCGCCGCGGGTGAGACGGTGCAGCTCAGCTGCAACTTCCTTTTCATGTGCAGCGGCTACTACAGCTACAAGGGCGGCTACACGCCCGAGTTTCCCGGCATAGCGCGCTTTGCTGGCCGCGTGGTGCACCCGCAGAAGTGGACGCCCGACATCGAATATGCCGGCAAGCGCGTGGTGGTGATTGGCAGCGGCGCCACCGCGGTGACCCTGGTGCCCGAGATGGCCAAGCAGGCGGCCCATGTGACCATGTTGCAGCGCTCACCCACCTACGTGGTGTCACGCCCTGCCAAAGACCGCATCGCCAACGGGCTGCGCCGCTGGCTGCCGGCGAAGACGGCGTACCACATCACCCGCTGGAAGAACGTGCTGCTGGGCATGTACTTCTTTCGCCTGTGCAAGCGCCGCCCCGACTTCGTCAAGAAGATGATCGTCGACGGCATCCAGGCCGCCATAGGCACCAAGACCGACGTGGCGAAACACTTCACCCCGAGATACAAGCCCTGGGACCAGCGCCTGTGCCTGGTGCCTGACGGTGACCTGTTCCGCGCCATCTACACAGGCAAGGCTTCTGTGGTCACCGACCACATCGACACCTTCACCGAGAAGGGCATCAAGCTCAAGTCGGGTGCCGAGCTTGAAGCCGACCTGGTCGTGACCGCCACCGGCCTCAACCTCAACGTGCTGGGCGACCTGTCACTCACCGTTGACGGCAAGACGCTAGACCCGGCCAAGACCTTCAACTACAAGGGCATGATGTACAGCGACGTGCCCAACATGGCATCGTCCTTCGGCTACACCAACGCCTCGTGGACGCTCAAGTGCGACCTGACCTGCGAATACGTGTGCCGCATCCTCAACCACATGGCTAAGCATGGTTACCGCCAATGCACGCCGCGCAACCATGACCCGAGCATCACCGCCGAGCCCTGGATCGACTTCACCTCGGGCTATGTGCAGCGCTCGCTCGACATCTTCCCCAAGCAAGGCTCCAAGGCGCCGTGGCGGCTGCACCAGAACTACGCGCGCGACCTGTTGGCCTTGCGCTTTGGCAAGGTCGACGACGGTGTGATGGAGTTCAGCGGGGCTTAGCCAAGCCGGCGCCGGGCGAGGGAGCCTCAGTTGCGAAAGCGCGGTTCTTCCAGCGTGCCAAAGCGGCTGCAGGCGCGGCAGGTGGTTTGCTCGGGGGCCTGCAGCAGGTCGTCCCAGCCGATGGGCTCGCTGCAGCTGTCGCACAGGCCATAGCGGCCACGCCCGAGGCGGCGCTCGGCTTCTTGCACTGCAGCAAGCGCCTGCTCGGCGATGCGGATGCGGGCTGTGGGCGCGTCGGTGGTGTCTTCTTCGGCTGGCTCAACCGCGTCCGAGGCTGAGGCTGACAGCTGCCGGCGCTGCGACTGGATCAAGCGGCCCAGATAGATTGACCGCTCTCGCAAGCGGCTCTGGAACAGGGCCATCAAGATCATGTCAGGGCCGGCGGCGCCTGAATTGGGGGGCAACTCGTTGCTTCCGCTTGTCATGCTTGTCTCCAGCAACGCTAGCGTTTTTCATCAGAGTGCACGTTTCAGGATAGGCGCTGCAGCGGCGCGCCACAAGGCCATTCCCCGCACCGTTACTTGCGCAGTGCAGCATGCACGGCTGTCCAAAAGACCTCGCGGCACCCGCCTTACCTGAGAGGTCTGACAGGTGCGTGCGCGCTTGGCGAGTGATTCAATGGCTGCGAGGAATCAACCCCGCGCATGGCCCGCATCCTGATCATCGAAGACGACGCATCCAACCTTGAGATGGCGCAATATCTGCTCGAGCACAGCGGCCACCGCGTGCTGGTGGCAACCGATGGGCGGGCAGCGCTGCTCGCGGCACGGCGCGAGCGGCCGCATCTGATCATCTGCGACCTGCACGCTCCGGCGCTGGAAGGGTTTGGCATGCTGGAGCAGCTCAAACTCGACGCAGCCTGTGCCCAGACCCCTATCGTGGCGGTGATGTCGGCCCTGGTGCCGGCAAATGGGCACGCCGACAGCATGGCCGGGTTTGACGGCTACTTCTCGATGCCGCTCGCACCCGAGGTTTTCGTGGCGCAGATCGAGGCATTCTTGCCCGCTGGCCCTCTTCGTTCGGGCTGAGCTTGTCGAAGCGAGCGCAGTGCCGCCCGCAGCACTTCGCCAGGCTCAGGGCGAACGGATTTCAGGAATCGCCGTCAGTCGACGATCGCCGAATACACCATGTTCTTGAGCTGGCTGCGGATGTTGAAAGTGCCTGAGGGCACCAGCTGCGTCATGAAGATCACCACCAGGTCTTCGATGGGGTCGACCCAGAAGATGGTGGAGGCCATGCCGCCCCAGTAGAAGTCGCCTGCGCCATAGCCGCCGGCGGCCACTTCGCTCAGCGTGGTGGCAAAGCCCAAGCCGAAGCCCACGCCTTCGTTGGCTGTTTCTGAGAACGCACCGATGGCCTGCTGCGTGAGGTCACGCCCGCCCTGTAGGTGGTTTTGCGCCATCAGCTTCAAGGTGCGTGGCCCGAGAATGCGCGCGCCATCGAGCTCGCCGCCGCGGCGCAGCATTTCGCAGAAGCGGTGGTAGTCGGGCATGGTGCTCAAGAGGCCGCCGCCGCCCGAGACGAAGGTGGGTGGCTTGGCAAAGCTGCTCTTGTGCGGGTCGTCCATCAGCGCGAGTGACTTGTCTTCGCGCCGCACATAGTTGGCCGCGAAGCGGTCGATCTTGTCGGGCGCGATGAAGAACGAGGTGTCTTTCATGCCCAGCGGGTCGAAGATGTGCTTGTGCAAATAGTCTTCGAAGGGCATGCCCGACAAGGCCTCGACCAGGTAGCCGCACACGTCGGTCGAAAACGAATACATCCAGCGCTGGCCGGGCTCGTAGCGCAAGGGCACCTCGCCGAGCTTGCGCACGAAGGTGCTGAGATTTTCGCGAGCGCCGCGGGTCAGGCCGAGCTTGGCGTAGACCTCGTCGACCGGGTGCAAGGCGCCATCGACTGGCATCGGCCCGCCGCCGTAAGTGATGCCGCCGCTGTGGCTGAGCATGTCGCGAAAACTCACCGGCCGATCGGGTTTCTTGGTCTGCATGCTCTCACCCGAGCCCGACATGTAGATCCGTTGGTCGCGCCACTCGGGGATCACGCGGTGCACCGGGTCGTTGAGCTGGAAGTGCCCCTGCTCGTACAAGCTCATCAAGGCCACCGAGGTGATGGGCTTGGTCATTGAGTAGATGCGAAAAATGGTGTCGTCGCGCATGGGCTTGTCGCGCTCGCGGTCCATGCGGCCAAGGGTGCTCTGGTAGGCCACCTGGCCGTGGCGTGCCACCAGCGTCTGGCAGCCGACCAGCTTGCCGGGTTTGATGTAGTGGTGGTTGAGGTGCTCGGTGATTCGCGCGAGGCGATCGGTCAGCAGGCCGGTGGGTGCGCTCATGGGGTGGGTCCGTTCAGGCAGGTGAGGCCATCATGGTCTCAAAATTGCGGTGATAAAACATCTCTTTCGCCGCTTCGTCTATGCCGGCAAAGGTGCGCTCGAAGCGACCGATAGGGTCGTCGGTGCCCTCGGGGTGCGGGTAGTCGCTGGAGAAGAGAAACAGCTCAGGCCCGGCGTCGCGGATCATGCGGCCCACGTCTTCACCCGCGAAGGGGGTGAATTTCACCGCACGGCGTATGTACTCAGACGCCTTCATCGGCATGGCCGCCAGAGTCACGTCACCCTTTTTGAAGATGCGCTGGCTCAGGTCGAGCATGCGCAGGTATTCGGGCACCCAGCCTGCGCCCAGCTCGATCACGCCGCCGCGAAGCAGGGGGAAGCGCTCGAACACGCCGTCGAACACCAGCGCGGTGAGGAACTGCTGCGGCCCGATGGCCAATAGCATGAAGTCGCGCACGCGCAGGTTTTCGCCGTCTTCGGCGCCAGTGATGTCTTTCGGCTTGGGCTTGCCGTTGTTTTCGTAGGCGCCTATCTTGGTCTTGCTGTTGGGCCCCACGTGCAGCATGAAGGGCACACCCAGGTCACAGAAGGCCTGCCACACCATGTCGAAATCAGGGTGGCCCGGCGACTTTTCACCCGCGGGCATGCCGGGCACCCAGAAAGCACCACAGCCCAGGCGCACGCCTTCTTTCAACTCTTCGACACAGCGCTTCGGGTCGGCCAGCGAGAGCTGGCCCACCGCGATAAGGCGCTCGTCTCCGCCGCAGAATTCCGCCATGGCGCGGTTGTGCGCCCGCACGCCGCCGTAGCGCACGTCCATGTCGTCGTGCTGCAAGTATTGGCCGGCCGAGAAGGTGGAGAACACCAACTGCCGCTTGAAGCCCAGGTCGTCGAGCGCCACCTTGCGCTCGGCGCTGTCGAAGGCACCGAAGGCGCGCCAGCCTTTCACGCCGTGCACCACATCGCTTGCGGTCTCGCCGCGCTCGGCGCGCAGCTTTTGCTTCGCCACTTCTTCGTTGATGAACTCGTGGCTGTTGGTGGCCGACTTCGACAGGTTGAGAGGCGGCATCTTGGGCAAGATGTGCGCGTCGGTGTGCTTGCTGATCCAGTCGACGGTTTCCATGATGTGGCTGTCGGCGTCACAGTAGACGCGGTTGGTGGCGTAGGTCATGGGCAAGTCTCCTGGGTCTGCTGTGTGGGGCTGCGGGGCAGGGGGAAACTTAGTATAACGATTGTGTAATAGAGTGGCATGGTGCGAACCCGCATGTGAAAGGTGAATGCGCAGGCACCTGCGCCGTACCGCAGAACCGGGGCGGCTACTAGGCTGGCTTGGCTGGCTTGGTCGGCTTGGTCGGCTTGGCGCGCTTCGCGGGCGCCGCCGGCTTTTTGCGGGCGGGCTTGGGTTCGGCCTGCGCCTGCACACGCAACGCCCCCCACCCGCCGATGGCGAAGTCGCTCCAGACCTGGGCCGCGCGCTCGGCGCTGATGCCGTTTCGCTTCAAGGCGCGCGACGACAGGATGGGCGCATTCACCGTCATCACCGAGCAGATCAGCGCCACGTCTTCGGCCACGCCGTAGGTCTTCATCAGGCGCTTGATGAAGTGGTCGGTGATGGCGGTGCGGCCATCGCGCTCACGGGTATGCACCAGCTCGGCCACGGAGCGGTCGCTGGCCAACAGCCGGATGATGGGGCCGCGCTCGTAGAGGTAGTCCAAGGCGCGCTTGTTCGACGCGCGAATCAGCGGCTCTAGCGGTACATCGTTCGGCAGCTCGTCCAGCCGGTGGGCGCCCAGGTAAAGATATTCACGCTCGAGCAGGGCCTTGAGCAGGTCCTCGCGCTTCGCAAAGTATTTATAGACCAGAGGCTTGCTCACGCCGGCTTGTATGGCCACGTTTTCAAGCGTGAAATTAGACAGACCGCGCTCGACGATATAGGCCACCGCGCTGTCAAGAATCTGCTCGCGCCGGGTTTCAGGAGACATGCGCCGCGCTCTTGGGGGCACTGGCGGCGGGGCGGGCGGGGCGGCTCGGGTGCTCATGGCGCGGAGCATATCCGCAGCAGGGCTTTGCAAAAGCAGCGCAGGGCCGGCCTCTGCAGCTGGCGCTACGGGCTGTCGCTTACCGCGATGCGATCGCCTGGTCGACGATCGCCTGCGCTTCCTTCAGGATGCGTTGCAGGTGATCGTTGCCGCTGAAGCTCTCGGCGTAGATCTTGTAAATGTCTTCGGTGCCCGACGGTCGGGCGGCAAACCAGCCGCTTTTTGCGATGACCTTGATGCCGCCTATGGCCGCGCCGTTGCCGGGTGCGTGGTCGAGCACGGCGGTGATGGCTTCGCCAGCCAGTTCGCGAGCGCTGATGCGTGCTGGCGTCAGCGCCGAGAGTTGCGCTTTCTGCGCGGTCGTCGCCGGGGCCTCTACGCGGTTGGCGATCGGCTCGCCAAGCTCTTGCACCAGATCCGCATAAGCCTGGGCCGGGTCGCGACCGCAGCGCGCCGTGATCTCGGCGGCCAGCAGCGCGGGCACAAGGCCGTCTTTGTCGGTAGTCCACACCGTGCCATCGCGTCGCAAGAAAGAGGCACCTGCGCTTTCTTCGCCACCGAAGCCGAGCGCGCCGTCGAGCAGCCCGGCTGAGAACCACTTGAAGCCGACCGGCACTTCATACAACTTGCGGCCCAGCCGCGTGGCGATGCGGTCGATCAGGCTTGTGCTGACCACGGTCTTGCCGATGGCGGCGTGGGCACCCCACGAGGTACGGTGCTTGAACAGGTAGTCGATCGCCACCGAGAGGTAGTGGTTAGGCGGCATCAGCCCGGCCGTGGGCGTGACGATGCCGTGGCGGTCGTGGTCGGTGTCACAGGCGAACGCGACGTCGAACTTGTCCTTCATGCCCTGCAAGCGCTGCATCGCGTAGGGCGACGACGGGTCCATGCGAATCTGGCCGTCCCAGTCAACCGTCATGAAGCCGAAGGTCGGGTCGACCACGTCGCTGACCACGGTGAGGTCGAGACGGTGGTGCTCGGCGATGCGTGCCCAGTAGTGCACGCCGGCACCGCCGAGCGGGTCGACGCCGATGCGAACCTTGGCCTCGCGGATGGCGTCAAAGTCGATCACGCTGCCCAGGTCGGCCACATAGGTGCCGAGGAAGTCGTGTCGGTGCGTGGTCTTCGCACGCAGCGCCTGGGCGTACGGCACCCGCTTGACCCCGCTCAGTGCGGCTGCGAGAAAGCGGTTTGCGCTCGCCTCAATTGCGGCGGTGATGTCAGTGCCCGCCGGGCCGCCATGGGGCGGGTTGTACTTGAAGCCGCCGTTGTCGGGCGGGTTGTGTGAGGGCGTCACCACGATGCCGTCTGCCAGCCCGTCGCCGCTGCGCCCGCGGTTGTGCGCCAAGATCGCGTGCGAGACCGCCGGCGTCGGCGTGTACTCGTCGCCCGCTGCCAGCATCACCTCCACGCCATGCGCGGCCAGCACCTCAAGCGCGCTTGCGCAGGCCGGTTGCGACAATGCGTGGGTGTCGACGCCCATGAACAGCGGCCCGGTGATGCCCTGGCGATGGCGGTGCTCGCAGATCGCCTGCGTGATCGCGAGCACATGCGCTTCGTTGAACGAGAGCTCTAACGACGAGCCGCGATGGCCAGAGGTGCCGAAGGCCACGCGCTGCGACGCCACCGACGGGTCGGGCACGCCGGTGTAGTAGGCGGCGACGAGGCGAGGCACGTCCACCAGCAGCGAGCGCGGTGCTGGCTTGCCGGCCAGTGGGCTGATCACGGTGGGCATGGGGGGCTCGTCAGGTGTGGGGTGAAGGCGGGGATCTCAGGCGCCTATAGCGCTCGATCAATGCGTTGGTGGAGCTGTCGTGGGCCAGAGGCACCTCGCTCGCCGCGGCAAGCTCGGGAAGTACGCGCTGCGCCAGCACCTTGCCCAGCTCGACACCCCATTGGTCGAACGAGTCGATGCCCCAGACCACGCCCTGCGTGAAGACGCTGTGCTCGTACAGCGCGATCAGTGCGCCCAAGGTCGCCGGCGTCAAGCGGTCGGCCAGTATCGTGTTACTCGGCCGGTTGCCCTCGAACACGCGGTGCGGCACCAGCGCGGGTGCGGTGCCCTCGGCGGTGACTTCTTCGGCGGTCTTGCCCAAGGCCAGCGCCTCGCTCTGCGCGAAGAAGTTGGCCATCAGCAGGTCGTGCTGCTGACCGTGTGTGGAGGCGAGGGGGTTCAGCGCCTGGCAGAAGCCGATGAAATCACATGGCACCAGCCGCGTTCCCTGATGAAGCAACTGGTAGAACGAGTGCTGCCCGTTGGTGCCGGGCTCGCCCCACAGGATGGGTGCAGTTTCAACGCCCACACGCTCACCCGATTGCGTCACGTGCTTGCCATTGCTCTCCATCGTCAGCTGTTGCAAGTACGCCGGGAAGCGCTTCAGGTACTGGTCGTAGGGCAGCACCGCCGCAGTCGCTGCGCCCAGGAAGTTGTTGTTCCAGATCGCCAGCAGGCCCAGCAGCGCAGGCATGTTTTGCTCAACAGGCGCGTGGCGAAAGTGCTCGTCCATGGCGTGAAAGCCGGCCAGCAACTCGCGAAAGTGCTGCGGCCCGATGGCGACCATGGTGGACAGGCCGATGGCCGAGTCCATCGAGTAGCGCCCACCCACCCAGTCCCAGAAGCCAAACATGTTTTCGGGCGCGATGCCGAAGTGCGCCACGCCCTCGGCATTGGTCGACACCGCCACAAAGTGCCGCGCTACCGCCTGGTCGTCGCCCAGCTGGCCCACGGCCCATGCACGCGCCGCGTGGGCGTTGGTGAGGGTCTCTTGCGTGTTGAAGGTCTTCGAGCAGACGATGAACAGGGTTTCGGCGGCGTCGAGATCGCGCGTGGCCTCCACCAGGTCGGTGCCGTCGACGTTGGACACGAAGCGCAGCGTCAGGTCACGCTGGCTGTAGCGGCGCAAGGCCTCGAAGGCCATCACTGGCCCGAGGTCAGAGCCGCCGATGCCGATGCTGATCACATTGCGTATGCGCCGCCCGGTGTGCCCCAGCCAGCGGCCGCTGCGCACGGCACCGGCAAACACCGCCATGCGCTCCAGCACGGCGTGTACCTCGGCGATGACATCGACGCCATCGACCATCAGCCTTTGCGTGGCGGGCGCACGCAGCGCCACGTGCAGCACCGAGCGCTGCTCGGTCGTGTTGATCGCATCGCCTTGAAACATGGCCTTGATGCGCCCGGCCAGGCCGCATTCGGTGGCCAGCGCCGCAAGCAGCTTCAGTGTCTGGTCGTCAATGCGGTTCTTGGAATAGTCCAGGTACAAGCCGGCCGCTTCGAGCGTGTAGCGGCGGCCACGCTCTGCATCGGCCGCGAAAAGGTCACGCAGATGGGCGTGGCCTGTCTTTGCGTGGTGGGCTGTGAGCGCCTGCCACGTCGCCCGCGAGACGGGCGCTTCCGTCACGCACGCGCCCCTGTCAGGCTGGCGCTCTTGTCGTGGATGCTCGCCAGCAGCGCCTGCCACGAAGCGGTAAAGGCTTCGGCGCCTTCACGCTGCAAGCGCGCGGCCAAGGCTACATCGTCGACGCCTTCGGCCCTGAACTGCTCAAGCACCGCCTCAGCGTCACCGCCATCGACCGGCAGCGCAGTGCTCACCTTGCCGTGGTCGGCGTAGGCCTGCAAGGTCTTCTCGGGAATGGTGTTGATGGTGTCGGGCGCCGCCAGCGCCTCGACGTAGAGCGTGTCGGGTGCGGCAGGGTCTTTGGTGCCGGTGCTGGCCCAGAGCAGCCGTTGCGGCTGCGCACCTGCCTCGGCAAGCTTGAGCCAACGCGGGGACGCGAGCAGGTCACGATAGGCCTTGTAGGTGCGCATCGCAATCGCAATGCCCAGGCGGTTGTGCAAGGGTGGCGAGACTTCGGGCTTCACCGCCACGTCCCAGCGGCTCACGAACAACGAAGCCACCGAGCGCACGTTGGCGCTCAGGCCCGCCTCGATGCGGCGCTCTATGCCGCGCATGTAGGCCTCGGCCGCCGCGAGGTAGTGCTCGCGCGAAAAAAGCAGGGTCACGTTGACCGGCACGCCGTCGAAGATTGATTCCTCTATGGCTTCGGCGCCCGCTGTGGTGCCTGGGATCTTGATGAAGAGATTCGGCCGGTTCGCGGCCTCGTGCAGCCAGGCTGCTGCATGGATGGTCTTGGCGGCGTTGTTGGCGAGCAAGGGCGACACTTCAAGCGAGACCCAGCCGTCGAGCCCGTTGGTGGCATCGAAGATCGGGCGGAACAGGTCGGCCGCGGTGGTCAGGTCTTCAAGGGCCAGCGCAAAAAACAGCTCTTCTGTGGGCTCGCCTCGCCGCGCCAGCCGCGCAATCGCTTCGTCGTAGAAGCTGCCGTGGCCGATGGCGTGTTCGAAGATGGTCGGGTTCGACGTCAGCCCGGTCACCGACCAGTCGGCGATGTAGCGGGCCAGCGTGCCCTTGACGAGCATCTCGCGGCTGATGTTGTCAACCCAGAGGCTCTGGCCCAGGTCGTGCAGCTGCTTGGTGTTGGTGTTGAGGGTGGTGTTCATGGCATCTCTTTGGCTGTCATGTTGGCGCTGCCGTTGTCGGGTCGTGCCAGCCGCCGTCGGCAGCGATCAATGCGGCGGCTTCGGCGGGCCCCCAGCTTCCGGGCTCATAGGGCAGGGCGGCGCTGTACTTGGTCAATACGGGCTCGACCACAGCCCAGGCCGCCATCACCGCGTCTTCGTCGGTGAAGAGCGCGCCGTCACCCGCCATCGCGTCGCCCAGCAGGCGCTCGTAGGTTGACATCGTGCTGGGTGCGTCTTCGCCGAGATACAGCTCACGCTGATCGCCGACAAACTCTCGGCCGGGGCGCTTGACGCGCGCCGCCAGCGCGATGCTGGCGCCGGGCTGCAGCCGGAAGCGTACGTAGTTGGCGCGGCCGCCAGAAGGCCCCGAATCGTCGAACAACTGCTGAGGCGGCGGCTGGAGCTGCACCTGCACCTCGACCACCGAATCTGGCAGCTGCTTGCCCGCGCGCAGGTACCAGGGCACGCCGGCCCAGCGCCATGAGTCGATGCTCAGGCGCAGCGCACAGAAGGTCTCCACATCGGAGCTGTTCGCCACTCCCTTCTCGTCGCGGTAGCCGATGTACTGGCCGCGAACCAGGTCGGCGGGCTTCAAGGGCAGCATGGCGCGCAGCACGCTCGCCTTGGCCGAGTGCACGGCCTCAAAACTCTGGAAGGCCGGGGGCTCCATCGCCAGCAGCGCAACCACCTGGAACAAGTGGTTCTCCACCACGTCGCGCAGGCAGCCAGCGCTTTCATAAAAGCCGCCACGTGTGCCCACCCCGAAGTTTTCGGCCAGCGTGATCTGCACGCTGGCAATGTGGTGGCGGTTCCAAACCGGTTCGAGAAAGGAGTTGGCAAAGCGGAAGTAGAGGATGTTCATGATCGCCTCCTTCCCCAGGTAGTGGTCGATGCGAAAAATCGACGACTCGGGGAACACCGCGTGCGCCACTGCATTCAGCTCGCGCGCCGAGGCCAGGTCGCGGCCGAAAGGCTTCTCGACGATCACGCGCGCACCCTGCGCCAGGCCCGCGGCCCCCAAGCTTTGGATCACGGTGGCGAACAGCGCCGGCGGAATGGCCAGGTAGAACGCTGGCCGCTTTGCGTCGCCCAAGGCGGCCTTCAATGCGGTGAAGGTGGCAGCGTTGTTGTAGTCGCCGCTCACGTAGTTCATCAGCGACATGAGGCGGTCGAAGGCGGCGGGGTCGTCAATGCCGCCTTCGTGGTCTTCATGCAAGAGGCTCTCGCGCACGTGGTCATGCCATTCGGCCACGCCCCATTTTGACGACGCAACGCCGATCACCGGCACCGTCAGGTGGCCCTTCTTCACCATCGCATACAGCGCCGGGAAGATCTTCTTTTTGGCAAGGTCGCCGCTGAAGCCAAAGACGACCAAGGCGTCGGAATGCGGCTGCTCGGCGGTCGGGCCAGCGCGTGTGGAGACGCTCATCGCGCATCCTCCGCAGGCTTCTCGACGTGGCCGCCAAAGGCATGCCGCATGGCCGAGAGCAGCTGATTCGCAAAGCCCGCCTGGCCACGCGAGGCAAAGCGCTCGTACAAGGCGGCGCTGAGCACCGGCGTGGGCACCGCCTCATCAATCGCTGCCTGGATGGTCCAGCGGCCTTCGCCTGAATCTGACACACGGCCATCGTAGGCGTCGAGCTGCGGGTCTTGCAGCAGCGCACCGGCCGTGAGGTCTAGCAGCCATGAGCCGATCACGCTGCCGCGGCGCCACACCTCGGCGACTTCGGGCAGGTTGATGTCGTAGCGGTAGAACTCGGGGTCGCGCAGAGGCGTGGTCTCGGCGTCGTGCTCCTGCTTGCGCTGGCCAATGTTGGCGTTGCGCAAGATGTCCAGGCCCTCGGCGTAGGCCGCCATCACGCCGTACTCGATGCCGTTGTGCACCATCTTGACGAAGTGGCCGGCGCCCGACGGGCCGCAGTGCAAAAAGCCTTCTTCTGATGGTGCGCTTGCGCCGCTGCGCCCGGGTGTGCGTGCTGCCGTGCCGGCACCAGGCGCCAGCGCCGAGAAGATCGGCGTCAGGTGGCGCACGGGGGCTTCTTCGCCGCCGATCATCAGGCAGTAACCGCGCTCTCCGCCGGCCACGCCGCCGCTGGTGCCCACGTCAACGTAGTGCACACCGGCCTCGCGCAGGCTCTTGGCGCGGCGCACGTCGTCGCGATAAAACGAGTTGCCGCCGTCGATCACGATGTCGCCGTCTTGCAGGTGTGGCGCAAGGGCGGTGAGGGCGGTGTCGACGATGGCGGCCGGCACCATCAGCCAGATCGCACGCGGCCGTGCGAGTTGGGCAACGAGCGACTCGATTGAAGCCGCACCGAGGGCGCCATCGGCCTGAAGCGCGGCCACCGCTTCGGGCCGCGTGTCATGCACGACGCAGCTGTGGCCTTTTTTCATCACGCGGCGCGCCATGCTGGCGCCCATGCGGCCCAGGCCGATCATTCCGAGTTGCATAGAGTGCTCCAGTTTCTTCTTTGTAGTCGATAGGAGAGCGTGCGCGCGAACTTGGTTCCTGCTTGCTTGTAGGCGAACGCCGCGTTGTAGGCCAATTCCGAGCCACGGCCCGCAAGCGGCGCCGATATGTGCGGTGGCACACAGACGAAGGGCTACCGCGAGCCTACGGTTGTGCAAAGCAGGCAGGCGCCGCGCGGGCTGTCTGCGAGCGAGAGCACGGGGCCGTCCCGCGCCTCAACAGCATTGCGAAGGAGCAAAACCATGCTGCGAACTCTCAAGGAATTGCATGACTACACCATCGGCGCCACCGATGGCGCGATCGGTCAAGTCAGGGATCTCTACGTGGACGACGAGGCGTGGGTCGTGCGCTACCTGGTCGTTGAGACGGGTGGCTGGTTGATGGGCAAAAAGGTCTTGATCTCGCCCATTGCCATCGGCAATGCGGACTGGACAAAGCGGCAACTGCCGGTCTCGATCACGATGGAGCAAGTCAAGAACAGCCCCGACTTCGACTCTGAGATGCCGGTGACACGCCAGCACGAAGCCGACTACTCCGGCTACTACGACTACCCGATCTACTGGGGCGGCGCAGGGTACTGGGGAGGCGGCATGTACCCCAACTTGATGTTGACGAGCTACGGCGGTTACGGAACACCGCAGGCCATGGCGCAGGAAGCCCGCAACGCCCGAACGCGCGCCATAGCCGGGCGCGACGAAGGTGCCGACCCGCATCTGCGCAGTTGCGAGGCAATCACGGGTTACCACCTCCACGCGAGCGACGGTGAGATCGGCCACGTTTGCGGCATGTTGGTCGACGACAAGACTTGGGCCGTGCAATATCTCATCGTCGACACCAGCAACTGGTGGCTAGGTCACAAAATGCTCGTCGCGCCGGAGTGGATAGAAGACGTGAGCTGGGCGCAGCGCACAGTCTCGGTCGGCTTGACGCGCCAAGCCGTGAAAGACGCGCCTGCCTACGACCCGGCCGAGCGCCTGACCCGCGCCGACGAGGCCCGCTTGCACGACCACCACGGGCGCACCGGATACTGGGCGGAAGGCGAAACGCAGAGAACAGGCGAAGAGCGCGCGACCGATCTTTCGCATGGGTAGCGTTAAGAAGCCGGCTAAGAAGCCGGTTCACCGTGCAGCTTCGTTACTCACGGGGGCCCGCGATGAATCTTGCGAAGGCGTTGAGTTGTCTCACGCAGACTACAAAGCCGAGCTGCACGACTTGCAGGTCGAGTTCGTCAAGTTGCAACGGCACTTCATCAAGCATGGCGACAAGATTCTGGTGCTCCTGGAAGGCCGCGACTCGGCCGGCAAAGACGGCAGCATCAAGCGCATCGTTGCCCACCTGAGCCCGCGTGAGACGCGAGTTGTCGCGCTCGGCAGGCCGTCGGATCGCGACACGCGCGACTGGTACTTTGCGCGCTACGTTGCGCAGCTTCCGGTGGCCGAAGAGCTCGTGCTGTTCAATCGCAGCTGGTACAACCGCGCTGGCGTCGAACGCGTGATGGGGTTTTGCACCACAGCGCAGTACCACGAGTTCATGCAGTCGGTGCCGCGCTTCGAGCAAATGCTGCTCGACTCGGGCATCCGGCTGCTGAAGTACTACCTGGACATCAGCAAGGGCGAACAAAAAAAACGACTGGCCGAGCGCAAGCGCGACCCGCTCAAGCAGTGGAAGAGCAGCCCGATCGATGACGTGGCCATCAAGCACTGGGACGACTACTCGCAAGCGCGCGACGCCATGCTGCTCGGCAGCAACACCACAGCCGCTCCGTGGCAGATCGTGCGCACCGATAGCAAGCCGCACGCGCGCCTGAACCTGATGCGAGACATCTTGAGCCGCTTGCACTATGCCGGCCGCAGCAAGAAGCTGGTGGCGCCAGACCGCAACATTGTTTTTGAGTTCACGCCTGACTGCGTGGCCGCGCAGCGGCTGGCACCCTGAGCCCATGGGCACCGCCAACAGCACACCCACGAGCACCCCGCACGCGCCGACCCCAGCAACCTCGGGCGTCGTCACCGCGGTGCGCGGCAGCGTGGTCGACGTGCGCTTCGACGGCAGCTTGCCGCCGATTCGCACGCTGCTGCGCGCGGGCGACAACGGCGAAATGGCAATCGAAGTGCTCACCCAGATCGATGCCCGCCACGTGCGCGGCATAGCGCTCACGCCCACGCAGGGCTTGGCGCGCGGCATGGCGGTAACCAACACTGGCAGGCCGCTGCTGGCGCCCGTGGGAAAAACCATCTTGTCGCGCATGTTCGACGTGTTCGGCCACGCCATCGATCGCCAAGACGAACCGAAAGACGTGACCTGGCGCTCGGTGCACCGCGAGCCGCCGCCGCTGATCCATCGCTCGACCACCTCTGTCATCTTCGAGACCGGCATCAAGATGATCGACGTGCTGGTGCCGCTGGAAACCGGCGGCAAGGCAGGGCTGTTTGGCGGGGCGGGTGTGGGCAAGACGGTGCTGCTGACCGAGATGATCCACAACATGGTCGGCAAGCAAGGCGCGAACAAGGGCGTGAGCATCTTCTGCGGCATCGGCGAGCGCTGTCGCGAGGGCCAAGACCTCTACGCCGAAATGAAGAAGGCCGGTGTGCTGAAAAACATGGTGATGGTCTTCGGCCAGATGAACGAGCCGCCGGGGGCTCGCTTTCGTGTCGGCCAGGCCGCGCTGACGATGGCCGAGTATTTTCGCGATGACGAGCACCGCGACGTGCTGCTGCTCATCGACAACATCTTCCGCTTCATCCAGGCCGGCTCCGAGGTCTCGGGGCTGATGGGGCAGATGCCGTCGCGCCTGGGCTACCAGCCGACCATGGGCACCGAGCTGTCGGGCCTGGAAGAGCGCATCGCCAACACCGACAGCGGCGCGATCACTTCGATCCAGGCCGTGTATGTGCCGGCAGACGACTTCACCGATCCGGCGGCGGTCCACACCTTCTCGCATCTTTCTGCGTCTATCGTGC
The DNA here is from genome assembly GCF_046595475.1 of Rhizobacter sp. GTDB lineage: Bacteria > Pseudomonadota > Gammaproteobacteria > Burkholderiales > Burkholderiaceae_C > Rhizobacter. Next base: position 125,958 of record NZ_JBKJOQ010000107.1, read on the forward strand.
TCTCGCGCAAACTGTCGGCAGAAGGCCTCTACCCGGCGATCGATCCCCTGCAATCGAACTCCAAGATGGCGACACCGGGCATCGTAGGCGAGCGGCACTATGCCTTGGCACAGGAGATCCGCCAGACACTCGCTCAGTATGCAGACCTGAAAGACATCATCGCAATGCTCGGCCTCGAGCAACTCTCGCCACAAGACCGTAAGGTCGTGGCGCGAGCCCGAAGGCTCGAGCGGTTTCTCACGCAGCCGTTCTTCACCACCGAACAGTTTACTGGCCACAAGGGAAGGTTGGTCAGCTTGAAGGACTCACTCGACGGGTGCGAGCGAATTTTGCGCGACGAATACAAGGACTACCCGGAGAGCGCGCTCTACATGATCGGGTCGATCGACGAGGCCAAGGC
>NZ_JBKJOQ010000016.1:0-32329 GCF_046595475.1 Rhizobacter sp.
TTCCTTGTAGAAAGGCACGTTCGAGTCGCCGTTGATGGTGGAGATGACAGCGGTCTTGCCACCGGCGGAGAACTTCTTCACGTCAGCGACGATGGTTTGATAGTCGCTGTGGCCGAAGGGGGTGTACTTCTCGTCGATGTCTGAGTCTTTCACGCCCTTGCTCTTCAGGAAGGCGCGCAAGATCTTGTTGGTGGTACGCGGGTACACGTAGTCGGTGCCCAGCAGCACGAAGCGCTTGGCGCCGCCACCGGCCTTGCTCATCAGGTACTCAACAGCCGGAATGGCTTGCTGGTTGGGCGCAGCGCCGGTGTAGAACACGTTCTTGCTGAGCTCTTCGCCTTCGTACTGCACGGGGTAGAACAGCAGGCCGTTGAGTTCTTCAACCACCGGTAGCACCGACTTGCGCGACACGCTGGTCCAGCAGCCGAACATCACGGCCACCTTGTCTTGCGAGATCAGTTGCTTGGCCTTTTCAGCAAACAGCGGCCAGTTGGAAGCCGGGTCGACGACCACGGGTTCGAGCTTCTTGCCGAGCACGCCACCCTTGGCGTTGATCTCGTCTATCGTCATCAGCGCCACGTCTTTCAGCACGGTTTCCGAAATGGCCATCGTGCCCGACAGCGAGTGCAGGATGCCGACCTTGATGGTGTCGGCAGCCTGTGCCCACATCGGCAGGCTGAGTGCGGCGACGCCGACAGCAACAGCACTGAGAGATTTCGCAAAAGTGCGACGGGTGTTTTTCATGAACGAACGCTCCTGGGGTGTTTGGGTCTGCGTCGCCCCTGTTGAGGCGCACAGACGCAGGTTACGGAGACGTGCGGGGCGGCGATATACGCCAGAAGGCGTACAGCCCCCTCTCAGGGCAGGAGATCAGGCGCCAGCTGCGCGCACCAGCGCCTGCGCCGCATAGGCAATCTCGCAGGTCAGCAAGCCGGGCTCGAATTGACCGTAAGCGCGGGCCAGCTTGCGAGCGGCTTGTCGGCACGGCGCGCCAGGGGCAATGAGTTCGTTGAGCAGCGCACGGTAGTCCAGCGGTTGCGCTCGCGCGGCAACATTGACACCTGCCCCGTGACGCTCGAACTCGCGGGCCAGCAGAAATTGCTCGGCATGCAGCGGCAGCATCAAGCAAGGCACACCCCTGAGCATGGCCTGCGCGACGGTGGCTTGGCCGGCATGGCACACCACCAATGCGCAATCGGCGAGCACCAGGCGCATGTCAAGCGGCCGGTGGCTGTAGACGATGCGAGATGAAACGGGAAGCGCTTGAGCGGAGGCAAGCTTGTCGGGCATGAAGCACACGACCCGGCAGCCCGCCGCATCGAGCGCCTGCAAAACAGCGGCATGGTGGGGGTGCGAGGCGCGCAAGTAGGCGAACACGCGCGGGCCGTCACCCTCAGGCCATGACGGCGCGGCGCCAGGCGCCACTTCGCAGTCGGGCCCGCGGTAGTCGCCTGCCACGCGCCCTCGGCCAGCGTAGTGATCCAGCTCGGGCCAGGTGCACAGCAGCGACTGCTCGGGGTAAAACAACTCGCACAGCTGCTGCATCGGCCGCTTGCCATGTGACACCAGCACGTCGTTGGCATGGGCCAGTGCGCGGGCGTCGGATTGCTCGGCGTGCAACGCAGGCACAGAGGCCCAATCACGAAACACCGGCAAGGGCGACTGGCGCGGCGGCACCGAAAACCCATGCCCGATGTGCAGCGCCGGAATGCCGGCCAGGCGCGCGGCCAGCAGTGCGGTCGGTGAGTGGTCTGCTACCAGCGCGTCACAAGCGCTCAGTTCAAGCAGGTTCTTCCACGCCTCGGCCAAAGCGTGCAGCCCATGGGCCGTGTCGTACCCGCAGGAGAGCAGCACGTCAGCCATGGTCAAGGCCGGCTGATGGTGGGTGCTGAGCGCCAGTGGCGCCTGAAATGCTCGACCCAGCTCGGGGCCCAGGTAAGGCCGGCTGCCCATCAGGTCTCTCAGCGCGAAGCTCACTTGATGGCCGCGCGCTTTCAAGGCCACGGCCACCGGCCGCAAACGCGTGGCGTGGCCCAGGTTGGCACCCAGCTCCCATGCAAGAAGAAAGCGCGCCACGAAACTCTCTGCTTGTGCGGTGTTTACAGCTCGAATCGCAGGCCGAGCCCGATGCGCTCGCTGCGGTAGCCCTTCTGTGCCACGCCGGTTTCGTAGTCGGCAAACCAGCTCATGCCGCCCTGCTGAAGGCCCGAGACTCCCACGGCCACACTGCCATGGCTGCCGCTGGCGTCCGCCACCGAAGGCACGAGCAGCGTGGTGTTGCCGCTGAGCAGCGTGGCCGTCGGCGCCTGTTGCAATGCTTCGCTGCGGTGCGTGAGTTCGAGGCGCACATAGGGCAACAACACGCCCCACGACACCGGCACGCTCAGCTGCGTTTGTGCGCCGATGTTCAGCGCGCGCGACGTCAACCGCTGTGCGCTCACCGCCACCGCTGAATCGCTGCCCGTTTCATCGAAGCCGTCAACGCTGGACGTGATGCTGTCCCAGCGCACGTAGGGCCCAATGGACCAGGCGCCCATGCTGAAGTCGCGCCCCGCTGACAGGCTGATGCCCACACCATGCCCCTGCGGTGATGACAGGGCGGCTCCGCCAGCCCCGTCGTCACGGGCGAGCTTGAACCGGGTGGTCTCGTAGCTGAGGGTCGTGCTCACATACGTGGTGGGCGACACGTTCCAATTTGCATATGCAGTGGCTTGCCTGCCTTTGCTCGTTTGCTTGCTGGCCGAGCCTTCAAAGGTGACACGCGAGTCGGACGGGCCCAGGTTGGCGCCCACGGCCCACTCATCACCGAGGCGCAAGTCGGCACCCAACGACAAGGACACCGTGCGCAGCTTGAATTCGGGCTGAGCAACCGAGCTGTTCTGGCGCAGGTAGTCGCCCAGGCCGAGCACATACACGCCGAGCCGCCCTGGCTGCGATGTGTCGCCCTCTTCTTTCTTCCCCATGGGCAGGGGCACGCCCTGCACATCAAACTGCGGCGTGTTGTGGCTGCTGCGCAAGGCACGCATGCGTGCCTGGGCATTGGCCAGATTGCCGTGCATGCGCGCGCTCTGCAAGGCCAGCAGCGGGGCACTGGCCTGATTGAGCGTCTGCTGCGGGCCGGGGGCGCCCGCAGCGCCCATCACGGTCACGCGCGGGTAACCGCCCTCGCCGCCCAGGTCGATGGGGCCGCCGTAGCCGGGGTCGATGCTGGTGATGAGGTAGGTGTGCTCGCCCGGCAGCAGGGGCACGCTGAGCGAGCCACCGGGAATGCTGCGCTGGCCGACCGGGTTGCTGCCGTCACCCGACTGCACCTGCCAGATCTCGGTGCCTGCCACGAGCGCCAGGTCGGTGATGCTGTCTATGCAATTGCCTTGAAGCGAAACCATGTCGCCCGAGACGAGTGCAGACGGTGAACAGGAGATGGCGGCCGACACCGGTACCACGATGGAAAGAAGACTGGCAGCAGTAGAGAGTTGCAGGAGCGAAGACGTTTTCATGTTGTGTGTGATGAGGCGAAGGCTGATGACAAGCCCACAGCTTCAAGGCAAAGCCGGCGATCATCGTTGCGGCCGGACGCACGCGACATCCCCTTTGCGGGTGGAATGGCCGCTGCATCACAAAGCGTTTCGTTTTGTTGCAGCGTGGCCCGCGCCTTCCCTCTTTTGCGGGGGCGCGTTGACCCGAATGCAATGCGAAACTATTTGATTGCGCTTTTTGCTCAGGGAGATCAACAACATGAACCGTCACCTTTCGCCCACCCACCGCGCCGTGCTGCGCAGCCTTCTTCGCACGACCGCGATCACGCTCATGTACGGCGCACTCGCCGCACAGGCTCAAACGGTGATGGTCTACGACGAGGGCAGGTCGCCGTCGGCACAAGAGGTCGCCGACATCCTTTTTCGCGGCGCCAGCGAGGCCACCAAGCTGCGCGGGCAAGCGCCGGTCAACGGCCACTCACCGTTTGCGCTGCTTGAGCAAACGCCCACCACGAATGCGAGCGACGCGAGCGCGGTGTCGGTGCCGGTTCATTTTGATTTCGACTCGGCCAACCTCACACCCAAGGCGAAAGCCCAGCTCGACGTGATTGCCGAAGGCATACGCCTCACCGAGGGCACGGTGAAAGTGGTGGTCGAGGGCCACACCGATGCCAAGGGCAGCACCGCCTACAACGAAAGCCTTTCATACCGTCGCGCCTCTGCCGTGCGCAGCTATCTCGTCACCGTGAAGAAGCTGCCCATCACGCTGCTGGGCGTAGAGGGCAAAGGGCCGCACAAGCTGCTCGACAAGACCCATCCCTACGACGCCACCAACCGACGCGTGCAGTTTCGCGCGGGCTGAGCAGCCATGAATTTTCATTTCGCACAACGCCACCGCAGGCGTTGGCTTGCTGCTGCCCTGGTGGTGATCTGCCTGGGTTGGGCCGCCATCGCCACCCCCTCAAAAGCCGCGACGCCGGCGCCCGCCAATGCAGCCGACCGTGATGCAGCAGACAGCCTCGTGCACTGCCTGCTGCCAGGCAAAGTGCGCCGGCTCGGCGCGTTCAGCACCAGCGTGACACCGCGTCGTGCGGAGCGTCTCACACCCGCCCAGTGCCAGGCCGGTGGCGGCGAGTACGTCGAAGCGCAAGACCAGAGCGCTGCCGTGAAGATGTGGCTGCCGATGGCATCTGAGGGCTTCCCCGAAGCGCAAACCACCGTGGCCGAGCTCTTCGATCAGCGCGGCGACAAGGCGCTCGCCAAATCTTGGTACGAAAAGGCAGCTGCCCAAGGAGACTCGCGCGCGCTCATCGGCCTTGCAGGCTTCCTGGAGCAAGGCGCTCTGGTCGCCGCGGCCCGGGGCATCACGTCTGCCGACACGCTGACGCGGGTCACCGACCTGGTCAACAAGGCCACCGGCGGGCTCGCGGCCGGCTTGTCCATTCAGCGCAGCGACCGCCTGCGGGTCGACTTCGTCTCACCGGTCGGTGCCACGCCCGTGCCCCGCGTGGCCGGCAGCGCCGTCACACTGGAAAGCCCGGCCGGGCCACTGGACGTGGTGGTGCGTGTGGCAGGCAGTGCCGGCCTGAAATCGGTGGTGGTCAATGGCCAACCGTACAAGCCCGACGCCCAAGGCTTGCTCAACATTCCCGTGACCGTGGGTGATGCCCGTACCACCTTGCTCGTGCAGGCAGAAGACCTCAGCGGCGCGCAAGCACAGGCTGAGCTCACCCTCGTGCAGCGCTCGGCCTCGCCCATCACCGCGCCCGCCTCAGGCGCTGCGCCCGCCTCGCCACTGCCCCCCGGCAAGCGCTTCGCCCTCATCGTCTCCAACGAGGCTTACCAGCACTGGGTCAAGCTCGACACGCCGCACTCCGATGCGCAGGCGTTGGCGGCCGTGCTCAAGCAGCGCTTCGGCTTCTCGGTGACGATGCTGAAAGACGCCACGCGCCAGCAGATGCTCGCCGCACTCGGCCGGCTGCGCCAGCAAGTGGGGCCGCGAGACCAGGTGGTGGTGTATTACGCCGGCCACGGGCAAATGGACGCCGTCACCGCGCGCGGCTACTGGATCCCCGTCGATGGCGACAGCACCGACCTCGCGCAATGGGTCTCGGTGATCGACGTAACCGACCAGCTCTCGGCCATGACCGCCCGGCACGTGTTGGTGATTGCAGACTCTTGCTACTCGGGCACGCTCACACGCTCGCTGGTGCCCGCCATCGACCAGGCCTTGTCGCTTGAGCAGCGCCAAACGCCTCTGCAGCAGCTGAGCAAACAGCGTGCACGCGTGGCCATGACCTCTGGCGGCCTGGAGCCGGTGGTTGATGGCGGCAGCGTGGACCACTCGCTGTTCGCGCGCAGCCTGCTCGACGTGCTCGCGCAGGTCAACGCGCCCTTGGCAGCGCAAGAGCTGCACCATGCGGTGTCGGCTCGCTTCGCCCATCTGGCACGGCGCCTGAAGGTGCAGCAGCAGCCGCAATACGCGCCGATCGGCTTTGCCGGTCATGAAGCGGGCGATTTCGTGTTTGCGCCCATCTGACGTCACCGAGGCGCGCGCTTACTGAGTTTTCCCCTGTTCCGCGACAAGGCACTTTCCGTTCGCACTGTGCCCGACCGGAGGTTGCTGTCGCGAATTTTTAGAAGCTCAACAGGCGCTGCCTTTTCAGCGCGCCGTCACTTCGCGACGACGGTGCCGATCTCCAGCGCCAGACCGTTGGTGCCCACGGCCACGGGCGGTGACTGGCCTTCGAGGTCACCGTTGCGAGCCTGGCCCTCGCCGCTCTTGCTCACGCGCGCTGTCACCACCACTTGTGAAAACCCAGACAGCTTGGCTGTGGCCCACAAGGCCATGCTGTCGTCGAGCGTGAAAGCCATGGGCAGGTCTTTCACTTGCTTGCGGATCACGGCCAAGGGAAAAGGCGGGCCGCCCACGGCGCGCACATAAACGAACACCGCATCGGACGGGCTTGCACGACCGACCAAGGCTGGCGACAGCGCCACCGTGCCACTGACGCCGCTGCCGCGCGGTGCGCTGCTGAGCGGAGCAGGCGTGGCTGGCTGCGAGTCGGCTTGCGCGTCGGCCTGGGTCACCGCTGCCTGGGGCACAGGCAGCGCAAGGGCCGGGCTCGACACCTCGGGCAACACGGCAACCACCGGCCGGACCGGCCGAGCAGAGGCGGCCCACCACACCGCAATGGCTGCGAGATGGAAGACCGCCGCCGCAGCTACCCACAGCGGCCAACGCGATGGCCCACGCGGAGGTGCCAGAGACCCGCCTTCGGCATGCAGTGCGGGCGCTTCAGCCTCGGCCGGCGCTGCCGCGGGTGCGTCGGCACTCGCCTGCTGCATCACGGCATCAATCAGCCGGCGCTCCAGAGCGGCCCGGCTCTGTGCGTATTGCGCGTCGTCCACGAACCCCGTGAGGTGGCCGTCGTGCAGATCCTGCAGTCGACGGCGTAGCGCGTGCACTTCTTCGTTCATCCCTCTATTGCATCACGGGCTTTCGAGCGCCCCTATCCCCGAAGCGGTGGGCTGGCGCGCACCGCCACTGTCCCGGCACGCAACCGCCAGCCTCTGCCGAGCGCTATGCTCGCCGCCATGACGCAAACCACTGCACGCTCACTCGAAGGCCGCGTGGCCCTGATCACTGGCGCCAACACCGGCATAGGCCGCATCACCGCTTGCGAGTTGGCCCGGCGCGGGGCACATGTGTTCATTGCCTGCCGATCGGCCGAGCGCGCGCAGCCGGTGCTCGACGAGATGCGCGCCGCCACCGGCGCCGGCCAGCTGGAGCTGCTGTCGCTCGACCTCGGTGACCTGGTCTCGGTGCGCGCTTGCGCCATGACGTTTCTGGCGCGCGGCCTGCCGCTGCACTTGCTGATCAACAACGCCGGCATCGCGGGTGCCCGCGGCATCACCTCATCGGGCTTCGAGCTCGCCTTTGGCGTCAACCACGTGGGCCACTTCCTGCTGACCCAGCTCTTGCTCGACACCCTGAAGCGCTCGGCGCCGGCACGCATCGTCACCGTGTCGAGCCGGGCCCACTACCGCGCCCGCGGCATCGACTGGCAGGCCGTGCGCCAACCCACCAAGGCCAGAACCGGGCTGCCGGAATACGGCGTGTCAAAGCTCGCCAATGCGCTCTTCAGCGCCGAGCTGGCCCGCAGGCTCGAGGGCAGCGGCGTCACCACCTATGCGCTACACCCTGGCGTGGTGGCGTCCGATGTATGGCGCTCGGTGCCTTGGCCGTTTCGCTCGCTCATCAAGCTGGCCATGATCACCCCCGAAGAAGGCGCGGCCACCTCGCTGCATTGCGCCACGTCCCTCGAAGCGGCTTCTGAGACCGGGCTGTACTACGAGAAGAGCAACATCAAGGACCCAGCTGCACTGGTGCACGACGCGGCGCTTGCCGCCGAGCTGTGGCAGCGCAGCGAGCAGTGGGTGCTGTGAGGCGCGCGCGCTCGCTGAGCCTGACGCGCCGCGATCAACGCACCGCCAACGTGTACCTCACGTCGGTCTTTGCGATGTTGTACACGCCGAAGTCGCAGCTGTAGAGCGTCCAGGCTTCGGTGTTGTCGGCAGCGCTGGTGGTCGAGGTCCAGTAGAAGTCGGACACGATGAAGTTGTTGAACACCACCGGCCCGGTGACCACGCCGTTACCCCGGTACGACCCCACCAGGTACGAGGCCTGCGGGAAGGTGGGGGCACGGTCTGACAGGCTCAGCATCTCGGCGCGGTTGGGCATGCGCCATTGGCCGGCCGTCGAGCCGTCGGTGAGGCCGCATTGGCCGCTGGCCAGGCCGTTGACGGCGCTCAAGGCGCCCGACCAGGCTTGGTGTATGCAATCGGCCTGCTTCAACCAGGTGAGGCCGGTCACGGTGTCGGCCAGCGTGCCGTCGCCGTTGTCGATGAAGCGCGAGGCGGTCAGGGGTGCGCCCAGCTGCAGGCTCGCATCGTCGCGCGCGCCGAACGAGCCGCCGCCCACGCCCGAGTAAACGCCCGTCGCGAGCGGCTCCACGGCGCCGGCAGCACCCGATTTCACCGCCCAAAGTGAGTTGGCGACGGTCGTCTTGGTGTTGCCAAAGCCGCCATCGTTGGTGTCTGCGCCGTTGATCCAGCGGCCATCGGTGAAGCGGATGGCCATGGCGTTGGCCGTGAGCGCGGTGTAGGTGGTCGATGTCCAGTACGCCGCGGTGAGGTCAACGTTGGTGAACGGGTGCGCAGCAGGCAAGGCCGGGCTGGTGCGCGACACGTCGACCAGGCTTTCGAGCTCGTTGGCATTGGGCATGCGCCATTGCCCCGCGGTCGAACCATCGGTGAGGCCGCAGGCGCCGCTGGCGAGCTGGTTGGCCGCGGTGAGTGCACTGGCCCAGGCCGTGGGGCTCATGCAGCCCGCGTTCTTCAGCCACACCAGGCCGGTGAGGTGGTCGGTGACGGTGCCGTCGGCGTGGTCGGTGAAGCGCGCGCCAGGCCATGCAACACCTTGCTGGGCCGAGTAGTCGTCGCCACTGGCGTAGCTGGTGGCCTGGCCGGTGCGGGCCAGGCTCGCCATCTTGTCGCCCGCGCGCAGCGCCGTGAAGTTGACGCCGCTCACGTCGTGTGCAGGCATGGTGGCAATGCGCACCACGGTGCGGTAGAGGCCGTCGAAATCGAACTTGGTGACCGTGCCCGCCGCATCGTTCACCGTGGGCTGAAAGCCCAGGCCGGCCTTGCTGGGGTAGACCGCGTAATCGGCGTTGCGCACGGTGTCTAGCTGCGGCACCGAGTAGGCGCCGTTGACGTCGGTGGTGGTGGTGACCGTGGTGTTGGTGTTGTGGTGGAAGACGCTGATGGTCACGCCTGAGACCGGCACGCCGAGCTTGTCGACCACGGTGCCCGAAACAGCCGCGTAGACCGGGGCGCCGTTGTTGCCGCCGCCGCTGGCTGATGAACCACCGCTGTCACTGCCGCATGCGGCGAGCAAGACCACCGCCGCAGCGGTCAAGAGCAAACGTGAATGAAGCATCGAGGGCCGCCCGTGAGAAACGCCTTCCGGACCCGCCCGGAAGAAGACTTGCTCGTGTATCGGCCTGTGCGGCTGAAGCTTGATCGACTAGTTCACGCTTCTGGAGGGTTAGCGTGATGGGCGGCTTGCTGTGGGGGATGTGTGGTGCGGGCCTTCGATGCCTCAGCGCCGCACCGTGCCCACCACCTCGCCCAGCGGCGAGTAGCTGATGTGTGTCTCCAGCACCCCATCTCGATCGGTGTCCACATCGGCATCGACCATTTTGCCGAGCTTGAAGTGCTCCACCCGCAGCGGCTTGCCATTGGCTGGGTCAAGGTATTCGGCAGAGGCCATCACCCCGTGCACAAAGACAAGGCGCAGGTCACGGAAGCGGTCACCATGGGTGTCTACCTCGATCAGTTGCACATTGCCCTGGCGAAAGCCGATGCTGGTCTCGAAAATGCCGTCGAAGTCATCGTCGGCGTCGGCCGCTTCGATCTCGCCGCGGGCGTCGTAGTAGGCGATGTAGTCAACCTTGCCGTCGAGGTTGCGGTCGATCTCGGCGTTGACGAGGGTGCCGCGCGCCGAGTACGTCCAGGTCTCGTCGAGCACGCCATCGTGGTTGTGGTCTATGCCGTCCAGCCTGACCGGCGTGCGCACATAGGCAAAGGTCGCGCCCACCCCCATGGCCAGGCCCAGCAAGAAAATCGTCACCGAGCGCGACTTCGTTGCGGGCGGCTTCTCGCGCTCATATGCAGGCTGCTCGGCATCCCAGCGCTCCACCAGCTCGCGGGCCTGCGTGTAGTCGGTCTCGTCGACCACCAGGCGCACCAGGCCGGCGGCGGGCAGCTCGCCGATGGCGCCCTGCAAGGCCTCGCCATGGATCTGGGCGGTGATGCCTTGTTGCTTGAGCAGGTCGCACAGCATGTGGGCTTCGACGGCGTTGGCAGCTTGGTAGACGGTGCGCATGAAAGCATTCTGGCAGGCGGGCCAGGCCAGTGCGCAAGCGCAAGCACGAGAGTGCCAGGCCTCAGGCGCAGCGGTTCACTTGACGGGCACTTCACGCAGCATGGCCGACGACGGGGTCGCCCGGTCCGCCGCACCGGCGCCCGCGTGCTGCAAGCGCAATATCGCGGTGATGCCCGCCAGAAAGTGGTTCAGCTCCAGAGGCTTGGTCCAGTAGTCGAGCACCCCCAGGTCCACCGCCGCGGCCACGGCATCGGGCATCGCGCTGGCCGAGACCGCCACCACCCGCAATGCCTTGGTGCGGCTGTCACCGCGCAAGGCCCGCAGCACTTCATAGCCCGACATGTCGGGGAGCTGCATGTCAAGCAAGATGAGGTCGGGCTGCTGCAGCAGCGCAAACGCCAAGCCGTCTTCACCGGTCTCTGCCTGCATCAGGGTCACGCCGCTGCAGCGCGCAATCATCTGCTGCACGAGGATCTGGTTCACCTCGTTGTCTTCGATGTAGAGCACGGTCGAACCGCCGAGGATGCGGCCGACCGCCGGTGGCCCGGTCACCGCAGCGAAATGCTCCTGCCGCAGCTCGCAGGCCGGCAGCACCAGGCGGGCCCGCGTTCCAGTGGTGGGGTTGCTTTCCACTTCCAGACGGCCCTTCATCATTTCCACGAGTTGCCGGCTCAAGGTCAACCCGATGCCGGTGCCTTCGATGGTGTGCTCAGACTGGCCCAGCCGGTTGAAGGGCTCGAACAGGTGAGACAGCTGCTCCGCCGACATGCCCACGCCGTTGTCGATCACGTCGAACACCACTTCTGTTTCGCTGGCACTCACCTCAACCCTGACGGTGCCACCAGGCCGGTTGTACTTGCAAGCGTTGCTCAGCAGGTTGATCAGCACCTGGCGCAAGCGCCGCGGGTCGGCCAGCACGCCCACTCCCGTGCCCACGCCGACTTGCTTGCGAAGGTCTACCTGTTGCGCGTGGGCCAAGGGGTGACACAGCGCCATGGCCTCGTCGAGCGCGCCGGCGATGTCGGTGGGCTCGCTCAGCGCCTCGAGCTGGCCCGACTCGATGCGCGAGATGTCCATCACGTCGTTGACGAGACCGAGCAAGTGCCAGCCCGCGTGCGTGATCAGCCCGACCTGGTCGGCCTGCTCCTGCGAGAGCGTGGCCCGGGTGTCGCTTGCAAGCAGCTGCGCAAAGCCGAGGATGGCGTTGAGCGGCGTGCGCAGCTCGTGGCTCATGCGGGCCAGAAATTCGGTCTTGGCGCGATTGGCTTCTTCTGCTACCTCTCGGGCGCTGTCGGCCACCTGCGCGGCCTTCATCTCTGACACGTCGGTGGCCACCACCAGAAAGCTGCTCTTGCCCAGGTAGTCAACCACGTGCGCATTCACCAGCACGTCGTGGTGCGTGCCGTCACTCGAGACCCACCGGGTCTGCATGCCGATCACGCGCTCGGTGGCGCGCAGCGCGCTGTAGAAGTGCTCGCGCTCGCCTGCGTCGGGCCAGAAGCCCTGGGCATCGAAGGCGATGTTGGCCGGCCTGTCGGGTGCGAGCCCAACCAACGAGCACCACAACGAGTTCACCCTCATGGCTTTGCGGTCCTGCAGGGTGAAGATGGCCATGGGCACGGGGGCTGCGGCGAAGAGCGTCTGGAACAGATGATCCCTGCGCTCAACCTGGTCTTGTGCCGCCCGCCGCGCGTTCTCGCGGTCAGAGTTGTCGAGCGCAAAGGACAGGTCGGCCCCCATTTCCGACAAGAGCGGAAGCAGGCTGTCGACAAAGAACGCCTTGGTGGTGGAGCACAGCAGCAAGGCGCCTACCGGCGTGCCGGCCCGCTTGAGCGGTATCGCCGCCATCGCATTCACCTCACTCTTGAACGACGGAGCCTGCCACGCCGACACCCGTGCGTCGGCCGACATGTCGTTGATGACCAGCGGCTCATCCGACTGCATGGCCAGCCGCACCAGGTGCTCGTGCAACTGGCGCGACCGCGCCAGCCCGTCGCGCAGGGTACTTGTGCCACCGCCCTCTCGCCCATCGAACTCGGCCACCACGCGGGAGGCATCGCCACCGCCCACCAGGTCGATGACCGCGAGCTCTGTATGTCCGGCGGAAACACACGATTCACAGACCCCTTCGAACAACTCGGCAGGCTCAGGGCGGCGCAGGATCAGGCGGTTGGTTTCAGACAACACGGCGTGGAAGCGAGTCATGTGCTCTGCCGACAGCAGTGTGGCGCTCGCCTCATGGCGCAGGCGGTGCCAGGCCCGCGACCCCAGCAGCATGCCAACGACTCCGAGCACAGCGCCTGCGATGCCCAGGGCCGGGTCCCATTGCGGATAGGCCGCGAGCGGGTCTTGCAAACCCAGCCAGATGGCCGAGGCGGTCAACCCTGAGAGCACCAGGGCACCGGCCAGCAGCATGAGCCGCTGCACGCCATCCACTCGCTCGCTGGCGAGCACGCCGAACGTGGCGAACGGCCTGGCGCTCATGCGAATTGCCTTGTCGTGAGGGCGAAGGATGCATCGCCCGCAAGGGCGCGGGGCTTGAGGTGTTTCTGCACGGCGTCTCCCGATTGAGATGGGGCCTTCGCGCGAGGGGGCCAACGCGGAGGCACCCTACACGATGCGGCGGTGCAGCGGCGGGGTCTGTGCGGAAGCGCACACACCGGCGTAGGCGAACGGCACAAAGCCACCGTCATTCCCGTGAAAACGGAAATCCAGGCCAGCCCCGCTTGACAGAGCCCTTACTTTTTGGGCTTCGACGGGCGTATCAGCGTCTTTTGAAACCAAGCCTCATTCATCTGGCCGAGAAATTGCAAATTGATGGGGTAGCCAGACTTGTCGCCCAGCACGGCCTCACTGCCGCATCGGGGGCACATGGCAGTTTGCATTTCAACGGCCTTGGGGTCTTCTGAGTTGCTCATGTCCAAGCCCGTCCAGGCCACGATCTCGTCAGAGGTGAAAATCTCCACGCAGTTGCAGCAGCCGCACACCTTGCTGCCGCCGATCATTGCCCAGTTGTTGCTTGTGTAGCGATAGGCCGCCAGAAGGGGGTTGCTCATTGTTTTGTTTGCCGAAGGGGTTCTTGGTGCTACGAAGAGATCACGTTGGCGACCTGCCTCGTCCATCCTACGACGTTGCGCTCCAAGGCCCGCGTCATCCAGGCAAACCACCGGCGCGCGCTCGTGGGTCCAAGTGCAGGCGCGAAGCCCGCATCCATGGTGCAGCTCGCACTGGTTTTAAACCGATGTGTGCTTGAGAAACGGGGCTTCGCCTCCGTTTTCCTTTTGCCCGGTGAGTCTTGCTCACCGCGTGAGACCGCGCCGGGATGTCGCCCCGGCCGGCGACTCCCTTTGGTATCTGCATAACTTTGCTTTGCAAAGTGAGCAGATCCCCGCTTCGCGAACTTGTGTCGACAAGAAAGGAAGCAAAGAAGAGACCCCTGCCGACTCGGCCGAAGGGGAAGATGAACACCAGCGAACACCAGACCGGCTCGCCACGCATCGCTCCATCAAGCCGATGCGCAGCGAGGCGAGTGGTGAAGAAATCGCAGCAGGTGTGCGGCGTAGCCTCAGCATGGCGTTGACAGGCCGTAGCCTGTAGCCACACAGCTGTGACATATGGAGAGCGCCTTTGCTTTGGTTACTTTCATTTGGCGCGACAAATGAAAGTGACTCGCCTGCCGGGGCGACTACCCGGCGCCGTCGAGCAAGACAGGTAGAAACAACCACGCGAAGCGGCAACAACAGAACGGGCCTTCGTTGCTCAGGCCGAACAGTAGGCGCTGCGCAAACAAAAGGCCATGCGGCCTCAGCGCAACTCCATCGACACCTGAAACATCACCGCCGAATTCCCCAGCATGTTCACCTGCGCCGAATACACAGGCGTGAACTGCCACCCCACCGACAGCACCGCCCCGGGCGAAAACCCGCCGTGATTGAAGGGCACCTTGTCCTTGAACTCGCCCTTGTAGCCATACAAAATGCCGGCCGTCCATTGGGCAAACAGCTCAGGCCGCGCCGACCAGTTCTCCAGCCGCTGCCCGCCATAGACGTAGGCGCTGGGCTGGCCGAACGAGTTGCTGAAGTAGGTGCCGCCCCACACCAACCCATCGGCCCGCTGCCGCTCCAAGCCGACCATGCGCACCGGCCTGTGCTCGGGGTCTTCTGAAAAATGGTACGTATAGGGTGACGCCATCAGCCGCCAGTGCCCACCCGCAGGCGCCGCAGCGGGTGTGCTGGGCGACACTAGGGCCGCAGAGGGAGAAGTGGCCGTCTGTGAGTGGGCAGAAAAAACACAGCAGTAGAGGCCAGCGGCCAGCGCAGTAACAAGGAATCTCATGATCGCAATTGTCGCCAGGTTTTTGAGTGCTTCCACATTGGCCATGCGCGCCTTCGCAACACTCTGTGTGACGCTTGCCATGCTCTCGGCCCTTGGCGGCTGCGCCTGGTGGGACAACAAGGAGCGCGAGCTCGTCTACAGGCCCACCCCCGGTCACCCGGCTGACTTCAAGGGCCTGCGCCCCGGCGACGAGATGTTTTTCATCAGCGTGCCAAGCCTGACGAAGGGCACACACGACAAGCTGCAACTGTGGTGGATGCCGCAGGCCGACCCGCAAGCGCCCACGCTGCTATACCTGCACGGCACCTTTCGAAACCTGTACCGCAACTACCCCAAGATCGAAGCCCTGCGTGACGCGGGCTTTTCCGTGCTGGCGGTCGACTATCGGGGCTGGGGCGATAGCACGGCCATGGTGCCGTCTGAGCCGACCATCATTGCCGATGCCAACACCGCCTGGGACGAGCTCACCCGCCGCCAACCCGAGCCGCGCAAGCGCGTGATCTTCGGCCATTCGATGGGGGGCGCCGTGGCCATCGACCTGGCGAGCCGCAAGCGCTACCTCACCGACTACGGCGCGCTGATCACCGAATCGACCTTCACCAACCTGCCCGATGTGGCCGCCTCGGTGGGCGTGCTGGGCACCATCGCCTCGTGGATCACGCGGCAAAACTTCGATTCCCTGGACAAGATCGGCAAGGTCGATGCGCCGATCTTGATGATGCATGGCGAGCAAGATCACACCGTGCCCGTGACCCTGGGCCGGAAATTGCGTGATGCCGCACGGCCGGGTGTGAGGTGGGTCGAAATCGCAGGAGGCAGCCACAGCGGGTTGCACAACGAAGCGCCAGAGATCTACCGCCAGGCCGTGAAGTCCGTCATCAACCAGTTGCCTCAACCCCCATGACCCCTTTTGTGGATTTCAGGAATGTCTGGCTCGCCTACAACGACGAGCTGCTGGCCCAGAAGCAATACGCCGTCGAAGACATTTCGCTGCAGGTCGGGCAAGGCGAATTCATCGCCATCGTGGGCCCCTCGGGCTGCGGCAAGTCCACCTTCATGAAGCTGGCCACGGGCCTGAAGAAGCCCTCGCAAGGCAGCATCCTGATCGACGGCAAAGAGGTCACCGGCCCGCTCAAGATCACCGGCATGGCCTTCCAGGCACCGTCCCTGCTGCCCTGGCGCACCACGCTCGACAACGTGCTGCTCCCGCTGGAGATCGTGGAGCCCTATCGCAGCAGCTTTCGCCTCCAGCGCGCCGCCTATGCCGACAAGGCCCGCAAGCTGCTGCAAAGCGTGGGCCTGGGTGGCTATGAAGACAAATTCCCCTGGCAGCTTTCGGGTGGCATGCAGCAGCGTGCCTCCATCTGCCGCGCGCTGATCCATGAGCCCAAGATGCTGCTGCTCGACGAGCCCTTCGGCGCGCTCGATGCCTTCACCCGCGAAGAGCTGTGGTGCATCTTGCGCGACCTGTGGACGGTGCAAAAATTCAACGTCATCCTGGTCACCCACGACCTGCGCGAAGCGGCCTTCCTCGCCGACACCGTGTACGTGATGAGCCGCAGCCCGGGGCGCATGCTGGTGCAACGCAAGATCGAGCTGCCGCGCCCGCGCGAGCTGGAGCTCACCTACACCAAGGACTTCACCGACATCGTGCTCGAGCTGCGCGAGCACATCGGTTCGATCCGCAAGCCGGTGGGGGTGAAAGCATGAGCGCGCCGGGCCGCTCCAAGCGCCTCGAACAACTTTCACCCTGGCTGCTGCTGATCGCCGTGCTTTTGCTGTGGGAGCTGGTGTGCCGCGGCTTCAACATTTCAGACTTCATCTTTCCGGCGCCCTCGCGCATCGCAACGCAGCTGGTCGAGTTTCGCGGCGTGATCGCCGGCCACGCCTGGCGCACCTTCTGGGTCACGATGTTGGGCTTCGGCTTGTCGATCGTGGTGGGCACGATGCTGGGCTTCTTGATCGGCAGCTCACGTCTGGCCTATGCCGCGATGTACCCGCTGATGACGGCATTCAACGCATTGCCCAAGGCCGCCTTTGTGCCCATCCTGGTGGTGTGGTTCGGCATAGGCGCGGGGCCCGCGGTGCTCACCGCCTTCCTGATCTCGTTCTTCCCCATCACGGTCAACATTGCCACCGGCCTGGCCACGCTGGAGCCCGAACTCGAAGATGTGCTGCGCGTGCTTGGCGCCAAGCGCTGGGACGTGCTCGTCAAGGTCGGCCTGCCGCGCTCCATGCCCTACTTCTACGGCTCGCTCAAGGTCGCCATCACGCTGGCCTTCGTGGGCACCACGGTGTCAGAGATGACCGCCGCCAACGAAGGCATAGGCTACCTGCTCATCTCGGCCGGCTCGTCGATGCAGATGGGCCTGGCCTTCGCCGGCTTGGTGGTGGTGGGCGCCATGGCGATGGCGATGTACGAGCTGTTTGCGGTGATCGAGAAACGCACCACGGCATGGGCGCATCGCGGCTCAGCGTCGCACTGACTACACTCGCCGCACTCTCTCAACCGCACACACTTCGCCCATGGGCTGGCACGGCCACCTCAAGCTCAGCTACCGGCACCACACTCTGCAAGAGAGGCCGCGCACCGTCGTTCACGACGAACACAACGGCCCGCTGCGCATTCTGCAAAGCCTGTACCCCGAAGGTGACGCCATTTGCCACAACGTGCTGGTGCACCCGCCGGGCGGCGTGGTCGGTGGCGACGTGCTGCAGATCAGCGCGCAGCTCGGCCCGGGCAGCCACGCGCTGATCACCACGCCAGGCGCCACCCGTTTCTACCGCAGTGCGGGCGAGCTGGCCCAACAATCGCTCACCGCGCAAGTGGCGAGCAATGCACGCCTGGAATGGCTGCCGCTGGAAACCATTCTCTACCGCAACACACTGGCCGAGAACCGCATGCGCTTCGAGCTGGCGCCAGGCGCCGAGATGATCGGCTGGGACATGCTGGCGCTCGGCCTGCCGGCGAGCAACGAACGCTTCGACGCCGGCCGCTACACGCAGCAGATCGAGCTGCCGGGCGTATGGCTGGAGCGCGGCACGGTCGACGGCAGCGACAGCCGGCTGCTGGACTCTCCGCTCGGCTGGGCCGGCCACAGCGTATTGGCCACGATGTGGTTTGCAGCCGGCCAGGCCTTGTCGCCTGCACGGCGTGACAGATTGCTCGAAGCAGCACGTGAAGCGGTGGCCGCGCACCCGCTCAAAGCCACGGTCGGCTGCACCGCCCCGCATGGCGAAGTGGTGGTGCTGCGCGCGCTGGCCCACCGCGTGGAGCCGGCGATGAACCTGCTCACGCAGGTGTGGCAGCGCTGGAGAGCCCTGGCCTGGGCGCTGCAAGCCACCCCACCACGGGTCTGGCGTACCTGAAACAAGAGGGCAATCTGCCCCGAATTCGAGGCTTCAAGGAACGGCATCGACTTTGACAATGTCCTGACCCAGGGCCTTGTCGTCAGGATCGAACGTGCCGCCACCAGAGAAAATCCGCCTAGGCGACTTGCTCGTCCGCCAGGAGCTGATCACCGCAGAGCAGCTCACCGCAACACTGGAGCAACAGCGTGCGAGCGGCCGCAAGCTCGGCCGCATCTTGGTCGACAGTGGCATCGTCACCGAAGAGCAGATCTCCGGTGCGCTCGCCCGCCAGCTCAAGATCCCGTACATCAACCTCAAGCAGCAAAGCCCCAACCAGTCTCTGGTCAACCTGCTGAGCGAGGCCCAGGCCCGCCGCTTTCGCGCCCTGGTGCTGGAAGACAGCAACGGCTCGCTGCGCGTGGGCATGGCCGACCCGAGCGACCTGTTTGCCTACGACGAGCTCACCCGCATCCTGAAGCGAGAGATTGAGCTGGCCGCCGTCACCGAGACGCAGCTGCTCGCCACCATCGACCGCGTGTACCGCCGCACCGGCGAGATCACCGCGCTGTCGCAAGAACTCACCGCCGAACTGGCGCAAACCGAGGCCGATTTCGGCAGCCTGCTGGGCACCGATGCGGCGGTGAAAGACGCGCCGGTCGTCAAGCTCTTGCAGACCTTGTTCGAAGACGCCGCCCAGGTGCGCGCATCTGACATTCACATCGAGCCACAGCAGCACAAGCTGCATGTGCGCTTTCGCATTGACGGCGTGCTGCACCTGCAGACCGAAGCCGACCTGAAGATCGCACCCGCCCTGGTGCTGCGCTTGAAGCTGATGTCGGGGTTGGACATCTCCGAGAAGCGGCTACCGCAAGACGGCCGCTTTCACGTCGACATCCGCGGCAACCCGCTCGACGTGCGTATCTCGTCCATGCCCACCCAGCACGGCGAATCGGTCGTGATGCGGCTGCTCAGCCAGAGCGGCGGCATGCTGAGCCTGGAACGCCTGGGCATGCAGCCCCGCATGCTGACCAAGGTGCGCGCAGCGCTCCACCGCAACAGCGGCATGATTCTCGTGACCGGCCCGACCGGCAGCGGCAAGACCACGGCGCTGTATGCCTCGCTGGCTGAGATCAACTCACCCGACCGCAAGATCATCACGGTGGAAGACCCGGTCGAGTACCGCCTGCCCGGCATCAACCAGGTGCAGGTGCACGACAAGATAGAGCTGACCTTCGAGCGCGTGCTGCGCGCGGCGCTGCGGCAAGACCCCGATGTGATTTTGGTCGGCGAAATGCGCGACAAGACCACCGCCGAGATCGGCCTGCGCGCGGCCATGACCGGCCACATGGTGCTGTCGACCTTGCACACGAACGACGCCGCCACCACCCCGGTGCGGCTGCTCGACATGGGCGTGCCGCCGTACATGGTGGCCATGTCGCTCAACCTGGTGATCGCCCAGCGCCTGGTGCGCCTGGTGTGCGAGAACTGCGTGGCCCCGCACACGCCCACCACACAAGAGGCCGCGTGGCTAGACCACTACGCCAGCGACGACGAAGGCGAGGGCAAGTACATGCGCGGCATGGGCTGCTCGCGCTGCAACGGCACCGGCTTCATCGGCCGCACCGCGGTCTACGAGATGCTGGAGATGACACCCGAGCTGGTGCAGGCGGCCAACCACGGCTCGCCCATCGAGTTCGTGAAAATTGCACGCGTGCAGATCGGCCGCGAGACGCTGCTGCGAAATGCCCTGGCGCTGGCCAAGAGCGGGCGCTCCAGCTTGTCTGAAACCATGGCGTTGGCGGCTCACGGCGACGGCTGATGCCTCAGTACACCTACACCGCGCGCGACCGCACCGGCGCCATGCTGAAAGGCGTGCTCGAAGGCGCGTCGGCCGGGGCCATTGCAAGCGAGCTGATGAGCGGCGGCAACACGCCGCTCGAAATCGTGGAAGCCACGGCCATCGCGGCGTCAATGGCGTCACGCCAGTTCAGCTTTGGCAAGAAGGAAAAGGTCAAGCACGACGACCTGCTGATGTTCAGCCGCCAGATCTACACGCTGCTCAAGTCGGGCATACCACTCACGCGGGCGCTGGCCGGGCTGCAGGAATCGGCCGCGCCCGCCATGGCCCAGGTGATACGCCAGACGCGCGAGAGCCTGGAAAGCGGCAACGAGATGTCGACCTCACTGGCACGCCAGACAGGCATCTTTTCGGGCTTCTACGTGGCCATGGTGCGGGTAGGTGAAATGACGGGCCGGTTGGACGAGGTGTTTCTGCGCCTGTTCCACCACCTGGAGTTCGAGAAGCTCATGCGCGACCAGGTGAAGTCGGCCCTGCGCTACCCGAGCTTTGTGGTGGCGGTGATGGCGGTCGCCGTCATGGTGGTCAACATCTTCGTGATCCCGGCGTTCCAGAAGGTGTTCGACGGCTTTGGCGCCGAGCTGCCGCTCATGACGCAGATTTTGGTGGGCTTTTCCAAGTTCACCCTGGTCGCCTGGCCTTACATCGTGGCGGGCGTGGCAGGTGCAATCTTCGGTTTCAAGCGCTGGACGGCCACCGAGCAAGGCCACTACCTCTGGGACCGCACCAAGCTCAAATTCCCCGTCGCTGGCAAGATCATCCGCAAGGCCACGCTGGCGCGCTTCTCGCGCAGCTTTGCGCTGGCGCTCAAGAGCGGCGTGCCGGTGGTGCAAGCCATGATGGTGGTGGCCAACACAGTAGAGAACGCCTTCTTCGCCAAAGCCATCGAGAAGATGCGCGACGGCGTGGAGCGTGGCGACAGCGTGCTGCGCACCGCGGCCGCGAGCGGCATCTTCACGCCAGTGGTGCTGCAGATGATTGCCGTGGGCGAAGAGTCGGGCACGCTCGACGAAATGCTCGGCGAGGTGGCCGACTTCTACCAGCAAGACGTGGAGTACGAGCTCAAGTCACTTTCGGCGCAGATCGAGCCGATCTTGATCATCTTCCTGGGCGTGCTGGTGTTGATCCTCGCCCTGGGCGTGTTCCTCCCCATCTGGGACTTGGGCAAAGCGGCTTCGAAGTAGCGCGCAGCACTGTCATTCCCGTTTTCACGCGAACGACGGGAGCCGATCGCCCCCCCAGCGCGCTTTCGCGGGAATGACCCGCAAGAGCAGCTCTTATCGGGGCACCGCGCACCACCCCGCTCCCTAGCATCCCCCCATGACCCCAAGACCGTCGATGTCCGACGCCTTGCGAAGGTGATGTGCTCATGTTCAAACGACGAGAACTCCCCGGCTGGCTGGCGATCGTGCCCCGCAAGCAGCGCATGGAGTTTGCCCATGTGGTGCGCGGCGGCGAACGCCCCACGCTCACGTTGCTCGAATCGACGGCGCGGGCTGGCAACAGCGACACCGAGGCGCTGCTGCGGGCGCGCAAAGCGCTCAAGCTGCAGAACTACCGCTGCACGACCTGGATAGAGCCCGGTGCCTACCAGATGATCCAGGTGGGCAAGCCCAACGTGCCCGATGCCGAGCTGCGCGCCGCCTTGCGCTGGAGCGTGAAAGACTCGCTCGACTTCCCCGTCGAGCAAGCCATGATCGACGTGCTGCCCATCCCCACCGACGGCATGCCACCCGGCCGCGATGCCATGGCCCTGGTGATCGCCGCCAAGCGCCAGCCGCTGGCCGACCGCATCCAGGCCTTCCAGCACGCCCACATGTCACTGCAAGTGATAGACGTGCTCGAAGCCGCGCAGCGCAACATCGCCGCGCTGTTCGAAACCAAAGACCGTGGGCTCGCCATGTTGGGCTTCCATGAGAACGGCGGCCTGCTCACCTTCACGCGCAATGGCGAGCTGTACGGGCTGCGCCACATAGACGCCGACCCCGTCACGCTGGCCAACCCTGAACAGCGCGAATCGGCCTTCGAGCGCATCGGCCTTGAGCTGCAGCGCTCGCTGGACGGCTTTGACCGCCAATTCAGCCAAGTGGCGCTGCAGCGCGTACTGCTCGCCGGCCACCCGGCAGCCGAGGCGCTGTGCAACTACCTCAAAGACAACATCTACTTGCCGGTCGAAGTGGCCGACCTGGCCACCGTGATCGAGGCCGACCCTTACAGCCCGCTGAGTGACGTGAACGAGCAGTCGGCGTGGTACACGTCGATCGGCATGGCGCTGCGCGTCGAAGACCCGCCCAAGGTCGCGGCATGACGCAAAACATCAACCTCTACGACGCCTCGCTGCGCACGCGCCGCGACTGGCTCACCACGGTGAATGCCGCGGCCGCGATCAGCGTGTGCGCGCTGGCGGCAACGCTGGGCACCGCCTGGGTGCGCTACGACCTCGCGCAGCTGCAAGCGCCTGCCGCCGAAACCAACAGCGCTTTGCAAGCCGCGCAGACCGAGCTCACCGACCTGAACCAGCGCATGTCCGACACCAAGCCCGACGCACGCCTGCAAGCCGAAGTGCAGTTTGCGCAGACCACCCTCACCCAACGCCAGGCCGCACTTGAGCTGCTGCGCGGGGGCGGCCTGGGCAACGAGGCCGGTCACGCGGCAGCGCTGAATGCGTTTGCGCGCCAGTCGATCAACGGGCTGTGGCTGACCGGCGTGGTACTCGATCACCAGCAGGTGGCCTTGCGTGGCCGCGCGCTGAACCCCGACCTCATTCCCGGCTACGTGGCCCGCCTGAACAAAGAAGCCGCGCTGCAAGGCCGCTCGTTTCGCGCGCTTGACATCGAGCGCCCCGTGCATGCCGCCGACGCGGCTGCCTCGATGCCTGAGCGCCGCGCCGCCTACGTGGAGTTTTCGCTTGTGAGCGCACTCGGCGCCGAAGCGCCTGCCAAGACCGTGCCCAAGGAAGCCACACCATGAAGGCCCATTGGACAAAACTCAACGCCCGCTTCATGGCCATGCCGCGGCGCGAGCGCATGCTGCTGCCCGGTGCCCTCTGCTTTGCCATCTTGATGCTGAGCCACTTGCTGCTCATAGAGCCGGCTCGCAAGCAGCACCGTGTGCTGCAGCAGCAGTTCACGCAAGAAACCAATGAGCTGACGGTGGCCCAGACGCAGCTCAAGATTCTGAACGCCAAGCTGGCCAACCCCGACGCCGATCTTCATGCGCAGCTCAAGGGGCTGCGCACACAAACCAGCGCCGCCGACGATCAGTTCAAGCAGCTGCAAAGCTCGCTCGTGCCGGCGCAAGAGATGAGCCAGTGGCTGGCCGGCCTGCTACAAGCCCAGCGCGGCCTGCAGCTCACCGGCCTGCGCAGCTTGCCCGTGGCCTCGGTGGCTGACCTGGTGGCGGCCAAGAACGCACCCAGCCCGGCCGCTGCCGCGGCGTCTGCTGCGGCTGCCGCTGCTGCTGCTGCTGCCGCAGACAGTTCTAAACCACCCGCCGCCACGCCACCTGCGACACCCGAAACCTGGCTCTACCGCCACGGCGTGGAAGTGACGCTGCGCGGCAACTACGCCGACCTCACGGCCTATCTCAACTCGCTGGAGCACCTGCCGCGCCGCGTGTACTGGGGTGAGCTGAAGATCAATGCACAAGACAGCCCCGCAGTGGTGATGACATTGACCGTCTACACCATCAGCCTGGAGAAAACATGGTGGGTGATATGAGCAAGCCGCGCATGAGCAAGCCCGTGTGGATGGCCGTGTACCTGCTGGGCAGCGCGCAGGCGCATGCCCAGGAGCGCTTGCCCGACCCGACCCGCCCGCCCCCCGGCCTCGAAGCCGCCAATGCGGCCTCAGCGCCTGCGCAGGCAGAGAGCCTGGTGCTGCAATCGGTGCTGCTGGGCACGGGCCGCGCGCCTGCTGCCGTCATCAACGGCCAGCTGGTGCCACTCGGTGGCCTGGTGGGCGAGATGCGCCTGGCCCAGATCAACGAACTCGGTGTGCAGCTGCGCGGTGCCCAAGGCACCACAACGCTCAAGCTGACACCTGAAGTGCAAAAGCAGGCGCGGTCACACCGCATGGAGCCCACGAAATGAACTTCAAACTCTGCGCACTCGCCGCCTTGCTGGCCCTGGCCGGCTGCGTCACATCACAACTGCCCCCGCAGTCCACCCTCGACCGCATCAACGAAGAGATGGCGCGAGCTTCGGCACGCGAAGCGAGCAAGCCAGTTGCGCCACCCGATGCCGTGAGCCGCGCGCTGCTGCCGCCACTGGCCAACGAGCCGGTGAAGCTGCCAGCACCGAGCGAGCCCCGCTTCGACCTGGCCGTGTCAAACGCGCCAGCGCAGCAAGTGTTCTTGCAGATCGTGACCGGCACACGCTACAGCATGCTGGTGGCGCCCGAGGTGAGCGGCGTGGTTGCGCTGAACTTGAAGAACGTGACCGTGCGCGAAGCGCTAGACGCACTGCGCGACCTGTACGGCTACGAGTACACGATGCAAGGCACTCGCATCCATATACAGCCCAACGCCTTGCAGACGCGCATCTTTCAGGTGAACTACCTGGCCGGCAAGCGCGGCGGCACCAGTGACACACGGGTGATCTCGGGCTCGGTGTCGTCGGCCGGCTCGGGCGGCACGCCTTCAACCTCTTCCTCCAGCACGCCATCGTCGGGCGGCAGCACGCAGGTGAGTTCGCAGAGCACCCACATCACGACAGAGACCGACAACGATTTCTGGACCGAGCTGCGCAACACACTTACCGCCATCGTCGGCAACGACAAAGACCGCAAGGTCATCGTCAACCCGCTCTCCGGTGTGGTGGCGGTGCGCGGCTTTCCGCAAGACCTGCGCAACACCGAAAACTACCTGCGCATGACGCAGCTGATCGTGGAGCGGCAGGTGATGATCGAAGCCAAGATCATCGAAGTACAGCTGAGCGACAACTCCACCAGCGGGGTCAACTGGTCGGCCTTTCGCAATGCCAACAGCCATATTTCGGTCGGGCCCATCTCGCCCGGCACCAACCTGCTGAACTCGAGCGCCACGGCCACCGCGTCGATGACGACCGGCTCCAACACGCCCGGCACCTCGCTCACCGCCACGCCGGGCGCCAGCCTGATCAGCGATTCAACCAACCTCGGCAGCCTGTTCGGCCTGGCCTTTCAGAGCCCCAACTTCGCCGCCATGCTGCAGTTCCTGGAGACGCAGGGCAATGTGCAGGTGCTGTCCAGCCCGCGCATTGCCAGCATCAACAACCAGAAGGCCGTGCTCAAGGTCGGCACTGACGAGTTCTTCGTCACGGGTGTCACCACCACGGTCACCTCGTCTGCCACCGGCGCGCCCATCGTCACGCCGACCATCACCGTGCAACCCTTCTTCTCGGGCATTGCGCTCGATGTGACGCCGCAGATCGACGAAAACGACCAGATCATCTTGCACCTGCACCCCTCGGTGAGCGTGGTGGCCGAGAAGCAGAAAAACGTGAACCTGGGCACCCAGCTCGGCGTCTTCCAGCTGCCGCTGGCCGCCAGCACCGTGAACGAGAGCGACTCGGTGGTGCGTGTGCAAGACGGCCACATCGTCGCCATCGGCGGGCTGATGAAGCAGCAGCAAACCACCTCGGCCTCGGGCCTGCCCGGCACCACCGACTCTGCATTCGGCGGGCTGGTGGGCACCAAGAGCCGCAGCGGCTTGAAGAGCGAGCTGGTGATCTTGCTCAAGCCCACCATCTTGCGCAACGAGCGCAGCTGGCAAGCCGATGCCAACGAAACGCAAGAGCGGCTGAGCAAGTTCGACACACGCTCGACGACCACCAAGTAAATCGCCATGTACCTCGCCCACTTCGGTCTGAATGAGCTGCCCTTCGGGTTGACGCCCGACACGGCCTATGCCTTTGCCACGCGTGCGCACCAGGAGGCACTGAACACGCTGCTGCTGGCTGCGCGCAGCGGCGAAGGCTTCATCAAGATCACAGGCGAGGTGGGCACAGGCAAAACACTGCTGTGCCGCCGCTTTCTGGCCACGCAGGGTGAAGACTGCGTCACCTGCTACCTGCCCAACCCCTTGCTCACGCCCGCCACTTTGCTGCTGGCCCTGTCCGAAGAACTTGAGCTCAAACCTGCGGCTGGCGCTACCGAGTACCAGCTGCTCAAGAGCATCAACGAAGAGCTGCTGTCGCTGGCCGCCGAAGGCCGACACGTGGTGGTTTGCGTAGACGAAGCGCAAGCCTTGCCCTTGAAGACGCTGGAAACACTGCGCCTGCTGTCAAACCTGGAAACCGAAAAGCGCAAGCTGCTGCAAGTGGTGCTGCTCGGCCAACCCGAGCTCGACACGCGGCTCGCGCTGTCGTGCATGCGGCAACTGCGCCAGCGCATTTCATTTCACTACCGGCTCGTAGGCATGGACCGCGCCGAGCTGCGCCAGTACCTGCATCACCGCATGCGCGTGGCGGGCTATAACAGCACCGAGGTGTTCAGCGCGTCGGCGGTTGCGGCGCTGCAGCGTGCCAGCGGTGGCACGCCGCGCCTGGTCAACATCCTCGCGCACAAGGCGCTGCTGACCGTGTTCGGCTCAGGCGACAGCGTCGTCGAAGCCCAACACATACGCGCTGCGGCACGCGATACCGACGGCTCACTGTCATGCAGGCCGCGTTGGTTGAGCTGGATGAGCTGGAGCGCGAGATGAGTCTCATCAATCAGGTGCTTCGCGATCTGGACAAGCGGCAAGCCGTCGCGGCTGGCAACGCGCCGAGCGCTGCTGCGGTGAAATCTGCCAAGGCAGTGGCACCCGCAAACGCACTTCGTCGCGCCGCGCGCTGGGGGGTTGGCGTGGGCCTCACGTTGACCGCCATCGTCGTGGGCGGTGTGGCGCAAGGCAGCATCTCGTGGCCCGCGGGCATGAGCAGCAAGGCACAGCCGGTGCCTGTGGCAGCCGTGGCCGTGGCCCTTGCGGCACCTCAGGCTGTGGCGCCGCCCTTGGTGGCAACTGCCGTAGCCGAGGTACGCCCCGTTGTCGTGGCCGAGGTGAAAGCGCCCGCGCCTGTCGCCGTGAAACCTGTCTCAATCGCCTTGGCGACACCGACGAGCCGCCCTACCCTCGTCAGCACCCCCAGACCGCTCACGACCCGACCGGTGCCTGATGCCGCAGCATCGCTCGTCACGGCCTTGCCGCGAGGCGAGGCTCGCATCGACAAGCGCATGTCGACCCGCACACCCCAAGAGCGCGCCGAGGCGGGCTACCAACGCGGCGTGACCGCGCACCAGGCGGGGCTGATCGATGAGTCCGCCAAGGAGTTCATTGCCGCGCTGCGCGAAGACCCAAGCTTCGCGCCGGCCCGCCTGGCTCAGGCGGGCTTGCTGATCGGTCAATCAAGACTCGATGATGCGTTTGCGCTGCTGCAGGAAGGCCATGCGATGACACCGCAGCAACCTGCCCTCGCCTTGATGCTGGCCCGGCTTCAAACCGAGCGGCAAGACCTGCCAGGCGCGGCCACCACCCTACAAACCGCGCTGCCGCGGGCCACGAACAACGCGGAGTATTTGGGTTTCTACGCTGCGATATTGCAGCGCGCGAGCCGGCATGCCGAGGCGAGCGAGCAGTTCAGCATTGCGCTGCGACTCGCTCCGGCCAACAGCGTGTGGTGGATGGGGCTGGGCATTTCACTGGCAGCCGAAGGGCAGACCGGCGCCGCGCGAGAGGCGTTCATGCGGGCCAAAACCACAGGCGCATTGCCGCCGGAGGCGGGGCAGTATGTGGAGGCGAGGCTGCGGCAGATGCTTTGAGGAGTGGCGCGACAGCTGGAGCAGCTGTCGCGCCCACGCCTTGTCAGACAGCGCGTCGGCGCACATGGGCTCGCAATGAGGCCTTCAGGCCAGCACACCTTGCGAAGCTGATTGAGCCAGGCGGTCGGAGTGATCAACCTGTGCAAAACGCAGCTTGTGGTCACCGCCGACATACACCATGCGAGGGTCCGAGGGCCAAGTCTCGTCGGTGTCAAAGCCGGCCAGCGAGTCGTGCACGTAGTCATCAAAAAACGCGATGACCTTCTCGTCCTTCAGGCCTAGCCCGCGCTCGAACTCGTCCAGATACGCATCGACCAGGCCGCGGTAATGCGGCCTCAGCTTGCCGAGGTGCATGTCGGTAGTGGGTGCCTTCTTGGCCTTCCTGCGGGCCTTGAGTTCAGCGATGCGTGCTTTGGTGTCGGTGATCTGCGGCTCGTACCGGCCATTGATTTCACGCCACATGCGCTCGCCCTCGGCGGTGGGCCGCAGGGTCACCGGGTCCAGCCCGGCGCCACTCATATTCAGCCGTGCCATTTCACTGTTGCGCTGCATTTCCAGTCTGCCCAGCTTCTCTCGCAGGGTGTCCAATTCTTCATCGAACTCGTCTTCGCGCATCCAGCCCACGATTTGCACTGCATCGTCATAGAGCATCTGGTCGTACTTGGCGATAGAGGCATTGAGCTTGCTGTCGTCAGCCGCCGTGGTGACACGGGCACGAATGCGGTCGCACCGAATCTGCTTTTGCTCGGTGTCGCGCTTGGCCAGCTCATGCTTTTGCACCAGCACAGGGTTGACGGGTGTTCCGAAGCGGATCAGCGCCCGCTGCGCATTGTCAAGCTCGACGCGCGCGTGCCACTGCCGGTCTTGCGCTTGCATCAAATCTTTGGCGGCGGCGTTGTAATCAGCATCAAGCTTCTTGCGGTCTGAGGCGAAGGTAGCCTCGTGCGACATCACCTGCTCTTGCTGCTGCGTGGCATGGCCGGTTCGTGCAGACTCGCGTGCGATGCGTATGGCCCGAAAGCGCCATGCGTAATAGGCGCGCATGTGCTTGACCATCTCGCCGCCCAAGCCGCTCCTGGCGCCCGGCACGCTGTAGGTGTTGTGGTGCTTGAGGTAGCGCTGCCATAGATCCAAGGTCTTGGCGTATTGCTCGGCGACCGGACCGTCTAGTGCGAAGTCATCACGCTCAACCCCCACCAACCCGCTCAACGGAACCAACGGCACGCCGGCTTTGAGCGCCAGTTCATGCATGCTTCTCAACGCAACCAGGCTCAGCTGTGCGCCCTTCTCGGGCCGGCAGCCTCCCTCGCCCGGCCGGTACCCACCGCCCACATCGGAATGCACACCTGGGTAAACCCACTCGTTGGTATTTAGCGGCAACGCAAACTGATGGGGCGACGCTGCATACAACACACTGTCAGAGGCAAAGGAGTTGCGCAGCTCATGCCCGGCCACCATGTGGGCACAGCGCTTCACCAGGTCGCCGATGGCCATGCCAGTGGCCCAATCAGCGTGGCCATCAGCGGGCCCAGGTGCCGGGTCAGCCCCCGCCTCGCCAAAAGCCAGTTGTTTGAGTTCCGGCGTCTGAAAAGCCCGCCTCACTGCACCTGCTGATCCCTCCAGTGCCTTGGCATAACGGTTGCGTTGCAGGTTGTTGGCGCTGGGTGGCAAACCCGCGGAGGCCACGGTGTCCCACAGCCCTAAGAAGGTGATCTCGATGGGGTAACCACCCTTGCGCAGCCGCCAGCCAGTAGCGCTCTTGGCATCAGGCTCGCAGAGCTTTTGCAGGTCTCGCGCAAAAGCGCGCGCTTGCGCAGCACCGCGCGAAAAGCCAAAGGCCGAGACCTTGATCCAGCAGATCTTGTTGGTGGGGTTCAGCGCGCGCTTCTCGGCGTCTTCCACCTTCTCGCGCAGGCGAGCGAAAGCCCAGTTCAAGCGGGCTTGCCCCATCGCGCCGAAGCCGCGGCCAAACATGGTGCCACCTGGGTCTTGGACTTCGCGGTCCATGAAGTAGGTGCCGATGCCGGGGAGGTAAAAGCGATAGAGCCCTTTAGCGTCGTTATCCTCACGATGCGAGCGATACAGCCGTGCCACGTTGCTGTGCTCCCACGTGCCAACATCGGCATCGAGGTTGTTACCTGTTCCATCGAAGAAAAAGCTCAGTGTCAAGCTTTGCTGACACGACATGGGTGGTGGGTCAGGCCGAGTCGCCGAAGGGTCACTGAAGGGAATGCGTGTGGGGCACACCGGTGGCTTCAGTGACTCCATGCCGGGAAGACCGAACAGAGCCAGATCGGCCGCAGCGCTGACCTGCCGGTGCGCAGCGCAGAGTTGTGGAGTATCAGTAGCCATCTTTGCACCTTGAGTACTTCTCGTCGTTGTTGAGGTTGCCCGTCTCGTGGCGCTCTCCTCGGCTAAAAGCTTCCAGCTTCACTCGGGGTAGCGAAGCTCGCTGCGTGACATCGATTTCGATATGCCCATCCTGGTAGAAATGGACTTCGAGATACCGTGGCTCCACTGGCACAGGGCTGATGAGTCTGACGGTCTGTTCGCACCAACGTTTGCGGTCTCGGGACCACTTGATCCTGAACTCGGTTCCAAGAGGCAAGCCGGAGGTCACAGATGCACAGCAGGTGTGCCCTCCGCCCGGAGATGTTGGTGTGCTGACAGCGAGATTCCCTCCGCCTGCCCCATCGACCTCAAAGCTGTCGATGTACGTATCGGTGTAGTTGTAGCCATAAGCCACCACCGAATAGTGTTTGGGGTTGCCCTGGGCATCGCGTTCAACGGGAACAGCAGAAGCCGCCGCGAGCGCAGACGGTGCCGAACCCGCTGGCGCGGGGGAGCGGCTGGGACTGCATGCCGTGCTCAACAGCGTGGTGGCCACAGCCACCGCAGCCCACATCCGACGCGCCGTCACACGCCCTGATTCAGTAGCCATCTTTGCACCTTGAGTACTTCTCGTCGTTGTTGACGTTGCCCGTCTCGTGACGCCGCGCGTAGCTTGCTCTTTCGAGCTTGCGGCGTGGGGGCGTTGCTTCATGAGTCACGTCGATTTCGATATGTCCGTCTTGGTAGAAATGCACCTCGAGATAGCGCGGCTCCACCGGGACGGGTTTCACGAGCTTGACGGTCTGCTCGCACCAGCGCTTGCGGTCGCGCGACCACTTGATCGTGAACTCGGTTCCTAGGGGCAGGCCGGAAGTCACCAGAGCGCAACAGGTGTTCTTTCCGCCTCCTGCCGTGGGAATACTGACCTCAAGATTCCCTCCCCCTGCTCCATCGACCTCAAAGCTGTCGATGTAGGTGTCGGTGTAGTTGTAGCCATAGGCGATGACCGAATAGTGTTTGGGGTTGCCGTGTACATCGGGTTCAACAGGCACCGCAGAAGCCGCTGCCAGCGGTTCGGCTGACCGGCTCGGGCCACATGCGGCACACAGCACGAGAAGCAAGACCGCACCCACGCGAGCGGCCCACGAGCTGGCGTGATGATGCCCGCTCATGCCGCGTCATCTTGAAAGACTTGCGCTAACGGCAACTCGCCCTTGCGATGCGCCGCCAAGCGGCTCGCCCAGGGCTCCTGGCCGGCAAAGCCCGCCCCTTGCAGCAAGGCGATGTCCACGTAGGCCAAGGCTTCCAGCGTGTCGTTCAGGCCCCACTTGCGCGCGTCGGCTACCAGCGGCGCAATGCGCTCGTATTGCTGCGGCGGGGTCAGCCCGTGCAGGGTGGAGGCGTTCAGGTCTAGCAGTTGGTCGATCACCGAGTCGGTGAGGGCGTCGTCGATCAGGATCTGCTCTTGTTCGGCGTTGAGTTGCAGGGGGCTGGCATAAGCGCTGTCTTGCACCAGCGGGGCCGCAGGCAGCTGCAGCAACTCACCCGCCCGGCTGAGGTAGTGCCATTCGGTTGCACAAGCAGTGAAGGCCGCATATTGCTGAGGACTCAACAGGCGGGGCAGCAAGGTCAGCGCGCGGGTGTCGAAGTAGCGCAGCACCATGCGCAGCCTGTCGGGCAGCATCAACTCGGTTCGCAGACGCAGCTGGGTGTGCAATTCGCTTGTGCTCAAGCCACTCACCAGCACCATCACCCCGTTTGCGTAACGACCCTGCACATACAGCCAGCGTGCAAGCCCAGGTAGCCGGGCATACTCGGCGCCGTCATCGCATAGGAGCAAGGGGCTGGCACCGTCGATGTCGGCGTCGTTCGTGTCGCGCAAGATGTTGCGCTGGGTCATGCCTTGCAAACGCGAACGAGCTTCGGCCATGCGTGGAAAAGCCGATTGATCGACGATCAAATAAACCGCAAGGCTGCGCGCTTTCGCATCGTCTTGCAAATGAGCCAGCCACTTTGCAAAGTTGTTTTCAGCCGACATGACCGTGCCTCAAGCCACCGCCATGCGTGAACCGTTCTTACGTGCCTTGAGCAAGCATGCAAGGCAGATGTGCTGCGGCAACCCCGGCAACGGATAACTCTCGCCCGCCGGCCCGACCATGCTCTTGGTCGCCGCATGCACCGTGATCTTCCCCGGGCACTGCACCGTGATGCCCGAGCCTTGAATCACGATCTGTGCCCCACCCGAAGT
>NZ_JBKJOQ010000073.1:0-10790 GCF_046595475.1 Rhizobacter sp.
ACCAGCGCTGCGGCAAGCTGGTGGTGGCAACCGACGAGAGTCAGCTTGCCGGCCTGGGTGTGTTGATGAGCAAGGCGGCCATCAACGGCGTGAATGACTTGCAGCGCTTGAGCCAGGCCGAGGCACGTGCGATGGAGCCGCAACTGGCCTGTGTGGGTGCCATTCATTCACCGTCCACCGGCATCATCGACAGCCACGGCCTGATGCTCGCGTTGCAAGGCGACTTGCAACGCGCCGGCGGTGATGTGGCCTTGTCCTCGCCGGTGCTGAGCATCGTGCGCGGGGCAGGGCGGCATGTGCTTCAGGTCGGTGGCGATGAGCCGATGGAGTTGGCCGCGCGCATCGTCGTCAACGCCGCGGGCCTGTGGGCACCACGCCTGGCCGCGGCCACCGGGGGCCTGGGCTCGGCCTTCGTGCCGCAGGCGCACTTCAGCAAAGGCAACTACTACGCACTGGCGGGCCGCTCGCCGTTCTCGCGGCTCGTGTATCCGCTGCCGCAAGACGCATGGCTGGGCGTGCACCTCACGCTCGATCTGGGCGGGCAGGCGCGCTTCGGGCCCGATGTGGAGTGGCTGCCCGACAGCGCAGCCGAGCAGCCGCTCGACTACGTGGTTGATCCCGCCCGCGCGGCAAGCTTCTATGCCGACGTGCGCCGCTACTGGCCCGGCTTGCCGGATGGGTCACTGCTGCCCGCCTACAGCGGCATGCGGCCGAAGATCCACACGCGCGACGAACCGGCGCCAGATTTCCGCATCGATGGGCCGCGGCAGCACGGTGTGGCGGGGCTGGTGAACCTCTTTGGCATCGAGTCACCGGGGTTGACTTCGTGCCTGGCGTTGGCCGATGAGGTGGTCAGAACGCTCCGCTCTCGCTGAGCCTGACTCAGGGGAAAGGCGATTCTGGCGCTCTGGCGCAATCAGGTCTGGCGCAGGTCGTACTCGCGCAGCATCACCGGCTCGATCGACCCCGCGGCCACGCGCCGCTCGACGGCGGCGGTGATGTCGCTTAGGTAGGTGGTGAAGGTCTCCAGCGGGTCATCACCTTGCGCACCCGGGCGAAAGCGGTGGTGCAAGGTCTCACGACTGATGCTCGCGCCGATGAGCTCGCCATTGATGGGTACCCAGAAGCGCACGGCCCCGGATTCTTGATGGAAGAACGGGTCTTGGGGCATGTGAGGGGATGAGAGTACGCGGAGGCGGGGCGCGGATCGGGTTTCAATCCGCGACGGCATCATCGCACGCAACACCTGAATTCCTGTGCCCGCAGGATGGCCATCCGGTTGCGCGCCCTTTCAGAAACGCACAAGGCGCGCACCGAGCACCAGTGGCTTGGCCGCACCTGCGTGCAGGCCACAGCCATGGCGGCTGGATCTTTGGTGAGCGCTCAAGGTCTGGGCGGGCACGTTCAGTCTTTGGCGGGGAGATCTGCCTTGCGGATGCGCACTGCGGTTCGTTTCGCGGGCGCTTCGGCCGTGGTGGCGATGAGCGCGTCTTCAGGCGTGATCACCGCAGCAGCCTCATGGGGCACATT
The DNA here is from genome assembly GCF_046595475.1 of Rhizobacter sp. Taxonomy (GTDB): domain Bacteria; phylum Pseudomonadota; class Gammaproteobacteria; order Burkholderiales; family Burkholderiaceae_C; genus Rhizobacter. Next base: position 1,531 of record NZ_JBKJOQ010000073.1, read on the forward strand.
CGGGGCGCCCTCCTTGATGACTTGGCTGTAGGGCGCGAGGATGCTCACCATCTGCCCGTACACCTTCGGGTTGCCGGCCACCACCTCGCGCTGGTACAGAAAATCTGATTCGCCGGTGAAGTTGCCGATGAGCCCACCGGCCTCGGTGATCATCAGCGAGCCCGCGGCGATGTCCCAGGGGTTGAGGCCGGTCTCGAAGAAGCCATCGTAGTGACCGGCGGCCACGTAGCAGAGGTCTAGCGCGGCGGCGCCGGGGCGGCGCACACCGGCGCAGTTTTGCATGATCTCGCTGAACATCTTCACGTAGCGCTGGAAGTTGTCGCCCTTGCGGAAAGGGAAGCCGGTGCCAATAAGCGACTCGGCCATGCGCGTGCGCTTAGACACGCGTAGGCGCTTGTCGTTCATGAACGCGCCGCGGCCCTTGGAGGCATAGAAGAGCTCGTTGCGCGTGGGGTCGTACACCACGGCCTGCTGGATCTGGTCACGAAAGGCCAGGGCAATCGACACCGCGTAGAACGGCAGGCCGTGGATGAAATTGGTGGTGCCATCGAGCGGATCGATGATCCAGACGTATTCGCTGTGCTTCGCGCCGTGCTTGCGGCCCGACTCTTCGGCCAGGATGCCGTGGCCAGGATAAGCCGTGAGCAGGGTTTCGATGATGACCTCTTCGGCCTTGTGATCCACCTCGGTCACGAAGTCGTTGGTCGACTTGGTGCTCACCTTCAGCTGGTCGATGTCGAGCGAAGCGCGGTTGATGATGCTCCCCGCTTTTCGGGCCGCGTTGACGGCGACGTTGAGCATAGGGTGTAGCGCTTGCGACATGGAGAGTCCTGCAAAGGGAGAAACGGTGAATTGGCGATGAGGAAAGAGCGTGCTGTTGGCCCCAAGGCCGTCGCGTTGCGTCGTCCGCCCCCCGAGGGGAGCAAGGAAACTTGGGGCGGCCCGGCGTTTCCTTGAGCCAAGCACTGCGGATAATGGAATTTTACCTGCCCGCCCATGGACGACACGCGTTTCATCTTGCTCAACACCAGCCACCCAGGCAATGTGGGCGCCACCGCGCGCGCCATGAAGGTGATGGGGTTCAGCGACCTGGTGCTGGTGGCACCCCGCTTTGCCGACGTGCTGACGCAGGAAGAAACCGTGGCCATGGCCAGCGGCGCGGCCGACGTCCTGGTGCGCGCGCGGGTGGTGGGCACACTGGCCGAGGCGCTGGACGGTGTGACGTTTGCCTGCGCCACCGCCATGACGCCGCGCGATTTCGGCCCGCCTACGCAAGCGCCTCGCGCATTGTTCGAGACGCTGGCGACACAAGGGCAACGCGTCGGCTTCGTCTTCGGCTCCGAGCGCTTCGGAATGAGCAACGACGACGTTTACCGCTGCCATGCGTGCCTGAGCATCCCCACCCACCCCGACTACGGCTCGCTCAACCTCGCGCAGGCTGTGCAATTATTGGCATACGACTGGCGCCAGGCGCTAGGCGGTTTAGCGGTCGCGCCTCGTGCTGCAGCGCCTGCACGCGCCGATGCGGCGAGCGTGCAGGGCCTGCTCGACCATTGGCAGGCAGCGCTCGCCGTCATCGGCTTTCTCGACCCGGCCTCGCCCAAGAAGCTGATGCCGCGCCTGAACCAGCTCTTCAACCGCGCACAACTAACCCCTGAAGAGGTGCACATGCTGCGCGGCATTGCGCGCGCGATGGAGCGGTCGCAAGTGGAGCGCTCACAAGAAAGGCCCCAGCCGCCGCGCGGCCAGCACGAATGAACGCCCGCCGCTAAACTGCCTCGCTCCAGAACCCCCTGATTCAACATGTTCGAGCGCCTTCGTGAAGACATCGCCTGCATCCTGGAGCGCGACCCCGCTGCGCACTCCGCCTTCACGGTGCTGACGTGTTACCCCGGGCTGCACGCGCTGACCATGCACCGCTGGGCCCACTCGTGCTGGACGGGGGGCTGGCACTGGCCAGCGCGCTTCATTTCGCACCTGGCGCGCTTCTTCACCGGCATCGAGATCCACCCCGGCGCAGTGGTGGGCCGGCGCGTCTTCATCGACCACGGCATGGGCGTGGTGGTGGGCGAGACAGCCGAGATCGGCGACGACTGCACCATCTACCAGGGCGTAACGCTTGGCGGCACCTCGCTCTACAAAGGCAGCAAACGCCACCCGACGCTTGGGCGCGGGGTGATGGTGAGCGCAGGCGCCAAGGTGCTGGGCGGTTTCACCGTGGGCGATGGCGCTACCGTCGGCGCTAACGCCGTGCTGCTCAAGCCGGTGCCGGCAGGCGCCACGGCGGTGGGCATTCCGGCGCGCATCATCGAAAAGAGTGCTGATGCCACGCGTGAGGCAGTGTCTGCGCAGATGGGGTTTTCAGCCTATGGCGTGACGCAAGGCGATGACCCGGTAGCCCTGGCGATGAGGGGCCTGATCGACAACGCCTCGGGCAATGCGCATCAGATCGCCATGCTCTGGGCGGCCATCGAGAAACTGTCGTCGACCAAGGACGATTGCGTACCGAACGACGCGCAAAAAACCGAAACCTTCGACGCCGAAAGCCTCAGCCAGCTGATGAAGTAGGGGTGTTGGCGCGCAGCAGCGCGGCAAACTCATCGGCCACGATGGGCTTGCTGAAGTAGTAGCCCTGCATCTCGTCGCAGGCCTGGCCGCGCAAGAAGTTCTGCTGCTCGACGGTCTCGACGCCTTCGGCCACCACGGTGAGGCTGAGCGTCTTGCCCATGGCAATGATGGCGCTGGTGATGGCGCGGTCTTCAGAGTCGGTGGCCAGGTCGCGTATGAACGAGCGATCGACCTTCAAGGTGTCGATCGGGAAGTTCTTGAGCTGGCCTAGCGATGAATAGCCGGTGCCGAAATCGTCGATCGCCAGGCGCACCCCCAGCTGCTTGATGGCCGTGAGCAGCTTGATCGCGCGCTCGATGTTGTGGATCAGCATGCCTTCGGTGATCTCAAGCTCCAGCAGGCCCGGCGTCATGCCGGTTTCCTGCAGGATGGTGGCGATGTCGTCGAGCAGGTTTTCGTCGGCAAACTGGCGCACCGACAGGTTCACCGCCATGTTGATCGGCGGCAGGCCCTCGCGCTGCCAGGCCACGTTTTGCTCGCAGGCGGTCCTGAGCACCCAGCGGCCTATGTGCACGATCAGCCCCGTTTCCTCGGCGATCGGGATGAACTTGACGGGCGAGACCGAGCCCAGCTCTGCGTTGTTCCAGCGCAGCAAGGCTTCGACGCCGGTGATGGCGCCGCTCTTGAGGTCGAGCTTGGCCTGGTAGTTGAGCGTGAACTCCTTGCGCTCCATCGCCCGGCGCAGGTTGGTTTCGAGCGTCAGCCGCTCAAGCGACTGCGAGTTGATCTCGGTCGAGTAGAACTGGAAGTTGTTCTTGCCCTCTTCCTTGGCGAAGTACATGGCGCTGTCGGCGTTTTTCATCAGCGTCTGTTCGTCTTCGCCATCGCCGGGGAACATGGCGATGCCGATGCTGGCCGTGACGCGGCACTCTTGCCCCACCAGCACCATGGGCTTGATGGCCGTCGAGAGCATCTTGCGCGCCACGGTGGCGGCGTGCTCGCGGTCGCTTACCTCTTGCACCAGCACCACAAACTCGTCGCCGCCCAGGCGGGCGATCACGTCGCTGGCGCGCAGCGTCTGCTTGAAGCGGGCGGTGATTTCCTTGAGCAGCGTGTCACCGGCCTCATGGCCCAGCGTGTCGTTGATGAACTTGAATCGGTCGAGGTCGATGAACATGACCGCGAAGTTGCGCTTGTAGCGCGCGGCAGTCGGGATGGCCACGTTCAGCAGGCTGCTGAACATCATGCGGTTGGGCAGACCGGTGAGGCCGTCGTGGCGCGCCATGTGGTGAATGTGCTCTTCGGCCACCTTCTGCTCGGTGATCTCGCGCGAGATGCCGCGGTAGCCGATGAAAGTGCCGGCCGCGTCGAACCTGGGCTCGCCGCTCATGCTGATGTAGTAGGCCCGACGCTCGGGCGCTACACGCTGCATGATCACGTCGCGAAACGACTTTCTTGCGACGAGGTTTTCGCGAAAGGCGTCCCAGCCGCCGACGTCCTGCACGATCAGCGTGCTTTCCCAGATGCGACGACCGAGCAGCGGGTTGGGTTGTGTGTGTTGGCTCGCGTGGCGGCTGTCCAGCCGGGTGAACCGCAGCTCAGCGTCTTGCTCCCAGTACCAGTCGGACGACAGTTCGGTCATGGCGCGAAAGCGCGCTTCGCTTTCGCGCAAGGCCTGGTCGATCTTGCGGCGCTCGGTGACGTTGCGCAAGATTCCGCGGAACCCGCTCGGTTTGCCGCTCTCGTCTTTCACCAGCAGCACCGAGCCCTCGACATAGATCACGCTGCCGTCGCGGTGCAGGTACTCCCATGGCTGCGAGCCTTTGGACTGGCCGGTGCGGTAGACCTCGTTGAAGGCCTTGAACACCACCGCCGCCATTTCAGGGGTCTGCCGGTTTCGGTTGTCTTCGCCCACGCGGTAGTCGTAGTCGTAGCCCAGCATGCGAGCGAAAGCGGGGTTGTGGTGTACGGGCTTGCCGCGGATGTCGACCTCGTAGTAGGCGTCGTCCAGGCTGTCGAGGACGCTGCGAAAGCGCTCTTCGCTGCGCCGCAGCGCTACTTCGGCGCGTTGGCGTTCGGCCTCGCGCTCGAAGTTGCCCAGCGCGAAGACGATGTTGCTTGCCATGCGCTCCAGCAGGGCAATGATGTCGGGGCTGAAGGCGTCGAGCTCGCGCGAATAGAACAACATCACGCCAATCGATTTCACGCCGCGCACGATCGGAATGGCTGCACCTGAGGCCACGTTCGCGCGCTGACCCATCTCGTGCCAGGGTCGGGTGCGCTCATCCTGCAGAAAGTCGTTGGAGATGGCTGAGCGGTGCTGGCGCCAGGCTTCGCCCACCAGGCCGCGGCCTTCGGCCGTGTTTTCGTCGACCGAGATGCGCGCCTCGCGCAGCTGCTGCGCCGCCAGGCCCGAGGCCGCCTCGACCTTCAGCCACGCGGTGTCAGCGTCGGGTGACGTAACGGCAGCGGTCAGGAACTTGTGGCCATCGATGGCGGCGTCGCACACGAGCTGGAACAACTCAGTCGGGGCGGTGGCATAGAGCAGGGCTTCGTTGGTCGCCCCCAGCACCGCGTACATCGAGGCCAGGTGCTGATCGGCCGTTTGGTTGGGCTCACGGGGGCTGGCACTCATCCGATGTCTCCTGTGGCGCGGTCAGCTTGGAGGCTGCCGCTGCGCTGATTTGGGCCGGAAGGCTTTGCAGAGCTTGTCGTCGGTTTCGAGGTAGGGGCCACCGACCAGGTCGAGGCAGTAGGGCACGGCGGCAAAGATGCCCGGGGCAGGCGGCTGCGCCTGAGGCAGACCTTCCAGGGTTTCGGCAATGGCCTTGGGCTGCCCTGGCAGGTTAAGGATGAGCGCTTTGCCTCGTATCACCGCCACTTGCCGCGAGAGGATGGCGGTGGGCACGAAGCGCAGGCTGATCTGGCGCATCTGCTCGCCGAAACCCGGCATTTCCTTGTGGGCTACAGCCAGCGTGGCTTCGGGTGTCACGTCGCGCAGCGCGGGGCCGGTGCCGCCGGTGGTGAGCACCAGGTCGCAGTGGGCGGCGTCGACCAGCTCGCACAAGGTGGCGCTGATGGCGGCCTGCTCGTCGGGGATGAGCCGCGTTTCCCATTCGATGGGGTTGCGCAGCGCGCGCGCCAGCCAGTCTTGCAGTGCGGGGATGCCCTTGTCTTCATACACACCGGTCGAGGCGCGGTCGCTGACCGACACCAGGCCTATCCGTACACGGTCAGGCCCGCCTTCGAAGGGCCGGGGCTCACTCATCGGTGGCGGTATGCGTCTTGATGAACTGGAACAGCTCGCGGTATGCACGCCCGTTGCGCTGCTCGGGCTGGGCTGCGGCATCTTTGCGGGCTGCGCGGATGAGGCTGCGCAGCTGCTGCAGGTCGCTCGCGGGGTGCTCGGTGGTCCAGCGGGTGAGGGAGTCGTCGGCTGCGATCAGCTCAACGCGCCAGCGCTCGGCTTCGTGCAGGGCGAGAGAGTCTTTGGCTCGGCCCAGCTGCAGGGCAGCCACGGCCTCGCGGATGGGCTCGACATCATTGCGGCGCATCAGCTTGCCGATGTATTGCATCTGCCTGCGCTTGCCTTCGAAGGAGCGGGTGCGTTTGTATTCAGCCACCGCATCGCGCAGGCCCTCGGAGATGTCGAGGTCGACCACGCGGTTGTCGGGCAGGGCCACCAGCGCCTCGCCCAGGGTTTGCAGCTCATGACTGTCCTTCTTGAGCTGGGTCTTGCTCGGGCGGTCGTAGAACTCGCCGTCATCGCTGTCAGCAGAAGGGGTAGTGGGGGATTGGCTCGGCATAGGTCGTCGGTATGATAGCTGCGGCACTTCTTCACGGGTGCCGCGTGCGGGTGACTGGCCCGTGCGTCCCGTGCACTACACCACTGAACGCCGCTGCGCATGACCCCATCCCTTTCTTCCCACCACGGTTTTTCGTACTCCCGCGAGACCTTCCAGCAGCTCGTGGACGACACGCTGGCCATGGCCAAGACGCTGGGTGCGAGCGATGCGGGGGTGGAAGTGTCGGAAGGCGCGGGGCTTTCGGTGTCGGTGCGCAAGGGCGAGATCGAAAACGTGGAGCGCAACCGCGACAAGTCTATGGGCGTCACGGTTTACATCGGCCAGCGTCGCGGCAACGCCAGCACGTCTGATTTCTCACGTGTCGCGCTCGAGCAGACCGTGCGCGCCGCCTACGATATTGCGCGCTTCACCGCAGAAGACCCGGCCGCTGGCCTGCCCGATGAAGCTGACCTGGCCCTGGGCGCCTCCGCCAGCCTCGACCTCGACCTCTTCCACCCCTGGGACATCAACGCCGCCCAGGCCGCCGAGCTCGCGATGCGCTGCGAAGCTGCAGCGCTCACGGTCGACAAGCGCATCACCAATTCCGAAGGGGCCGGTGTCTCGGCCCAGCAGTCGCACTTCTTCGCCGGTAACAGCCGTGGCTTTCGTGGCGGCTACGCCAGCTCGCGGCATTCGCTGTCGGTTGCTCCTATCGCCTCTTTGCCGGGCAAGGGCGGCGACGACATGCAGCGCGATGCCTGGTACAGCTCGATGCGCTCGCCCGGCGAGCTGGCCGCACCTGAGGCCGTGGGTCGCTATGCCTCGGAGCGCGCGCTCTCGCGCTTGAAGTCGCGCAAGATCAAGACCTGCGAAGTGCCGGTGCTGTTCGAGTCGACACTGGCGGCCGGCCTGCTGGGTGCTTACGTGCAAGCCACCAGCGGCGGCTCTCTGTACCGCAAATCGTCGTTTCTTCTCGACAGCCTGGGCCAGCAGGTGCTGCCCGAGCATGTCGACATCCACGAAGACCCTCACTTGCGAGGTGCCAAGGGCAGCGCACCTTTCGACGATGAAGGCGTGGTGACCCGTGTGCGCGACGTGGTGAAGGCGGGGGTGGTACAGGGCTACTTCCTGTCGAGCTACTCGGCGCGCAAGCTTGACATGCGCACCACCGGCCACGCCGGTGGCTCGCAAAACCTGAGCTTCAGCAGCCGCCTCACGCACGCAAGCGACGATCTCGACGCCATGCTGCGCAAGCTAGACCGAGGCCTCTTCGTCATCGAGCTGATGGGGCAGGGCGTCAACTACGTGACCGGCGACTACTCGCGCGGCGCGGCCGGCTTCTGGGTGGAAAAAGGGCGCATCGCCTACCCGGTGCACGAGATCACCATCGCGGGCAATCTGCGCGACATGTTCAAGCGCATCACCGCCGTGGGCGCCGACACGTACACCATGGGCACCAAGACGATAGGCTCGGTGCTGATCGAGCGCATGAAAATCGCTGGCCTCTGATCGCAAGGAATCCGCGAGAGCGTGCGTGCGGCTACGCAGTTTTGCGCACGGGTAAATCCCGGTGAGCCTCTATCAGCCCCCTCCTAGAATTTGGCGACAACTGCTTCGCCCTCAAGGAGACAATCAAATGCAGCGCCGTTCCTTTGTTCATGGTGCCGGCATCGCCGGTGTGCTGGCTGCGGGCACCGCCCCTGCCATCGTTCACGCACAGACGGCCATTCGCTGGCGTCTGGCTTCCAGCTTCCCCCGTTCGCTCGACACCATCTTCGGCGCAGCCGAAACCTTCGCCAAGTCGGTGGGTGCCATGTCTGGTGGCAAGTTCCAGATTTCAGTGCATGCGGGCGGCGAGCTGATGCCCGCTTTCGGCGTGGTCGACGGCGTGCAAGGCGCCACGGTTGAAATGGCCCACACCGCGCCGTACTATTTCTTCGGAAAAGACCCCACCTTCGCACTCGATTGCGCGATTCCCTTCGGGCTTAACAGCCGCCAGATGTCGGCCTGGATGTACGAGGGAAATGGCTTGAAGCTCACGCGCGAGTTCTACTCCAAGTACAACATCATCAACTTCCCTATGGGCAACACCGGCGCGCAGATGGGCGGCTGGTACCGCAAGGAGATCAAGTCGCTGGCCGACATCAAGGGCCTGAAGATGCGTATCGGCGGCTTCGGTGGCGCGGTGCTGGCTCGCATCGGTGGTGTGCCGCAAAACATTCCTGGTGGTGAGATCTACCAAGCGCTTGAAAAGGGCACCATCGACGCGGCCGAGTGGGTCGGCCCGTACGACGACCTGAAGCTCGGTTTCAACAAGGTGGCGCCGCATTACTACTACCCTGGCTGGTGGGAGGGCGGCCCGCAACTCTCGCTGTACGTCAACCAAAAGGCCTACGACGGCTTGACGCCCGAGTACAAGGCCATCATCGAGTCGGCTTCGGCCTTCGCCCACCTCGACATGATGGGCAAGTACGACTACCGGAACCCGGCAGCGTTGAAGACGCTGGTCGGCCAGGGCGTGAAGCTGCACCCGTTCCCGAAAGACGTGATGGTCGCCTCCTTCAAGTCGGCCATGGAGGTCTATGCCGAGCTCAACGCCAGCAACCCGGCGTGGAAGAAGATCTACGACGACTACTCGACCTACCGGCGTGACGCCAACCTGTGGTTCCGTTTCTCCGAGGCGGGGTTCGACGACTTCATGCAGGCTCAGAAGCTCTGACGCCGCCCGGCCTCGTTAGCCTGTTTTCAGGCATGAAAACCCCGCTGCGGCGGGGTTTTTCACGTCTGTCGAGCGGCCGATCAGTTCCGGCCTTCGGCGTGCGGCAGTCAAGGCTTCTTGGCCTTGTCCCCTTGCATGGATTCGAGCAGCCGCCGCATCGCGTCTTCGTCGGCACTGGCCGGGCTTGC